>JAEWPQ010000101.1 GCA_023460575.1 Bacillota bacterium
GCCTGTTCTGCCGCTTTTTTCCTGGCTTCTTCTTCCTTTGTCTTGCGGATTTCTTCATTCTTTTTTGCTACAGTCTGTGCATAAAGATCCGCGTTCTTCTTGGCCTGTGCCAGCTGGCTGTCAAAATTTGAGACTTCTTTTTTCTTGGTGGCGATGAGAGTTTCCAGCTGTTTCTTCTGATCCTTATACTCCAGCTCCATCACTTCCATCTCATTCTTGTCCTCTTCCAGATCATCCTTATAATCCGCAACCTGCTGCTTTGTCTCCTGGAATTTAACAAGCATCTTCCGGTCATATGTATAGATACCTTCTACGTATTCTGCTTTATTAAGCAGATCTGACATATCCTTTACCTGAAGAAAAATATCCATGTATTGTGTATCACCCTTCTCATACATATACTGGATTCTTTTTTTCATGGCCGCATACTGCTTTTCTTCTTCTTTTTTCGCTTCCTGGTAATCCGATTCTGCCTGTTTGATTTCCTTTTCCTTATTAGCCATATCGTTTTCCAGAACTTTAATATCTGATAAAAGAGCCGTTAAATCAGTAGTAAGCTTAGAGACCTGATTCTGAGCCGATTTTTTCTTGTTCTCAGCTTCCTGCGCCTGTTTATTCGCCTCATTCAGCTTTTTCTGAGCTTCCTGCTTTTCTTTTTCTGCCTTGGAAGTTGCATAGACCGGAACAGTCTGTGTGCAGACCATGGCACTTATCATGATACCGCAGAACAGTCTTCGCAGTACTCCTGCATTTTTATGATACATAATCTGTATTTTTCGTTTCATCGTCTGTCCCTTTGCTTTTTTTCTATCTTAATCCCACCTATATGTTAACGTAAACCATGGGTAAAATTCAAGTCTAAAATAAAAAATTTATAAAAAAGATTTCTTCTGCCCTTCCACAAGCTTTTTGGAAACGATAATAAAACACAGGAAAAACAGAATTCCCTTTATAATACTGGATATGGAAAATGCCCACCAGATTCCGTCAAGTCCCAGGACTGTGCTGCCTAAGTACATGGCAAGAGGGATCCTCGCTATGGTAAATACGATACTGATCACAGAGCTTAACAAAGTTTTTCCAAGCCCCGATAACGCACCTACCGTGGTAAGTTCCACACACATAAACATCTGACTGACACCTAAAATAACAAGATAATGCACTCCCATTGGAATGACATCTGCCTCATGTATGAAAAGCCCGAATATCTGCTTTGGAAAAACTACCAGCAAAAAAGTGCAGAACATTCCCCAGCAAAACATCACTGCTGCTGCCGTAAAATATCCCTTTTTTACTCTCCCATACTGCTTTGCCCCATAATTCTGACCAACAAAGGAGTTAATCGCAGCTGCAAAACCATCTGCAGTCATCCATGAGATGGATTCAATCTGCCCTCCTACCCGGAGTACCGCCACGGCCGTATCACCAAACCCTGCCACAAACCGGGTGAGAATCATGGAAATGCTGGTGTAGATTAAATTCTGAACAGAAGCCGGGAATCCGATCCTGATCATGGCCCCCATATAATCCCGGGGAACTCTCTGGAGCATGCGTACTTTATCAAAAACGATTCTGTCTTTACGGATTGCTTTTATAAATACAACTGTTACAACGGCCTGGGCAATTACCGTAGCTGCTGCTGCCCCGCCGACGCCAAAACCTTTTAACGGTCCCGCTCCGAAAATTAAAAGCGGATCCAAAACCATATTTAATACCAGTCCTGCCGTATTGGCCTTTAAGGGAGTTCTGCTGTCTCCCATGGCCGTGAGAATACCGGTCAGTATCACATTCATATAAGAAAATACAATCAGACCGCAGGTGATTTTTAAATAGATCCGGGCATTCTCCACGATCCCTATGTCACTCAGTCCGAAAAAACCGATCAGCGGCTTTGCCCCAAATATGCAAAGACCACCATAAAGAACAGAAAACAGAATTCCAAGCTGAAGCGCCCCTGATGCATATTTAGCTGCTTCCTCTTTCCTTCCTCCTCCAAGGGCATGGGCAACTTTTACCTGCCCTCCCATCTTAGCAAGCGCCACAACTCCCTGGGAAAGCCAGACATACATTCCGCCTGCCCCCACCGCAGCAACAGACGGCGCGCCCGCTATGCCGATCCACGCCATATCCGTCAGGCTGTAAGCCATCTGAACCAGTGCGGTAACCATGATGGGAAGTGCCAGTTCCGTCAGAGAAGTAAATATGTGTCCCTTTAGTAAATCTACTTTTTTATTCATTGATAAATTTCTCCGTTTCAAAAGGGCTGCCAGCTTAGCGGCAGCCCTTTACTGTCCGGATTATTCCCTGGCAGAAAGATATTCGTCAATTCCTCTCGCGCCGGCACGTCCGGCTTCCATTGCCAGAATCACAGTTGCAGCTCCTGTCACTGCATCTCCTCCGGCATATACACCTTCCTTGCTTGTCTTTCCTGTAGATTCCTCTGCAATAATACATTTGCGCTTATTAATATCCAGTCCCTTAGTCGTATTGGATATTAAAGGATTGGGGGATGTTCCCAGTGACATGATGACAGTATCTACATCAATGACAAATTCAGATCCTTTCACCTCTACGGGTCTTCTTCTGCCGGAAGCATCCGGTTCTCCAAGTTCCATTCTGATACATTTCATTCCGCTTACCCAGCCCTTCTCATCGGTGAGAATCTCAATTGGGTTTGACAGAAGATCAAATATAATTCCTTCTTCTTTTGCATGATGCACTTCTTCCGCTCTGGCAGGAAGTTCCGCCTCACTCCGTCTGTAAACTACATGCACTTCAGCTCCAAGACGAAGAGCAGTTCTGGCTGCATCCATCGCAACGTTGCCTCCGCCTACAACTGCTACTTTACTGCCCGCTACAATAGGGGTATCATAGTCATCGCGGAATGCTTTCATTAAATTACTTCTAGTTAAGTACTCATTGGCAGAAAATACACCATTGGCATTCTCGCCCGGAATTCCCATAAACATCGGAAGTCCGGCTCCTGAACCGATAAATACGGCCTGGAATCCTTCTTCATCAAGAAGCTCATCAATGGTAACAGATTTTCCAACGATCACATTGGTTTCAATCTTAACACCCAGCTTTCTGACATTGTCGATCTCCGGCTGTACCACGCCGTCTTTTGGAAGACGGAACTCCGGAATACCGTAAGTAAGTACACCCCCTGGCTCATGAAGCGCTTCAAATATGGTAACTTCGTATCCCAGCTTTGCAAGATCGCCTGCGCAGGTGAGACCGGAAGGACCGGATCCGATGACTGCAACCTTCTTGCCGTTTGTTTTTTCAGGTGCCTCCGGTACAATTCCATGCTCTCTGGACCAGTCTGCAACAAACCGCTCCAGCTTGCCGATGGAAACCGGTTCTCCCTTGATTCCACGGATACACTGACCTTCACACTGGCTTTCCTGGGGACATACACGTCCGCATACAGCCGGAAGAGCGGAGGATTTTGCAATCACTTTTGCAGCTTCCTCGATATTGCCCTGTTCTACTTCCTTAATAAATCCTGGAATATCGATGGATACCGGGCAGCCCTTTACGCACTTGGGATTCTTGCACTGAATACATCTGCTGGCTTCTTCTCTTGCTTCTTCTTCGTTATATCCAAGACAAACTTCTTCAAAGTTTGTTGCTCTTACTTTTGGATCCTGTTCTCTGACTGGTACTTTCTTTAAAACGTCCATTAGTTGTCACCTCCACACTGTCCGCAGCCGCCATGATGAGTATCGCCTTCCCGGGTCTTTAAAATAGCGCGCCCTTCTTCACTCTTATACATCATCTGACGCTTCATGGCTTCGTCAAAATTCACTTTATGGCCGTCAAATTCCGGTCCATCCACACAGGCAAATTTGATCTCGTCCCCAACAGTGATACGGCAGGCTCCGCACATTCCCGTACCGTCGACCATAACCGGGTTTAAGCTGACAATGGTTGGAATTCCCAGTTCCTTTGTCATAAGGCAGGTAAACTTCATCATAATCATTGGCCCGATAGCAACGCAGACATCATAATGTTTTCCCTGATTCACCACCAGATCCTTAATCACCTCGGTAACCATTCCTTTTCTTTCATAGGAACCGTCATCTGTGGTCACATATAAGTTACCGGCCTGTTCTCTCATGGAGTCTTCCAGGATAAGTAAATCCTTTGTCTTCGCACCCATGATTACATCAACCGATATTCCGTGTTCCTTCATCCATTTCACCTGGGGATAAACAGGAGCAGTTCCCACACCGCCTGCTACGAATAAATACTTTCTTTTCTTTACTTCTTCTAAATCTTCTTCCACAAATTCCGATGCATTACCCAAAGGTCCTACTACATCCTCAAAGCTGTCTCCTGTTTTTAAATCAGCCATCTTTTCCGTGCTGGCACCCACTGTCTGAAATACAATGGTAATTGAACCCTTATCACGATTATAATCACAGATTGTGAGCGGAATCCGCTCTCCTCTGTCATCCATCTTAACGATAACAAATTCTCCAGGCTGGCAGGCTTTGGCAATCCGGGGTGCTTCCACATCCATCAGATAGATCTTGTCAGCTAACATCTCTGCTTTTAGAATCCTGTACATCTTCATCCTCCTAATGTCTTCGTGAATATACCTTCGCACCGTTCCTGAAAGCCATCCTGACAATCAGGTGAAATGGTACTCATTTCATATTATCATTTTTAAATGTCAAAGACAATATAAAAAGACAAATATCAATATTTTTAATAAATACATATCATTATTTTTTTATCGATTGACCACTTCTCTGATACATGCGGAACGTGTAACACAAATTAAAATACGTCTGTTCTTCACTTTCAGCACACATCTCCCAGCCGGTGTCCATATCCAGGTTTGGAAAATGAGTATCTGCGCTGTAAGCATAGTCAATATATGTCACATGAGCCGTATCGCAATATGGCAGGAACTGCTCATAAATGCTCTGTCCCCCAATGACGAAACATTCTTTTCCAGTGTGCTTATCAAGCTCCTGCAGCACTTCTTCCATACTATTGCAGATTACGGCACCTTTCACCCTATATTCAGGATTTCTGGTAAGAACGATATTGGTCCTTCCATATAATGGCTGTTTTCCCGGAAGACTCTCCAATGTCTTACGGCCCATAATGATTACTTTACCAAGAGTCTCCTCCCTAAACATCCGCTTATCCTCAGGTATGGATACCAGAAGCTGGCCCTGATTCCCGATGGCCCAGTTTTTATCCACTGCTACAATCAAATTCATATGCATGTCCACCTTTATTCTTCCTCTGCAAGAATCAGCTCCTTCGCATAAGGGAGCGTTTCAATCCAGCTGCAGAATGTATGCCATTCTTTTAATTTGTGCCCTCTTCTTGAAAAATAGATATTGATTAAAGTTTCATAGTTTAATGTGCATGTGCGCATCTGGTTATAACTGGCAGGGAGAAGCTGGATCATATCATACCAGTCCTCTTTATTTTTTGTTTCAATATAACGCAGACGGATCTTTTCTAATTCTTCCACAACCGTTCCCATAAAGGCAAGAGTTCTCTCTGTCATATGGTCATGGCTGAAATCATCCATACCAAATGGTTTTGAATGCATCCTGTGCATAGTGCTTGTGGAGTTCGCTACGGTAGATACTTTATAGGTATCGTATTCCTTCCACCAATACAGGGGAGCAGTAACATCTACAGAAACAAAGATCTGGCGAATGAACTTTCTATGGTCGCTGCCGGCCTTTCTTAAACGTCTGGCAAGTCCCAGATCGTTGGGTCCCAGAATGTATTCTCCATCCTCATTGTATTCGCTGTCCATACGGTCCCAGCTGTTCATCGGATTTCTTGCACCACGAATGGCATTTTCTATGTTCATAACACTGGTTCTTTCACATTTTAACATGGTAACTTCCTTTCTGAATGCGGTTTCCCTGTTTCATAGTCCCATCCATTATAAAACAAAACATGTGTTTCGTCTATTTCTTTATTACCCGATTTGTTTTGAAAAATATTGTCTGTTTCCTATTGAATCATGGCAAATAGTCTTCTATAATTGTAATATTAAGTTTTTGGAAGGAGAATGATACGAATGGACGAGAATTACATACCGATAAGACTGGCACAGCTTCGGAAAAAAAAAGGCATATCTGCCAGAGAAATGAGTCTTTCGCTGGGACAGACGAAAGATTACATCAGCGATATCGAATCAAAAAATACGACGCCATCAATGGAACACTTTCTGTTGATTTGTGAATTTTTAGGTATATCGCCAAGGGAATTTTTTGATGAAGAAAATCCAAACCCCATCCTGCTTCATGAACTGATCACAGAACTGGAGCCATTAAAGGACCAGGACTTCGACAATCTGTTAAACCTTCTGTTTGAAGGTCAGAAAAAGCTAAAGAAATAGCGGCAGAAAACAAGCGGGAAAACTGAAAGTTATGATCCCAGTCTCCCGCTTTAAGCACTTATCAAATGGCAGTTATATGATCTAAATCCCACCGTATTTTACTTCCGCTTTCGCTTTTTATAACAGTCAGCTTTTTATCAATCTGCTCTTTTAATTCGCTTACATGAGAGATAATTCCAATCAGCCTGTGTTCCCCTGCCAGTTCTAAAAGAATCCTCACTGCTCTTAATCTGGATTCCTCATCCAGTGATCCGAAGCCTTCGTCAATAAACATTGCATCCATCCGAACATTCCCAGCCGTTCTCTGAATAATATCCGCCATCCCCAAAGCCATGGCAAGAGCTGCCATAAAGGATTCTCCGCCAGACAATGTCTTCACATCACGTACCTGACCGGTCGCCAGGCTGTACACATCAAGATCCAGTCCAACCTCGCCCTGCCTGCCTAAGGAGTTCAAATCCCGGCATTGCAGAAGGAACTGACCATCAGACATGATCTTTAACCGTTTATTTGCAGCATGAACCATCTGATTAAAGTACTGGCGCTGTACATAGGTCTGGAAGTCCAGACTGACTGAAAGCTTTCCATTGGCTGTCTGGTTTAAGCTGTGGTACAGCTGATATTGCTTTTCCAGTTCTTTGCGTTCCTTCCAAAGCTTCTTTAAATTGCTTTCTGTCCGTTCTGCACGGCTTTTGATCCCTGCGATTTCTGCCGATTTCAGCTGCAGAATCTTTTGCTCTTTCCGTAAGTTATCTGCTTCTTCCTCCCAAAGCGATGTATCGATCCGTTCCCGGCCTTTTGTCTCTTCTTTGTACTGATTATAAATCGTTTCGGCAGTGAGACATGCTTCCTCGTAGCCCCTTATGTCCTGCTGCCAGGTTTTTCTCTGTTCTGAAGACATCTTTGCCTTAAGATATTCATCTTCATCGGAAAATCCCAGCCTGTTAAGCAGTGAGAAGTAAGCTTCTTTTGCGCTCACCTGTGCAGTTAAAAGAACTTCTCTGTTCTCTTTTAATGAAGCAAGACGGCCCCTCTTTTCCCGCTCCTCTTCCGATAACAGAAGAAACTTTTCATTTGCCTCTTTTTCTGCCGAAAGCAGCAGATCCCTTCTGTTAATCAGCTTTTCCTGCTGGATTTTTGCCTGCCTCAAATCCGGATAGGGAAGTCTTTTTTCCAACTGCTCACGTTGTGCGGACAGGGCGGAATTTTTCACCTTTTTATCCTGCCATTCACTCCTGAGTTTTTCTCTTTCCTCTTCCAGTACTGGAATGCGGTTTAAATCATTCTGTTTATTTTCTATCAGACTTTTTAAATTTTCTTCTGCTTTTCTGGCTTTTTTTTCTTCTTCCTCAGCTTTTATCAACAGAAGATTTGTTTCTTTCTCTTTAACAATTAACCGTTCTTCCAATGAATCCCAGTCACTGCAGGGACCGAGCAGCAGACCGGCCTCTTTTTTTATCAGTTCTTCCTGGTGGCGGCAGCTTTCCTGCTTTTTAACAGCCAGCAGTGCTGCTTTAGACCGGTTCTCATTTGCCTGATCCCGTTTCATTCTGGACTCATCTACCATTTCTGCAGTGGTGCTCTCCCCGGAAAGCTTCGCTTTTTGTGGATGATGAATGGAACCGCAGACAGGACAGGGACTTCCCTCACTTAGATTACCAGCCAGCAGGCCTGCCTGCTGGTTAAAAAAGCTTTGATAGCGAAGGGAATATTGGGACTGGGCCTCTTCATATGCAGTCTGGGCGGCTTCTTCGGATTGCCTGAGCCTGGCCAGTTCAAGCTGGTCAGAACAGATCTGTTTTAAAGCCGGAAAAAGACTTTTTAAAGCCTCTTCCATTCTCGTATACTCAGATTTCAGCTGTCTAAGTTCCGGGAGCTTTGCGGCGGCTGCTGTTAAAAGTTCCTGCTGCTTTTCATATTCTTTTAAGCGCAGGCTGACTCTTCCGTATTCATTCTCTGCTTCCTCAAAGCGTTTTTTTGATTCCTCTTCTTCGTTTTTTCTGATCCGGTACAGTTCTTCTGTTTTTCTCCAATCCTCATACAGAGGCATGGAAGAATTCAGCCGGTCTAAAAGAATGGAAAGTTTTGGGACTTCATTTTGTGATGCATCCCGGCTTTCCATAGCTGCTTTCTTTGCCACTGACAGTATTTCCTCTGTTTTTTTAAGTTCTTCCTCAAGCCCCTCTTCCCGCTTCAGAGCTGCTTCACAGTCACTTTTTTTATCCTTATACTGTATCTCTTTTGTATATGCTTTTTCAGCAAGTTCCCCTCTGGAAAGCTGTTCTTTCTTCCTATTCCAGTCATCACTCTGAAGCTTAAGCCCCTTTACACGGTCAGAAGCTTCCTGTAACCTGTCAAAAAGCCGGTTCTGCTCCAGGGCCAGATTACGTTTGCTTTCCACACTGGAAAGAAGTTCGCTGTTTTTTACCCTCTCATCAGACAGCAGCTTTTCTTTATCACGGATTTCATTTAAAATGGCAGACAGTCTGTTTATAATCTCTTCCGTTTTCGTCTCCGGAAATTCCAGCAGCTTAAGCCACTCATCTTCATGAATGCTGTCCTGTAACAGCTCCACGTTTCCTGTCTCATGAATGGTAAGCTTCCGGTTATCCTCCAGCTTTCCGGCATAAAAGTTGTTTTTTTCCTTCAATTTATACTGGATCCTGCTGAAAATTCCTGTATTGAAAATTCTGGAAAAGATCTCTTTTCTCTCTCTTGAGGAAGCGAGAAGAAGTTTTAAATAATCTCCCTGGGCAATCATCGCAATCTGGGAAAACTGGCTTGAGTCCACACCGATGATCTCCTCAATCTTCTGGTTGATGTCACGCAGATTACCCGCAAATTCCAGACCAGCCGGAAGAATCAGGGAGGCTTTTGCAGGAACTGAGATTTTCGTATATTCTCCGTCCTTATTCTTTCGTTTACTGACTCTTAAATAAGACGGGCTTCTTGTAATCTCATATATTTCCCCCTGCTCTAAAAATCGTAAAGTAACAAAGGTTTCCCTATCCCCGTCTGCATACTGGCTGCGCATCATGGAGGGTTCTCTTCTTTGTCCGCTGGTTTCACCAAAAAGGGCAAAGGAAACAGCATCAAAAATCGTAGTTTTTCCAGAACCGGTATCTCCGGTGATCAGGAAAATTCCATGTCCGGCTATTTCAAAATCTACGGTTTCTACATCTTTATAGGAACCGAACGCAGACATCGTCAGTTTCAGCGGTTTCATAATCCTTCCTCCTCCTTTGCTTCCTGCACAATTTTCTCCATGGCAAGATAAGCTTCCTCTGTCATCTCTTCTCCGCTTACCGTCTTATAAAACTGCCGGAAGGCTTCCAGTGGATTTAAAACGGGTACCCGCTCCTCTTCCTCCATCATTTTTTCCCTGGTGCGCACATTGTCCACCTTCAGTTCCAGCAGATAATCGTAAACTTCCTTTAACTGTTCTCTGATCCGGTAAGGCTCCTCTTCGTCAGTTAAGGTAACGCTTACAAAATCATGGCGGTTTTCATCATCTGCGCGGCTTAGAACCTCCTCTAAAGTACCTCTTTCCCTTCTTACATCCTGAATGCCGCGAAGAGGAAGAATTTCAAAGGCAGGTTCTTCGCCCTTTGCTCCCATATGTATGACTGTGATTCCTTTCCTGTGGTGCTCCTCACTTACGGAATATTTAAAAGGTGTCCCACAGTAACGGATCCAGTCCTTTGAAACCTTCTGGGATCCGTGAAGATGACCCAGCGCTACATAATCAAACGCCGGAAGTACGGAAACGTCCACCCGGTCCAGTCCTCCTGCTATAATGACTGCCTGCTCTGATTCACATGTTTGGGGATCTGTGCTTCCCCCGGTGTAAAACTGATGGGATAAAAGAACATTTCGCTCCCTGGTGTCTATGCTTTCTCTTAAAAGAACCTCCCTGACAGCATTTTCGTATCCTTCGGGCGGACTGTCCGGGAAAAGATTTCTTACGTATCCAGGCTTAAAAAAAGGCAGCAGATAGAAATTAACCGGTCCGGATTCATCGGAAAGCACCACTTTTTTTAAGAACTCATCCTGACTTTGAGGCGGCATCACTGACATATGAATGGAATGCTTTTCCAAAAATGAACCTGCATAGGAAAGCCTTTCGGGAGAATCATGATTTCCGGCTATGATGAGAACTGCCGGCTGCGGTCTGATCATGGAAAGTGCATCTAAAAATCCCCCGAATATTGTATAGGCTTCTGCTGATGGAACTGTTTTATCATAAATATCGCCGCAGATTAATATTGCATCGGGTTTTTCTGCAGCTGCATAATCCACAATCTGGTTTAACACAGCTTTCTGATTTTCCGTTAAGCTGTAACCATTTAACTGTTTTCCGATATGTAAATCGGACAAATGAAAGAGTTTCATCGTTATTCCTCCCTATGAAAGCGGTTCTTTGGAAGACACACAGTATACATTCACATGCTGATCCTGGCGGCTGTTAAAAAATATCCGGTCCCCTGTATGACTGTAAATCGGGTGGGGATGGGCATCCTGGCCCAGCCAGTCGCTTTCATGTCTGCACAGGGGAATCCATTTAAGTTCACCTTCATCCCAGTCAACCAAAACCCGGCAGATGTATTCCGCATCCTTTTTATGAGGATCCGGTCCGTTATCGGTACTGTTTTCCCTGATTTTTTTTACTTCCCACGGATATTTAAAATATCCGTCACAAACCAGATTACCGGCATGGTCCATGGTGAAATGACCATAAGCATTATAACTGTCAGGGAGCGCAATCTCCCAGTATCTCCCGGTATCCGGTTCATATCTTCCAACCATGGCGGGACCTCCTGCATAGCCTCCGTGATAAATAATGTATGCACCGTCATCACTCCACATCTCATGACATACCCAGTCATTCCTGTTTCTGCCAAAACCTCCTGGATTGCCCAGGGTATCATTTCCTTCCCTGCGGACAGGAGTCAGCGTATCCCTTTTATGGTCGTAAATCCAGATCCTGCGGATTCCGCAGTCAAAGGAAGACCATTCGTGATTGTACATAATCAGCTCCGGATTCTTGGGATGGAACTGTACATGAGTAATCCAGCATTTATTTACCACTTTTTCATAAAGCAGACCGCCTGTATATGTATCGTAGACACATAAGTAACTACTTAAATTTTCTTCCTGGATACGGCCGTCAATGTTATAAACCGGTCTTTTATCCAGACCTGAACCTTCTGTATCCGGATCAAAATCCAGACATCTTCCATCCGTCATGGGAACACAGAGATATTTTCCATCTGTACTCACATGGGTAAATGCGGTCATTCTGCCTGCCGGCATGGTATTTAATACAGTAATGCTGCCGGCTGAATCCGTCTTACAAATCTTATCATCCTGGATGAAGTAAACAAGATCCCTGTTACTGTCTAAACATACACTGGCCTTTCCAAGCCCCTGACCGGGTCTGCCGTCGAAATAAACATAGCTCTTTAAAATTCCATTCCGGTTATCAGTCAGAAACTTTTCTTCACCTGTCAGCAAATCCCTGACCATGACATTGGGGTTTCCCCCTTTATCACAGATCATATAGATTCTCTCATCATTCTGGCTGACGCAGGAAGAAGTAAAATACAAAAGCTGTGTGTTGTAAGTCCCCTTGTCTCCAGCGCCTCCGGTCAGCATACGGCCATTTAACATTGATTGTTTCACCATATTGTTACAGTCCTTCCCTGATATATGTCTGATTTTCTGTCCCAAGTATAGCATAATTTACTGTAATTGTTCCAGCAAACTATATAAAAAACAGGGTTAAAACCATCCGTCTGTTTTCAACCCTGTTTCACTCTTTGTTAAATATGTCCGTCAAATCCAATTTTTCAAACTCTTTTCACTTAAAATCTTCAATATTTTGCAAATGAACCGGCAGCAGCTGATGCATGTTTCGTATCTTCATAAGATCCTCCGGATTTAGATCTGCCATGATTTGCATATCCATCACGCAGCTTGAATTTTTTCACTTCCTGCTGCAGCATTTCGGCCTGAGCTGCAAGTTCTTCACTGGCTGCCGAGCTTTCTTCTGCCGTAGCTGCGTTGGTCTGTACAACTGCAGACACTTGTGACAGTCCCTGGTTAATCTGCTCAATGGCTCCTGCCTGTTCAGTGGATGCAGATTCAATCTCCTGAATTGCCTGTTCTACCATTTGTGCCTTTTCTTCCACAGTAACTAACAATTTCAGTGTATCATCGGCGAGACGCTCACCATGCGATACCATGGCGACGGATTTTTGAATTAAATCTGCCGTCTGTTTTGCGGCATCTGCAGATTTTGCCGCTAAATTGCGCACTTCGTCAGCCACTACAGCGAATCCTTTACCGGCATCCCCTGCCCGGGCTGCTTCCACAGCAGCATTGAGCGCAAGAATGTTAGTCTGAAATGCAATATCCTCCACTAGCTTTGTGATTTTGGATATCTCCTGAGATGACGCTCCAATTTCCTTCATTGCAGTATTTAACTCCTGCATATGTTCGTTACTCTCCACAACGCCCTGGCCGGCCTGATTTACATATCCGGCTGCATTCGCTACGCTCTGGGCATTTTTTGATGCCTGTTCCGCCACACTGCCGATGGAAGCATTTAACTCCTCCAGTGTTGCTGCCTGTTCAGTCGTTCCGCTGGATAAAGCCTGGGCACCGTCAGATACCTGGCCTGATCCGGAATTAACCTGTTCTGCAATAGTTGTGATAGAAGATGCCAGGCTGTGAAATTTTTCAACCAATTCTGCCAGCGCCTTACCAAGAATATCCTCTTGTGAACGTATGGTAACAACGGTTGTTAAATCTCCGTCTGCGATTGCCCGGGTTGTCTGGGCCTGCTGAATATTATTGATAATCATCTTGTCGAACGCGCTTGCCAGTCCGCCGACTTCATCCTTTCTGGCAGCCCAGGCTCTTTCTTTTTCACCGGCAATCTTGTCAACTCCAAAATCACCCACAGCAACCATACTGGCAAATGACTCAAAAATATACAGGGGATAAGCAATGATATCTGACATATATCTGGAAAGATATATGGAAAGAATAACAGACGCTATTAAAATCAATACAATTACAATAATAGCAGCCAGTGCAAGCCTGGTATTGGCGTTCATAGCAGTAGCTAGCTCTTTACTATTTTCATTATAAATATTGCTGTAGCTTCCATTAATATGCAGCACTGAAAAGATAGCCACACCGGCAATAATCACAGTAAGTGCAACAACCAAAAGATAGCTGATTAACAGTTTCTTTGCAACTTTTAAATCCTCAAACCACTTTTTCACTTTACATTCCCTCTTTCGTTTATTCCGGATTACTGACACCGGTCTCTTCTTCTGTATTTGTCCGTAATTATTTAAGTTATTATCATAGGACACCTCCGTTTTCTCTGTCTTTTTAAGCTTTTTCATGCTTGCAAACAATCTTCGCAGTATATCTCATACTGTGTATCCGGTCATAAAAACATAAGAAATACGGTAGTTTGCAGAAACGCTGACGGTCATCGGGACGGCGATTAAACCATTTGGTTATTATATAGGTATAGAGGGATAACAATGAAGAGGAGATTGACACTTACGGCAATACTGATCCGGAAGGATATAAGATGACGCAGTCATTGACGGCGTTCTGAAATGAATGAGATTATGTCATACAATATTTAAGTAAAACTTCTTCTTTTTTCTTGCAATTGTACTGATTATCGTTATATAAACTGTTGTTTGACAAAGAAAACCAATTACTTTATAATGAGAAATGTCGAAATATATCTAATTTTGCAACCGCAGTATGAGATATACTGCGCAAAAAATCCTCCAATAAAGACTGTTGCCGATTATAATTGCATTTCTAAGAAAGAAGCAATTATGACCTGAAAAACATCTTTTATTGGAGGATCTGTTTATACCCTTTTAACTATATTTAAAATAAGATCTGAGTCAGCAGACTTGCTACAATCAGAATGAGTGCTCCGCAGATTCTGGTGGCAATCTGGGCAAATGGCAGAAGCTCCATTCTTTTGGCTGCAGAAAGTACCGCGATATCTCCTGTTCCGCCCATATTGGTAGTACAAAGCCCGGCAGTAATAGCAGACTCTATGGGATAAAAGCCAACCAGATAACCGCCGATTGCAGCTCCTACCGAAACGCTTCCAACTACTACAAATACAAGAAGAAGATACATGGGACTCACTGCTTTCGCTACTGCGCCTAAATCAATCATGGAAATTCCGATTCCCACTAAAAGGGCGCTGGTCCAGTTTTTCATGACAAACTGGGACCATTGGCGGGCTGAATCCTCAAATTTCACAGGAATAAAGCCACAGGCCTTGCTGACAGCCACCAGAATAATCATCCATGCATAAGAGTGAACTGCAGGAACAAATTTATTGATAATAACACCCAGTAAAAAGAAAAACATAGCGGTAATCATACCGATTCCCAACTCTTCCAGACTGACAGAGGAATTCTTCTTTTCATTCATTTCAGAATTGTGATTTCTCATGAGACGGCCGTTTCCAGTTAAACCTGGTTTTACATCTCCCAGCTTTGCAAGGAGTCCTGCGCCTACAATTGCCATTACATTTCCCAAAGTAGAAGCTGGTATCATCCGTGATATGATAGCGGCAGAATCTGTTTGAAGCGCTTCCGCATACATGCCGGACAACGGAACCACTCCGGCTCCCATTCCGCCTCCCATCATGGGGATTGCCACGTACATTACTGCATCTACAAAGCCATATCCAACCAAAGTTCCCACAACTCCCACACTTAAGATTGCCATAGTCATCGCGCAAAGAGCAACCGGGAGAAACCGCACTGCTGCTTTTAACAGAAGTGACCGGTCCATACCAAGTATACTTCCGGTAATCAAGGCTGCTATGTAGAAATTTAAAAATCCGGTTTTATTCATAAACTGGTCTACGTTTTCCACTACATTTTCCGGAATCAGACCGGTATAAACAAGAGCAGCCGAAGCAAAGATGCACACAATTGCACCGCCGCCCAAAAAGGTCTTGACTATAGGAAGATTATTTCCAATGATATTAAAAAGTCCCCCAAAAATCATCATAACAAGCAGTGCACCGATCATGCCGGACGGAAGCCACTTCATGGCAATGGAAACCGCAGTGACTGCGGTGAAAGCCAGATAAATGGGCAAAGGAATTCCGGATATTTTAATGCTCATAATCGTTTGCCCAGAAGTACTTTTTTCTTTTTCCATCTTATTTTACTACCCCCTGCTCAACAGCTTTTTCTTTCACCGCTTCCGCAACCGCTTTTGCAACACGTTCATCAAATGCTCCTGGTATGATGTACTCTTCTGTCAGTTCCTCTTCCTTTATGATTCCTGCAATGGCATAAGCAGCCGCAATCTTCATCTCTTCCGTGATATCCGTGGCTTTCGCATCAAGAGCTCCACGGAAAATTCCAGGAAATACCAGTACATTGTTGATCTGGTTGGGGAAATCGGAACGTCCTGTTGCAATAATCCTTGCTCCGCCTTCCTTTGCTTCATCAGGCATAATCTCAGGTGTTGGATTTGCCATTGCAAATACTATGGCGTCCTCTGCCATAGAAGCAACCATCTGGGAAGTAACGATTCCAGGAGCAGACACGCCGATAAAGACATCTCTTCCTTCCATAATATCCTTTAAATTACCCCTCTTATTTTCCGGATTCGTAACCTGGGCCATCATCTTCTGGGCATCGTTCATCCACTCTTCCCCTTCTGCCAGTGCACCATTTTTATCTACCAGAATAATATCTTTCATTCCGATGGATAATAAGAGCTTGCAGATTGAGATACCGGCAGATCCGGCTCCGTTAATTACTGTTTTTACGTCTCCGATTTTCTTTCCCACAACCTTTAGTGCATTGATGATTCCGGCAGATACCACTATTGCGGTTCCATGCTGGTCATCATGAAATACGGGAATATCCAGTTCTTCTTTTAAGCGGCGTTCTATTTCAAAACATCTGGGGGCTGAGATATCTTCCAGATTGATTCCTCCAAAACCAGGCGCCAGATAACGGACTGTTTTAATGATTTCCTCTGTATCTTTTGTATCCAGACAGATAGGGAATGCATCCACTCCGCCAAAAGCTTTAAAGAGAATGGATTTGCCTTCCATTACCGGCATTGCAGCCTCGGGACCGATATCTCCTAAGCCCAGTACTGCTGTTCCGTCTGTAACCACAGCCACTAAATTTCCCTTTGCAGTATAACGGTACACTTCTGATTTATCATCTCTGATCTTTCTGCATGGCTCTGCCACACCGGGTGTATACGCAGTGCTTAAATCCTCTCTGCATTTTACTTCTACCTTTGAGATCACTTCGATTTTTCCTTTGTTTTTTTCATGAAGCTCCAGTGCAAGCTTGTTATAATCCATAACTTTTCACCTTTCCCTTTCGTTGACTTTTTGATATAACCGTATGGTATCACCGGTGCCGGCATTTTGAAATCTTGTGAACATTATTAAAAACTTATGTAAGTAAAGAAAACGAATTTTAAGATTATCCCGATACTCGTTGATTTTCCCGTCCACATCTAATACAATAGGTTCATCAGGGGAGGTATTGAATGAAAGAAAAACCATTGGAACACCAAATATATGTTTCCCAGATCTTTAGCATCATCCTTGCCATTATACTGTCTTTGGGTGTCTCGCTTCATTATAATCTGGTGACAAAAAGAAATTCTCTGGATATGAATATAAAAAATGCGGGTATTTTAATCTCCGGATTGCCTGAAGTAGCTGACATGTTAAAGAAGGGACAGCCCTCAGAAGCCTTTAACAAACGCATGGATCAGTTAGTGAAAGAACTGGATTATATTGATGTTGTTACCATCTGTAATAATGACAGCATCCGTTTTTATCATAATAATAAAGCACTGATCGGAAAAACCTTTGTAGGCGGTGACGAAAACGCTATCTTAAACGGCGCTCCCCCATATATTACAAACGGAAAAGGAACTCTTGGAAGCCAGCGGCGTGCTTTCTATTCCATAAAAGACGAACATGGGGAAATCATCGGCTTTGTGATGGTTTCTGTTCTGACCACCAGCATTTCCCAGCTTACCAGAAATATTCTGCTTGTTTTTTTACTACTGGCTCTTGTACTCCTGTCCATCGGTTTTCTTGTATCCGGAATCCTGTATAACCGGTTAAAAAAAACACTGTTAGGTTATAAGCCGGAAGAATTCCGTAAGATTCATATTGAAAGAAAAGAAGTGCTTGATGCCCTGGAGGAGGGAATCTTTGCCATTAATACCAAAGGAGAGTTGATCCTTATCAATGAATCGGCTAAGAAAATGCTGGATCTGGATACCATGCCTGAGTACGGAACACAGCTGACAAAGCTTTACCCGGAAACCCGACTTCCTCATGTTCTTCAGACAGGAATGCCTGAATATAATATCAGTCTTATGATAAAAGGAAAACACATCATGTCTAACCGGATTCCCATTATTGAAAATGGGAAAACTGCAGGAGCCGTCTCCATCTTCCGCAACAAAACGGAATACACCCGACTGGCAGAGGAACTGACAGGAGCGCGGTACATGGTAGAAACACTCCGCGCCTTAAATCATGAATTTAAAAATAAGCTCCATGTAATCCTTGGATTTATCGAGATGGGGCAGCCGGAAAAGGTAACTGATTTTATCATTAACACCAGCATGGCATCCACACTGGCTGTAAGTGAGGTTACAAAACAGATACAGGTTTCAAGTATCGCTGCGCTATTGATCGGAAAAATTGTCCGTGCAGGCGAATTGGGCATCCGGCTCACCATCAAACCAGACAGCTCATGTCTGGAATCAGAACTCCATCTGCCTGTTGATTTATATATTACTATTCTGGGTAATTTAATTGAAAATGCCATTGAGGAATTAAATGAACAAAGCAGCGGAATTAAAGAAATTGAAGTCGGAATCAATATATGGCAATCGGGAAGTATTCTTTCTGTTGACGACACAGGAAGGGGAATCCCTGCCGCCATGCGGGATAAAATCTTTGAAAAAGGATTTTCCACAAAAGGGGATGGGCGCGGATCCGGCATGTGCCTGATTAAGAAACTGGTAGACCAGCATCACGGAATCATCGAGATGGAATCCGAAGAAAATACAGGTACTTCATTTACTATCACCTTTACAGAGGAGGAACATCATGTATCAGGTAATCATTATAGAGGATGACCCTATGGTAGCTTCTATTAACAGACAATATGTGGAGTTAAATAAATATCTAAAGGTAACCGGCCAGTTCTCCAATGGAAAAGATGCTTTGAACTATTTAAAGAATCACACTGCGGATCTGGCGATTATGGATGTTTATATGCCCGTCATGGATGGAGTGGAGCTCCTTACTGAGATACGCAGGCTCCAGAAACACATAGATGTGATTATGGTGACTGCCGCAACCGATGCCTCTCATGTAAAGAAGCTGTTAGGGCTGGGAGTCATTGACTATCTGGTGAAGCCCTTTGAATACGTGCGTTTTAATCACGCACTGGCACGGTTTATGGAACATCAGGAACTGCTTAAGCAGGAGACCTTCTCCCAGGAACAGCTGGATTCTCTTTTTGAGATTTCTTCCGGAACCGCTTCCCAGCAGGAGGTTCTTCGAAAAGGTCTTCAGGAAAAAACTCTGGATACCATTTTATCCTACATGAAAGAACATCCGGCAGATGCCCTTACCAGTGAAACAGTTGCAGAAGAAGTTCATTTGTCCCGTGTAACTGTGCGAAGGTACATGAATTATCTTCTGGATAAAAAACAGATTGTCAGTGACATCGATTATACAACCGGGGGGCGGCCCTCTATTATATACCGGTATGTAAAAGAATAACAGGTGAAAATTTTTCACCTGTTACTTTTACTTTTGAAGCTCAATTATTTCATATAACCATTGTTCAAGCCCGGGAGTAAAGCTGATCCGGACAATCTCTTCAGCTTTTCTGGCTTCTGCCTCCTCTTCGGGAGTCAGTGGTATAACAGTCACTCCCCGGTCAACCAGTTCCTTTTTCAGTCTCTCTTCTTCTGCCACAATTTCTGTTTTATTCCATTCTGAAGCCATTTGCCCGGCTTGTCTTAAGATTTCCTGATCCTCATTGCTTAATGTGTTCCATTTTCTTTCTGACATCATAACAATTCCAGGACTGAAAACATGATTGCTTAGAAGATAATAAGGGGCAACCTCATAAAACCGGTTGGAAAGATATGCCGGTATGGGATTTTCTGCACCTTCCACATCACCGCTTGCCAACGCATTATATAAATCCTCATAACGCATGGGGATGGGCTGAGCTCCCAGTGCTGATATGGTATCCATCATAAGTACAGATTCGGGAACTCTGAGCCTTTTGTTTTTAATATCCTCAAGTCCGGCAATTGGTTCTGATGTGAAAATATTCCTGGCTCCTTCATCGGTATAAAACAAGCCTACCATATTGGCGCCGATCTCCTGCCCCTCACTTAAAAATGCCCTGCCAAGATCTTCACTTTCTAAAACCTTCCACATCCCCTCCCTATCCTGAAAAATATAGGGAAGGCCAAATAAATTCAATTTTTTAAACCCATATCCAGTTAATGCATTCGTATTGGCACGGTATAGATCAAGCAGCCCGCTTCCTGTCCTCAATGAATTGAGAGACGTTCTTTCATCTCCCAGAACAGCACCGGGATATATGTTAACTTTTATTCTTCCATTAGACAGCTCATATACGTATTGTGCAAACTTCTCGGCAACTCTGGCATCAATATTGCCCTCAGGGTTTACTTCTCCATACTTTAAGACAATTTCCGGCTCTGACGGAGTCGCTCTTTCCGCTTGAGTTGTTGCAAGCGCTGCTTCCGCTGTCGCCTGTGCTGCTTCTGCTTCCTTTGTGTTTTGGGAAGCTTCGCTGCTTTCTTTTACAGCAATACCGGATCCACAGCCGTTAAGACAAAGGATCATTGCAGTAATAAGCATTAAAGACAGTGGTTTTTTCATAAATTGCTCCTCCTGATTGTATCGTAAAAGCAGTCAAACATGATCAGTATTTTCTGTTTCATTATACCCAGAAATTTGTGTTTCAATAAAAAATTCTGCCAGAAATCAGAACATACTTTTCCTGGCAGAATTTATTTATTCGATTATTTCTAAAAATCTTTCTCCATATTTTTCATACTTAAAAGCGCCCACCCCGGATACCAGAAGCATCTCTTCCCGGCTTTTTGGTTTTTGTACCGACATATGTATCAGGGTTTTATCGGAAAATACGATGTAGGGCGGCACTTTCTCCTCTTTTGCTATTTTAAGACGAAGTGTTCTCAGCTTTTCAAACAGGATTTCATCTGCCTGGGAAAGATCCAGTGACGGCGAACTGCTCTTCTTAGTCTTCCGGCTTCCCTTGTCTTCCGAAACAGCCGCTTCCTCTTTTGCCATCTTCATCAATATGGTTTCTTCTTCCTTTAAAACAGCACCTGCCTTTTTCGTCAGCTTTACAATGGCATATTCATCATTGGTAACAGACAAATATTCATTTAAAAGAAGATGATTCATCACCTGTCTCAGTTTATAGACAGGTACCTTTGACAAAACGGCGTAGTGAGGATTCTCATTCATCCGGTAATTTCTGATCTTAGCCGTATTCGCTCCATGCAAAGTATCCATAATCACGCCTGCACCATACCTCTGCCTGCTGGTTTCTGCACACCCGATGATGGCTGCTGCAATATCTGTCACATCTGCTGTTTCAAACCCGGTTAAACAATTGGAACAGTTTCCGCAGTAATTTTCCTTATATTCTCCAAAATAGCGCAGAATATAATCCCTCAGACAGTCGTTTGTAAAACAGTAATAGGTCATTTTTTTCAGACGCTCTCTGTCCCGTTCTTCTACAAGCTTACGGGTTAATGGATCCAGCTCCTGATTATCCTGATTGCTGTCAATAAACATCTGATTGGTGATTACATCCTGCCCGCCATAAAGAAGCAGGCATTCTCCCGGTTCCCCGTCTCTGGAACAACGCCCCACTTCCTGATAATAGGATTCTAAATTTTTCGGCATATTATAATGAATGACATAGCGGACATTGGACTTATCAATGCCCATTCCAAACGCATTGGTGGCCACCATAATCAGACTTTTGTCATAAATGAAATCATCCTGATTCGTTCTTCGCTCTGCATCGCTTAACCCCGCATGATACCGGGTTGCAGAAAACCCCTCTTTATTTAATTTCCCACAGACTTCCTCTACCATCTTTCTGGTAAGACAATAGATGATTCCGCACTGTCCCGGATGTCTCTCCACGAAATTTTTCATCGTGGCATACTTATCCTTTGGAGACTGCACACTTAAATACAGATTTGGCCTGTCATATCCGGTTGATACAACAGCCGGATCCTGCAGCATTAAAATGTCAATGATATCCTCCCGGACCTCCTTTGTCGCCGTTGCCGTAAATGCGCTGATAACCGGACGCCTGGGAAGTCTTTCTATAAAGTCAACAATTTTTAAATAACTTGGTCTGAAATCCTGTCCCCACTGGGATACGCAATGAGCTTCGTCCACTGCAACCATGGAAATCCGGACGCTTAGGGAAAATTCCAAAAATTCTTCGGTCAATAGCCGTTCAGGTGCAACGTAAATTATGGGATAGCGCCCTTCCCGTGCATAAGCGAGGGCTTTTAAATACTGACTTGGGGACAAAGAACTGTTAAGATATGCGGCGTGAATGCCTGCCTGATTGAGTGAAGCGACCTGATCTTTCATCAGGGAAATCAAAGGGGAAATAACTAAAGTAATTCCTTCCGTCATAAGAGCCGGAACCTGAAAGCAAAGAGATTTACCTGAACCAGTCGGCATAATCCCCAGGGCATCTCTCCCTGCCAGAATACTGTCAATCAGTATTTCCTGCCCTTCCCGGAAACTATCGTAACCGAAATAGTGCCTGAGTACTTGATATTTATCCATGTATCGTATGATTGTGCTCCTTTTCTTTTTTTCCATTGTACCAGATTTCTAGCGCGATGGCTAGCGTCGGTACAAGTTTTCCGATTGAAACTTAAATATTTAATAATTCTTCGTATATTAAATCCATACACCAAACCTACCAAATATATCATCAAATATTGGAAACTCCCATGTAATTTCTGGAACATCCACAAGCTTTGCTGCTAGACCTAATAATATACCGATTATTGCAGCAAAAATGATTGAATTACATTCTGTTTTTGGCTTATTTTTTCTGAATCTACATTGCAAAATATACCTCCTTAAACTGTTCCATATTTTAATAAAGAAAGAAGCAGGGAAATTGCCTCCTCTGCTCCTTTCTTTCGTTGTTCTTCCCACCATTTTATAATGATTGAAATCACAGCTTTTCATACATCATTGGATTGTTTCAGATTTTTATAAATCAACACGGAACTGTAAAAACTATATCTTACACGATCAGTGTCAGAGCTATGTAACCAAAACCGAAAATCAGAAAAAAGCCCCCTAAAACTTTAATCATCTTCTTTGATTTGGCTGCCGGGAAAATTTCGAGAAATTTCTCATATGGCATTAACATCAAAAACAATCCGATTACTATAAATGCTATAGCAGTAAAAATGTTATCTCCTCCCCTCCTGTTTTTATTTGAACTCATTATACTACAAAAGAATGCGTTTTTTTCGTTCATGTAATATTTAGCACTCTACATGTAATTTTTGGTAAATTCAGAAGCTTTTTTCAGCCAGTTTCAGCCAGTTTTCAGCCAGTTTCTATATTTTTTTTGCTGATTAGGGGAATTTAGGGGTGGTATTATATTTTTCCAATCAACTCTTTCTGCTTTCCGTCACGAAGAAAAACAGGGATCTGATGGATTTTAGCTGTCTGATGAACGATCTGCCCTCCTTCATATTCCGTACCATCATAGATCAGGGTCCAGCCTGCTCCCTGCGGTAGATAAACATCCCTTTCATATGTATTCTCATACAGAATGGGAGCTACCAGTATATCGGAACCGAGCATATACTGGCCGGTTAAATCCCAGCATCTCACATCCCGTGGAAATTCATAGAACATGGTGCGCATGACAGGTTTGCCGGATTCATGGGCTTCGTTCATTAATGTTCTTAAATAGGGCCGCATCGCCTCTCTGAAATGAATGAATTTTTCTAAGATGGGCGTGTTTTCATCTCCAAAGCTCCATATCTCATTGCCAGCCCCGGTTGGCATTGACGGTGTTCCATCTGCATGATTAACCGGCTTTGACGGTGAGCGGTCTCCATGAAGGCGCATAACCGGGCAGAACGTCCCCCATTGGAACCAGCGGACGAACAGCTGCTTAAATAAAGGATCTGCGGGATCTCCTCCCATGAACCCTCCGATGTCAGTCGTCCACCAGGGGATCCCTGCAATTCCCATATTTAACCCTGCACATACCTGTTCTCTTAATGTCTTCCAATCGCTGTGAATATCGCCGGACCATACCAGTGCGCCGTAACGCTGACTGCCTGCCCAGGCACAACGCAGCAGGTTAACCGCAGTATCCATGCCGGCAGCGATCTGACCATCATAGAAGGTTTTTGCATAAAGCTGTGGATAGATGTTACCGACCTGGTTAACCGGTCCCATATAGTAACGGTAATTATCATACTCATAGGTGGAAAATTCCGGTTCCGCCTCGTCAAGCCAGAAGGTTTTAATCCCATAGTCATAATAATTCTTCCTGCATAAATTCCAGACATAATCTCTTGCTTTTGGATTCGTCGCATCAAAGAACGCGTTCTCTCCCTGGAAGCGCATTGCTATGGGAACTCCCCTCTCTGATTTTACAAGCAGACCTTTCTGCTTCATTTCCTCATAATTTTCACTGGTTAAATTCACCTGGGGCCAGACGGAAACCATCAGCTCCATCCCATATTTATTCAGCTCCTCAACCATGGCTTTGGGATCCGGAAAATCATTTTCATCAAAACGGTAGTCACCGCATTTGGGCCAGTGGTAGAAATCAATTACGATCACGTCTACCGGAATTCCTCTTTTATGGTATTCTCTGGCAACGTTTAACAGCTCTTCCTGATTCCAGTATCTTAACTTACACTGCCAGAATCCCAGACCATGTTCCGGCATTTCAGGAGGTGTTCCGGTGGCTTTTGCATAAGCTCCCACGATTTCTTCCGGAGTATCTCCTGCCGTGATCCAATAATCCATCTGTTTCGTGCTCTGCGCATACCACTGGGTAATATTTTTCCCAAAGGAAGCTGTTCCGACTGCAGGATTATGCCAGAAAAAGCCATACCCCTTATCCGACAGTACAAACGGAACGGAGGCCTGGGAGTTTCTGTGAGCAAGCTCTAAAATGCAGTTTTTAATATTTAAAACTTCCTGCTGATACTGTCCCATGCCGTACAGCCGTTCCGACTGGTCTGAGGCAAATGTGACCGTCAGCTCATAGTCTCCTCCCAGCCTGGGTTTAAAATCCCTTGTCTTTTTATTAAGGGCTCCACCGGCTCTTTCTTCCTCCAGCAGCAGTTCCCCTTTTTGGTTAAAAAAGCTCACCCGGCATCTTTTCTGCCAGTCATCCACAGATAAAACTGCGGTGATTAATCCGTTGGTGATTAATCCGTTAAACTCATCTTTTATAATGATCTTAGCTGGCTTAAACGGCGCGGGAAGAAGTGCGTAATCCGTATCTTTGATATCCCCCATCATAACAGCCCTCACCCGCAGGGAATTTTCGCCCCATGGTTCAATACGGAGGGTTTCCCCGTCATTTTCAAAAATAATAGCTTCCTGGTCCTCTCTGATATAATTCATGCCTTGTTATACCCCTTTCTTTTGAACTCATGCTATTATTTTATTTTAGTTGTATGCACATAAAGTTACCCTGCTTTTCTTGACCTCTTTTATTAAAAAAATAACTTTATGGGGACAGAGCCTGATTACGAATTGACTTGGCTCCGGTATTTTGTAGGAATCATATGATAATGCTTTTTAAAGCTGACTGTAAAGTAATTGGAATTGGAAAAACCGGTGCGCAGTGCGATCTCTTCCATAGCCAGATGAGTGGTACGCACCAGATTTTCAGCTTCCCGCAGCCTTATATTGGTCAGGTATTCATGAAAAGTCATGTGAAATGCTTGTTTAAAGTAGCGGCAAAAATACCCCTTGCTCATGGAAGCGTACTTTGCTGCATCACTAAGCTCGATTCTGTTGGTGTAATTTTCTGTTATGTAATGATTGATGTCTTTCATGAACAAGCCGATTCCTCCATCGGCCTTATCCTGGGTCTGTGATAGTTTCCCGTTTTTTACCACTTCATAAAAGAATTCCAGTATTCTGGCTTTTAGAAGCAGTTCAAATCCCTTTCCCCCATTTTCATAAATACCGTATGCATCATTCAAAAGATGATAAAGTCTCTCACATTCCTGCTGCCCAGATGACAGAAAGATATAAGGTCCGGTTGTTACAGAAAACAGGGGATCAATGTAGTTCTGCCTGATAACATCATTCTCCATACTCCCCACAAACTCGTAGCGAAATAAGACGGTCCGGTAAATAAGGTCTTCTTTTAAGCAGTCGTTGGAGCCGTGAATTCTGTCTGGCCGGATTAACAGAATATCTCCCTTACTGACCTGAATCTCTTCATTTTCTATGCTGATTCTGGCTGTTCCTTTGCATACCCAGAACAGTTCCAGTTCCCTGTGACAGTGAAAATATAAGGGGGATTCCTGTCCCAGCCCCACCAGACCTCCGAAATTCTCTCCATTCATAAAAAAGGTGTGAAAAGTCTTTCCTTCTCTCAGTCTTATGTCTGTTTCATGGGTGCTGAAAGGGAAAAATGCGTTTCCGTGCTGGATTGGTTCTTTAAATTTTGATCTTCTTGCTGATTCCATGGGTTCCATCTGGCTTATCACACCCTTTCCTGTTTTATAAATTCTTCAATCGATTTGTCAGTTTTAAAAATTATAACATAACTATGTGTAGAATTACCAGATTCCTCCGCGGATCTTATAGGTATTATAAAAGGTTTTATCATCCGGATATTCCACTGTTGTGACTAAATTTCCCGTACCATCATCTTCCACCAGTACCGTAACCGTTATTGTTTTGCTGTCATAGTTCATATACCGTATGGGGTCGGAAGGTTTTATTTCCCGGATCTGATAAGTATGTTCACCCGGTTCATCATAGGATTCCATAAAGCTGACGGTGCCATCTGCCTTGTTTTCAGTTTTTTGTACATCACCGGTCTCCATATCCTTAAGTTCAAATTCAAACAGTCCGGCCGTGAGCTGCATTCCGGTCAGAACCTTTTTCACTTCAATGGTTGCCGATTCCGCCTGATAAGTAAAACTATTCTTAAATAACTGATCGGGCCAATAGGAAACTTCTGCCTTCAGCCTGCCGCCGCTGTCTGTCACCAGAACCTTTGCCGTGATGGTTTTTAAATCATATGTAATATTCGGATCGGCAGGAATGGGAACAGACTCCCGGATCAGATACGTGTAGGTTCCTTCTTTTGTAAACGTCAGCGGGGAGAAACTGATTTTTCCAGATCCATCATTGGGCACCGTCTCCACTCCCTCATTGTTTCCGTTAAGAAGACGGAACTGGAACATTCCTTTCTTCAGGGTTCGTCCCAAAAGCTTTTTTTGAGCATTCAGGCTGACAGATACCGGCTGCGGCTCATATTGGTTGACAAAGGAAACAACCGCCGGATAACGGACCTGGGTTTTCAGTTCATCCCCGGATCTCGTAGCCTCTACCTCTATCTGTATCGTCTTCGTATCGTATACCATGCCCGGTATTTTCTCCTGTGGAATGATCTCTTTTACATGGAAGAGAAAAATCCCCGGTTTACTAAAATTTACTTCCGGAAACGTAATATTGCCTTCTGCATCATTAAAAGCTGTTGCCACAGGAATTTCTTTCCCATCCAAAACCCTGCTGATCTCAAACTGGAAACTGTCGGCTTCCAGTGTCTTTCCAGTCAGAATCTTTTTTAAACGGATTTCAGCCTGTACAGCATCCGGTTCAACAACCTGGACCACCGGCTTATTGTAACTATACTCAGCCGTACCGCTTTTGCCGTATGAATACGTAAGACCAGCCTCTGAATTGGAGTAAAATCCGGGCATTCCCGAACTGGTACTGTTGCCTTCATAATCCGTGCCGGAATCTCCTGTATGGGGATAACTTTGGTTTGAATCATAATAATCAAGAGCTTCGCCGGAGGCACGTACATTAAATGACACCACATAATGGCTGGCCGGCAATGTAGCGCTTAACAGCTTTATATTAATCCCAGCATTTTCAAATCCAGCCGTATAATCGCTGCCGACTGACAGATATTCCGGCTGTGCGCTGCCAGTCTGACGCATCACCTTTAGGTCTCCCATATAATCAACGTACTCAGAAAGCCGGTCATTGATTGTTACATCGTAAAATGAATTGCTGATCTGAGACAAGAACCGGTTAAATGCATTGTCAATTTGTTCTGCGCTGGCAGCCTGAACCATGTATTTTTCAATATTGGTATTTACCATCTGTGTAATGGTCTGCAGCGTTGATGCACCTCCGGTACTGCTCCCCATAAAAATAGAATAAAACCGGTCAACTCCCTGCATCTGTCTGGCCGCATCAGCAGCATAAACAGTTCCCACCTCTGTATAAACGGAGTAGCCGAGTGCCTGTGCAGCAGGAGTTGCCGCCGTAGGCTGCCCGTCGGTAATGAAAAACACCACCTGCTCGGCTCCCGGTGAGGACAGCCCCCCGATCAGTTCAGACGCCTGATTCATGGACTGGTAATAATTAGTACCGCCTTGCGCCCCTCCCGGAAGTGCCAGGGAATTTATAGTCTGAAGCAAACTGTCCCTGTCTGTGCTTCCTGAAACGACAAGACTTGAATTTGTTCCGAAGGTGATGATGGAAAAGCGGTTATCCGGATTTTCTGCAAGAACCGATACCGCATTGTATACCGTCTGTTTCATGACCTGGAACCTGGATGCGCCTCCCATTGATTCTTCCATGGAATTGCTGACATCCAATACAAAAATAATATCCGATTTCCTGGCCTCCTCTTCCCTGCTGGTAGTTAAGTCCAGATAAATCCGGTAATCATTCACACCATGGGCATCCGTATCCGGATTTCCGGCACCGTCGCCCAGATAATCAATCACTTTCTTATGTTCCGGCTCCGGCGCCTCTTCTGGCGGAACCTCATCGATGTCCGGATTATATCTAAAATGCAGGGTAACTTTGACTTCGGCAGCATTCCCCCCGATGGAAACCCAGTTATAGGCCTGGGTTACAAATGGATTGGAAGCGTTTCCGGTTCCGTTATAGGTATAGGCGCTTACGTTTTTGCCGTATTCTACGGAAACAAGGCTCAAATGAGAATCGGTATAACCGTTTGCCCCGAACCAGACCGTATTGCAGTTTGTGCCTGAAGATTTTGCTGGGAACTTTACGGTTGATGTGAAGCCGTTTTTCACAGTTACTACTCCTGTTTCATATCCGGATGGATAATAAGCCGGATAGTTACTGGTTTTTGACATCTGATATATCCGTTTTGCATCATATTTCGAATTTATCTGTCCGGCCTGCTGCGGATAATCAGACGAATTATCAATAACGGTAGTTACATAAATCGTCAAGGGCTGGACAGAAGCTGCCAGTACATTTGCAGGATAAAGAAACAGCCCAAAAAGTGCCAGCAGCATGACCGGCAGCCCTTTTCTTATTATTTTAAACATTGCTTTTACCTCCACACACGACTTTTCCGGCTAATCCTTCAGCTTTTTGATCCAATCTGTCAAAAAGCCTTCCGGATCCGTTACTTCGCCTGAAAATATAAGATCCAATTTCTCCGCACATAACGTTCTCTCTTCCTGAGACATGGTCTGAAAAAATGGGAAATACACTTCCTTTTTTTCGCTTACCAGTTCGTAGGCCTGCCTGATTTCCTTATCATCCGGCTTTAAGCCTCTTACAGCCGGAAGCATCCCAAACTCTGCTGAAAATGCCAACTGGTTTTCCCGGGTAAGAAAATAGGAAAGAAAATTCTTTGCTTCCTTTACCGATTTCCCCTTTTTTGAAGCCCCGAACATATGATTTGCCTTCCAGACTCCTGCTTTTGTATAATCCTCTCCCGGCAGTATGAACCACCCAAAAGAAGATGACATGCTGTTTAACGCAGCAATGTCCTCTGTGGTCCCGCAGATCATGGCGTATTTGTTCTGTGCAAAATTTTCTAACAGAGCCTGATGCCCTTTCACACAGAGTCCCTTATCCAGGGACAATTCCATAGCGAGTCCAAGCAGGTCATAATAGCCGGTATTTTTATCCAGTAGCTTTTTAAAGTCCTGTTTCTCTGCCTTTTTGCCATTAAGGCTCTTTCCGTTAGCCAGAATCCCGGCCGCAAAATCAAATGAATCAAACCTCCCCTCCTCTGTCAGCGACATGGCAAACGGCTGGCAGGAAGATTGTTTTAAAATGGCACAGTTTGTCACAAAATCCGAAAGTGTTTCAGGAATAACAAGCTGATTCTGTTCATAAATATCTTTATTGTAAAAAATCACCGGAAGACTGCCGGCTGCAGGAAGGGCATAAGCCTTCTCTTTTCCTGGTTTGTTTATAAGAAATTCCTCTTCACTGCCTGCAGGGATGAGATCTGCATAGGTCAGCGCCTCAAGCTTCCTGCTGTCTATAAACTCAGCCAGGCTTTCAGGCGGAATGGCAAAAACATCTGCAGTTTCCCCTTCAGAAGCAGCTTTTAACCACTCCTTCGTATAGGTTTCATAGGGAACCAGCCTGATATTTATTTTTACTCCATCATGCTCCTTCACATAATCCGCTGCGATTTTCTCATAAAAATCTTCATGCCCAGTGTCCCAATGCCAAAATGTAAGTGTGCACTCCCTGACTGGATTCTTTTTAGAAATAAAACCATTCTTTTTGCAGGCAGTGAGAATACAAGCCGCTGCAAGCAGAAAAACGGCCGCTGAAAAAACCTTCTTTTGCATTTTAAGTTACCTCATATTTTATCCGTTACCAGTCAGCCGGCATATCCCCGCTGTCATAATCACAGCTTCCGTCAGGCTGGCTGGTATAAGAACCATTGTAGCTGGAAACCGGTAAAGCAGGGTGCCATATGACATCCGAAATCCCTTCTCCGTATGTTTCCCCTCCGTCAAAATAAACGGTAATGGTAGTCGTATCAGCTCCGAAAATCTTCAAAAATGTATAAGAATATTCTTCGCTGAGCTGTGTCCGTATTTTGTAATACCGGTAATTGCTTTCCGGCGCTTCTTCTTTAAAATAAACCTTCACCGTTCCATCAAAATGATTCCTTCTTATGGCATCTTCAATCATGGTAAAGCTGTCCTTCCCCGGATTATCGGAATACCTTATTGAATCTTGGAACGTAAATCTGTCTTCTTTCACAAGCTGGCATAGATTCATCAGTGCATTGCGCTTTAAATAAATGAGCCCCAGATCCATCGATATCCCGATAAAAAAAATCAGGACAGTCAGGCTGCCGGCGAAAAGCAGCAGAATATTTCCATCTTCCCTGCCAAAACAGGCAAACTTCTTTTTCCACCTGGTTTTACATTTCATGCTTTCCTCCCTTTTTTTGTTACCCAAAACTATTCAGATCTGTGTTGGGTGGATACGACCCGGCTGCAGCTTAATTTTTTTTCCTTTGTTACCCTGGATCCGAAAACCTGCCGTCCCAGAAAGGTAAGGGGGTATATATCATAGGACAGGGTTGCGTTTAAATCCATATAGCGGGTCCGGCTGATTGCCGTTACGGTATCGCCCGGTGTCCGCCCCGGCACCGAAAAGGATTTTTCTACATTTTTCATTGCTGCCTGTGCATCACTGACTGTTAAATTCTCTGGCAAAAAGCCCCAGAAACTGGCCTCTTTTATTCTTTCCACTAAAGGGTCTGACACCGTATTTCCGCTGTAGACAGCACTGGACGGGCAGGCATCTAACGGATCCGAATCCCCGAAATCCGATGCCTGAACGGACCAGCTGGAATACTGGTAACTCTGATCGAAAACAGTCTGCTGGTATGTCATCCAGCCAATTTCTATTATGAATAGAATGATTACAATAAAAATCGGAAACACCAGTGCAAATTCTACCATTCCCTGTCCTTTATCCTGTTTCAGAGCAAATAAACATTTCATAAATCATCCTCCTCCCGTCATACTACGGAGTATAGCCGTTTATATAAATATCACGGGAATAGACAGGTGTTTTCACTTTATATGTATTCCCCAGAAAGAACGTTCCCCAAAAGGTTACTGCAGAACGTTCATAAGATAGCTGCAGCTGTACCTCGGAATACTCATAACTGCCGGGGCGCACTTCAAACTGGCTGCCAAAGTCAGATGGATTGGCCCGGTCACTGGAGTAAACGTAATAACTGTAATCGTTCTTTTGACTGCCCCCCGCATTCAGTTCTTCAATATTAACCTTGGAAGGATCCAGCCGTTCCGTGAAATTCTGGGTAATGATCTGTGTCACCTTGCCGCTCACCGTTCCTGAAGAAATATCAGAATAGTCCAAACGGCTGATACATTCGCTGGCAGCACTGCTTAATGTCATCTTCGTATTCATGCAGATAAAGAAATCCACAGGAGCAGTAAAGAGCAGCACTATAATAGGCAGAATCAGGGCAAATTCCAGGATTGACTGCCCGTTTTCATCCTTACCTTTAAAGTCAGCCAATGTTCTTTACCTCCCTGGTCTTCTCGGCATACTCTCCTTCCATCACAGAGAACAATCCCCTGGCTTTCTGCATGGCTTTGTCACAGGTAAACAGCTCCGGATCAGAAGACTCTTCTGCGCTGACAGATGGCTGCTTTTCCGGCAGCACTGCCCTTTTCTCCCGTTCCACAGGTAAGGAAACCTTTTTCTGCAGCTCCATTCCTTTCTCCAGCTGCATATTCCTGGACTTCAGCTCCTCAATCTGGGCCAGCAGGCCTCTCTGGATATCCAGCAGTTCCACATTCTGAAGCTTAAGAGCTGCCTGTTCCCCAATTGCTTTTTTAAGGGTATCCCGCTCCTGAGTCGTACGCTCCATGTAAAGGTTCATGCTTTCAGACTGGGTTTCCATCTGTTCCATAATCATCTGAATCGTTTCTTTTAAGGAATCTATGGTATCTTTTAACTTTTGATTTTCCTGGCGGGTCAGTATGGCCCCCTGCTCCTGAACCTGGTAATGTTTTAAAAGCATGTCCTTTTCTTCAAGCTGCTGCTCATGCCTTTTAATCCGGGATGAGTTTTCCTCATAATTCTTATATAAAACGTCAACCTTTTCTTCCAGTTCTCTTTTATAGTTCTCCTGTTCTTCATACTGGTTCTTTAAGTCATTAAGCTTCTTTTCCCATTTTTCCTTTTCAGCCGTCAAAGCCTGCTGCTCCAGTTTTTCTCGTTCAGCGATCAACGCCTGGTGTTCCGATCTCTCCTTTTCAGCTGACAAAATCTGCTGTTCCAGTTTTTCCCGTTCAACAATCAGGGCCTGCTGCTCCCATTTTCCCCTTTCAGACATCAGGCTCTGCTGCTCCTGCTCTTCCTTTCGGGCCTGGCGTTCCTGCTCCAGAGCTTTGGCGTTTTCTTCCAGTTTCATAAGAAGCTTTTCATATTTTTGCTCAGCTTCCTCCTTCTGGCGCAGCATTTCTTCCATTTCCGGCTGTGGCAGCCCCAGGGAAACCTTCAGCAGGTTTTCCTCCATATCCTTCATTTTTGCCTGCAGAGCCTCATAATCGTGCTGATAATTTGATAATTGTCCATTCAAACGGATAATATCCTGTTCTTTTTGGGAGATCTCTCCCTCATACATTTCTTTCTGCAGCTGCATTTCTTCATAATCGGAATGCTGGTTCTCCCATTCTTCCAATTTTGCTGCTGACATCCTGGCTTCCTGCATTGCCCTTTCCTTTAACGCGATTGCGTCGGAAAGCTTTTCCTCTGCTGTATTTAATTGCTCCCGCAGCACCTGGCATTCCTGGGTCACACTGACTTTTTCAGCAGTCAGCTCACGGATCTGCTGCTCCAGCTGCATTTTTATCAGCATCAGATTATTTCTCATTTCCAAAGCGTATTCTTCCACACTCTTTTTGGTATAACCTCCGACTACCGTTGTCTGGAGCTTTGCAGCCAGCTCGTTCTGCATATTCTTACCTGTAAGGCCTTCCATGCCGTCAGGAAGCATGCCCCCCATCTGTCCGCCGTTTCCTGCTTCCTGTCCGAAATCATTTACCTGATTGTAATTCATTTTGCGACCTCCTTTCTTCAATAAAACTGATAAACAGCTGTTTTTCGGTCTTTAACTTTCTTGCAGCGCCTTTATTTAATTCTAATATCTTGCTGGTTCCTTTCACAAAGCTTCCCATCCGCCAGGGATAAACTGTTTCCCTTTTTAAAACCACATTATCATGGTTTATATATACCACATCGATGGGAAAACGCATGAAGCATGTATGAATGCGGGAACAGGGATCTAAAAGCAGGGCACTGCCCTCATGCAGCTCCCTGCGAAACATCAGTCCCAGCAGTCTTTTTATGAAGGTATCGGCAAATTGTGCCTGAACCTCAAAACCATTTTCCCCTTCTATAAGAACTAACATAACTACATACCTCCAAACATTTCCATAATTGACATGACTGCCGGTCCCAATAGTACAATAAAGATAACAGGAAATATAAACAGCACCATGGGCAGCAGAATTTTAACAGATAATTTCTGCGCCTTTTCCTCTACATTCTGCTTATGAGTCTGTCGGATGGCAGTCGCCTGGATGGACAGGATATTCTGCATGGAGGAACCCATTTCATCGGCCTGGATGACAGCCGTGACAAATGTCCGGATCTCCATATTATCACACCGGTCTGCAAATCCGATCAGAGCCTCCTTGCGTCTGCGGCCCAGGGAAATTTCCCTCTGAGTCTCATCCAGTTCGTCGATGAGCGCTCCCTTTGATTTCTCTACCACATATCCCAGGGCCTGGTCAAAGCCCAGTCCCGCCGAAACGCTGACACTTAATAAATCCATCATTTCCGGAAGCTGGTGATATAGTTCTGCTTTCCGTTTTTTTATTTTGCTCTTTAAATGAAAGCGGCTTAAGACTATTCCGGCATAGAGCCCCAGTATACCATAAAGGACAGACTGCAGAAAACCTCCCGTCCTTCCGTACAGAACGCCGAGCCCAATGCATACTGCCGTAAAAAATGCTACCGCCGCGCTATAGTTTTGAGATTTCATATGAATGCCGGCCTGCTTAAGCTGCTGCTCCATTCTCTCCAGAGCCGCGGGATTTTTAGGCGCAAATACGGAAAAAATGGTAAGAATGCGGTTAAAAACCGGTCTCATGATCCGGTCTATGATGGAAACATCCAGTTCCCCTGTTTCCCGTTGCCGTTTTCCCATATCTTCCACGGATTTTAAGCGTTCATTCAAAGCAAGGGTTTTAGAAAAAGCGGTGGAAAAACACAGATCAACAAAAAAATAAGCAAACACTGCGCCGGCTATGGCTGTCAGAAATATCATCTTCTCTTCTCCTGTCTGAATCTCCTATGGTTTCATCAAAACTTTATATTTACTATTTTATTGATTATTAAGAAGCCAAAAATCTCCATACTTCCGCCAAGCAGCAGAAGGAGGCGTCCCGGAAGAGACGAAAACAGCGGCGAAATATACCCTGGATTGGCAAATGAAAGAGCAAGAAGCAGCAGGACCGGAAGCACTCCAATGACCTGGCCGGTGATTCTTCCCTGAGCGGTCAGTGTCTTTATGGAACGCTTGATTGTCAGTCTGTCCCGTATGGTCTGGGAAATGATATCCAGTATTTCTGCCAGATTTCCGCCCACCCTCTGCTGTATGACAACAGCTGTAGTGAGCAGCTTTAAATCATCGCTTTCCATTCGGTCAGCTACAATCAGAAAAGATTGTTCCAGTTCCCCTCCCAGCTTAAGCTCCCTGACGATTGTGTTCAGTTCACCGCCAATGGGATTGGCTAAATCTCCGGAAACATTCTCCAGTGCCTGCTCAAAAGAAAAACCGGCTCTCAAACCATTGGAAAGCACCATTAGTGCATCCCCTAACTGAGCCTCAAACAGGGAGCGCTGTTTCGCAGCAGCCATTTTCAGAAAGAATGGAGGAACAACCAGTCCTATGAGGAAAAGCCCCATACACTGAATCAAATCCGGGGCAAATGCAAATAAAAGCATGGCCGGTGCAAAAATAAGAAGAAACCAGATCATGATAAACTCCTCCGGACGCAGCCTGATACCGGATAAGCTGACTTCTTCCTTGAGCTTTTTTGAAATATGTATGAAACGCAAAAGCTGTCTGTCCTTTTTTTCTTCTCCATCAGCCGAACCTGCTGTTTCTTTTTTCACCTGGCTTAAATCACTTAACCGCTCATTAATCTGCAGCTGTTTTTTTAACAGGAATTCCAGAATCATTTCTATGGCACAATAGCTAAATAGCGCCGCAGCAGCCAGACAAACCATTTTCATGTTGTCACCTCCTCTCCGCAAGGAACCAGTCATCCCTGCAATAGCCTCCATTATCCCTTATCTTATCAAGAATCTTCGGATGGATTCCCGTAGGTTCAAACTTCCCTGCAATTTTTCCGTTTCCATCCGTACCGTTCTGGCGGAAGCTGAAAATATCCTGCATGGTAACGGTATCACCTTCCATTCCCACCACCTCAGATATGTTGACAATCTTTCTGCTTCCATCCCGTAAACGGGACTGATGTACGATTAAGTCAATGGCAGAGGTGATCTGCTCTCTGATGGCTTTTGCAGGCAATTCCATTCCTGACATCAAAACCATTGTTTCCAGACGGGATATTACATCTCTGGAAGAATTTGCATGTACCGTAGTCAGAGAACCGTCATGACCTGTATTCATGGCCTGCAGCATATCCAGAGTCTCTCCTGACCGGACCTCTCCTACAATAATCCGGTCGGGACGCATTCTAAGTGCATTCTTCACCAGATCACGGATTGAAACAACCCCTTTTCCTTCGATGTTGCTTGGGCGCCCTTCCAGAGTCACCACATGATCCTGTTTCAGCTGGAGCTCGGCCGCGTCCTCTATGGTCACGATTCTTTCACTGTCAGGAATATACCCTGATAATACATTTAACAGTGTGGTTTTACCTGAACCGGTTCCCCCGGAAACAATGATATTACAGCGTCCCTTTACTGCTGCCTCCAAAAATCCTGCCATCTGGGAAGATAAGGAACCGTATCCGATTAAGTCTCCAATCTTAAGGGGTGTGGAAGAAAATTTTCTGATTGTGATGGAGGGACCTTTTAAAGCGATGGGCGGAATAATGGCATTTACACGGGAACCGTCTGCCAGACGTGCATCCACCATGGGGGTGGCTTCATCACAGCGCCTGCCCACGGATGAAACGATCCGGTTGATTACCTTTAATACATGGGCATCATCCCGGAAGCTGGCGGCTGTCTGTTCCAGTCTGCCTCCCCGCTCTATGTAAATCTGTCTTGCACTGTTCACCATGATTTCAGAAATAGAATCATCCCGCAGCAGCGGCTCTAAGGGGCCCAGTCCCATGACATCATCGTAAATTTCCTGAGCGAGCTTTGATTCTTCCAGACGGGTCAGGCTCTCCTCCTGTCTGGCAATGGCCTGATGGATGATTTCCATAACATCAATGAATTTCCCATTGGTGCTGTCCGAGAAACGGTCATTGTATTCCCGTATTACCTCCTGGTGAACCGTCTGCTTTAATTTGTCATAATTTTTATCCGCTCTGTTTCCTGACTCGGCGTTTGAAACATGAAACGCCTTTGAAACAGAATGGTCTGTTTCCTTTGACTGACCCAGACGAGATACCCACTCCATGGCTTATCCAGTCTCCTTTCCTTTTTGAAGAAATGATATCCGTTTCTTTTTCCTGCTTTTCACACTTCTGTAACCCTCATTCATTCCTTCCAGCCGTTCTGCTATATTGGAAATTTCCTTACAGATTTTACTTTTCGGATACGACAGTACAAGCGGCTGACCCTGATTTGCTGCTGCCACAGCTGATTTTTCATCATAGGGAATGGAACCCCATACCGGCATGCCAAGTACACGGGAAACATCGCTGTCTGATATTCCGTATCCATAGCACTTTCCGACAATCAGTTTGATCTTCTGTTTATCCGTCAGTTCGGCAAGCACCTGCAGACTTTTCTTCGCATTATGAAGCGCAGGCACATCTTTTCCTGTTACAAATAAAACCGCTGAGGCACAGTCAATGCAGCAGGCCGAGGTATCATCAAACCCCGAGACTGCGTCGACAATTACATAATCATAGTAAACCCGCAAAGCCGCAATGATGCTCTCCACCTGCCTGGCAGTGATGGAGGCTCCATATTCCGGGCTGTGGGGATTGGGAAGGAAGTTCACTCCGGAAAGATGGAGAGACAAAAACTGCCGGATCGTATCCACGTTTGGATTACTCTGTTCCTGGATCAGTTCCAGAATCGTATTTCTCGGATTCATACCCAGCAGAATACCAACATCTCCGGACTGAAAGTCATAATCCAGAATAACCACCTTATTATTTTTCTGAGCCAGCTTTATTGACATATTTACTGCCAGAGTTGTCTTTCCCACTCCAGCCTTTGGACCGAAGACCATAATTACTTTTGATTTGGAAGATTTGGCTCCCGTATTCTCCAGTGCCAGAATCCGGTTTGATTCATTGCTGTAAATTCCCTTTAATTCTGCTATCAGATTAATGGGCTCTATATTTTCAGGCAGAATGTAGTGGACTCCGGACTGCAGGATCTTATACATCAGATCGCTGTCTTCCAGATCTGAAATCACAATCGGAACAGAGCGGGGGCGCAGCAGATAAATCTGCTGGCAGGACCGCAGCGCCATGGGTGAAGTATCCGTAATCAGAATCAGATCCGGCATGGTCCTGTTTATCTCATTTAGTACCTGATTCTCATCCACTACATATCCGACTATGGTAATCTCATCGTCTTTTATCTGCGTTTTGATCTGTGAACATTTCTCCGGTATCCCCAGGAGCAGAATTTTTATTTTCACAAGCTGATTCCCCTTTCCCAAAGAAAACTAATTTCCTTCATAATTCTTAAGTACAGATCCACGGGGTTCGTTTACAACACTGCTGTCCTCCTGAGGTCTGAGTGCCAGCTGTATTTTCCCTTCCCCGCTTTTCATGAGGGCAATCTGGGCTGCCTGGGAAGGAGTCACTTCCAATGTGACATTTACGTATTCCTCATCTTTATAGTCTTTCGTGCTGTCAAAGGAAAACGAACTTCCAAGTGCCGCAACCTTAATATTCTGCAGGGCAATAACAGAAAATTCATTTCCTACAGAATCATTTACAATCTGGGCATTGGCCGGATTCTGGGGACCCATGATCCTCTCCATGGCCAGTCCTGCCGGAATTTCTTCTTCGCTCCCCTGCACAGACGATTTCAGGGTGCCTGTAAAAATAACGTCCACATAGTTTCCTACTCTGAGATTATTGGAAACCCCCTGTTCTAAATCCGTATTTATGGATACCGCCCGTTTTCCTTCCTCCAGTCTTGAGGAAAGTCCGAGAACTTCTGCATTATCTTCTGCGATCCTCCGGTCTGTCAGCACTTCATCCTGAAAGACATTTGATACACATACCTTTCCCACTACTTCCTCCGGCTTTCTGTAATAGCCTTTCGTTTCTTCATCAACCAGTACCTTTTTAAGCTTTATCATATCCTTCGTCAGTGTAGTGTAGGGACTCAAATCCTGCGCCGCAACGACTACTTCGATTTTCTGTCCATCAGCCTTGGTTTGTAACTGATGGTTTTCCCGCAATGCAAGCATCCGGTATCCGGCTATGAACACAAGGAATGCAACTGCCAATGCAATCAAACGAATTTTTTTCACCTTAATTCCTCCCTGGTATTACACCTCATTACAATTCAAGACGAGGCTCGCAGATGTTCACTGAATATTCGCCTCGTCTTTCTATAAGCAACAGCCGGTTTGATTTTTTTATGACTTTTTATTTATGGCATTGATGTATTAATCTTATCAAATGTACCCTGAACCTTACCGCCAAGTGCCTGTAATCCAACAATAACAGCAACAGCGATCAGTGCGAGAATTAAACCATATTCAACCATTCCCTGTCCGCTTTCCTCAGAAACAAATTTATCCCAAAGTTTTTTCATATTTTTCACCTCCCAATCTTTTGTATATTTAGAACTGGTATAAAACTGCATTATGCCAGACTCCATATTTCATCTTTAATTTTTAATATGTATGAACCAAACCGGCTGGTTACTCCAAACATTATGGAAACATAGGCAGCAGACTGGTCTGAATCATATTATAAATCTTAACCGCTGCTCCTGACATATTTCCAAAGGTAATAGCGGCCACGATTACAACTGCTGCAAACAGAGTTGCATATTCAACCATAGCCTGTCCATTTTCAGATTTTAAGCTTCTCATATTCTCCTCATTTCACAAAATAGTGATTGAAATGTACGGCCAAAGCAATGCGATCAGGAAGCCCGCCATTATGTGTCCGCACATCGGGAAAGTACTGTCCCGGACCAGAAAACCACATTTCATGCCTGCCAGACAATAAAAACCGATGACACAGGCCATCCCGGTCAGGAAGTAAAACACTCCGGGAAAGCCGACCGTTATTGCAATGATCATGGCGAGCTTTACGTCTCCCATTCCGACTCCGGCAGTCCCTTTCCTGGCATAGGTAAACATCATTGTGAAGCCGAAAATAACAATTACCAGCAGCAATGCCCCGGCTGAACCCAAGAGCCCTGTTAAGCCGTTTGAATGTATACGGTATGTAAGACCTGCTGCCAGAATCACCCACAGCATTTCATTGGCGATGATTCTTATTAATCTGTCCACACAAATGCCAAAAGCAGCAATATAGCTGACAAGCACCGTAAATATGGCCTGATCAAACGGTAATAATAAGCAGGACAATCCTGTAACGCCTGTAGTAAAAACCAGACTTAAACCGTTCCACCCGTAACCGTGGCTTCTCAAAGGCGCCTGATATCCCTTCCTCCTGCATTTATAACAGGCAAAGGAATAGGATAATTCCGGTATAAAATAACCAACCAGACTGCTCACACCGGTTAAAACGGCAGTACCTAAAATTCCCATTCATCTTCTCCCCCATGTTCCTGATCTTATAAGGTTTGTATGCTGTTTCAATGACTGACTTATGAGTGGTTACAACAGAATACCTCTTTTGTTGTAAATAAAAGAAAATTTAACCAGAGGTGAGCCTTTTTTCAAAAAAAGAAGGACACCGCAAACAGGCTGGGGATTTTTTCACAACTCCAGCCTGTTTGCGCTATCCAAATTCAACAAATTTACACATTTTAAATAGTTTCTTAAAAAAATTGTAGACTTTTAAGTATTTATGTAGTATATTAAATAATAGATTCGACGTATTTTTACAACAAAAGAGGTATTCCGTTGTATTGTGCGACTAATAGATCCAATTGCTCCAGTATTTTCAAATGTGCATGACCACTTTCTTTTGTGTAAATACGGGTAGTATTCACATCACTGTGTCCCAATATATCTGCAAGCCTCGATAAATCCTTCTCCATCATATAAAAGGTTCTGGCAAACAAATGACGAAGGTTATGAGGATATATCTTTTCTTCCGCAACTCCGGCCAGGCTTCCCAATGCTTTCATTTCCCTCCAGATATTGCTTCTATCAATGGCTTTTCCGTTACGGGTAATAAATATCATACCGGATATAATATGCCGCTTCTTTGCATACTCTGTCAATACTTCGCATAATTTGCGGGTCAGAATGACGGTTCGGATCCTTCCTTTGCATTCAACCTCTGCTACACCGCTCCTCACTGCTTCAATTGTAATAAAGGGAAGTTCGGAAACACGGATTCCACTGGAACAGATCGTCTGCAGGATCATGGCCAGACGTTCATTTTTGTTTTCCTGAGCTGCTTTGACCAGCCTTTTGTATTCTACTTTATTCAGCTCTTTAAGCTCTGTACAGAACACACTGCTGCTGATTTTGAAAAATTTTACCCTGCAGTCCGGCCAGCCGCTGTATTTAAAAAATCCATTGACTGCAGCCAGTGCTCCGTTGGCAGTTACGGGAGAAAACCTTTTTCGCAGCTGGGCTTTCCATATGATTACCAGCTCTTTGTTTATGCTCCTTCCTTCCAAAAAGTATGAAAATTGTTCCAGATAATACCGGTATTTTTGTATGGTCACCTGGCTCTTTTCCTGGCAGTACAGCCATTTGCAGTATTCTTCTATTACGCCTGCTGTTATAATTCTTGCTTCTCTCTGATTCTTTTTCATAATTCCCTCCATTATCTGCTATTGATATAAATCTTATTTGAAAGTGTTTTATGTGCTTCAGTATCTGAAGATTATATCACTTATATTCAATATCGAATGATTTTTGTGATTCAGATAGCAGATATTGGGATTTTGTAAAAAATATGTTTTCAGAAAGGGAGGGAATTTATGCATTTTTACAGCTTATTTCAAAATATATCATGTGTGATATTTAAAAGTGATTGTGTAGCAAGTTCCTGCCCGCTAGTGTTCCATTTTTAATAAGAAAAGCAGCTTCCAAAACTCTATCACACCACTCACTTGAGCAATCTTTTCAAAGGCAGAACCTGCGGGGATTGTTCCTTATTTTCACCCTTATCTGGAAAAAGGGCGCGCCAGGATTTCTCCGGACACCCCCTGCTCTCCTGCTCCGACATGGAACCATCAGGATTTTTATGAATCTCTTGAATGAAATAGTTCGTAAATTTCCTTATTTTGAAAATCCCACGGTCCAATAATCATTTCCTGTGCAACCAGATACATTCCTGAAATCCACATCTCATCTCTCTTAGAATATGCCTCCAGCAAATATTTCTCCATTATGGATACAACATCTCTTTTATCAAAGGACATTAAGGCATGAACCGCATCCTGATATACCGGCCAATTCACATCTTTCAGCAATCCAAAAAGCCAAGGCAGACCTTTTAACTTTTGCGGATATTTCATTTTTTTAATAATAAGTATCGGATTTAGCCAACAGAATTTGGTGGAAAATTTAGTACAGGAAAAATACTCAAGTATATCTATATTTTCATCTGAAAAGCTTTCCGCTAGCTGACACAATTTATCTGGATTTATGGATTCATTATTATATATGTCATATTCGTGTAATTTTAACAATTCATCAACTTCCGTATACATCTCATTCACCCTTACGTAATATATTCAAAACTTCCCGCCTGGAGAGTATTCATAATTCATAGCCAAAAGCCTATTTGATAAATTATAATGAATAATTCGGGATTAAATTCATTCAAATCGTATGTCTTTATATGCCCCTGTTTCCTCCCATGTTATAAAATCGCTTCCATTTACAACATAAATATTAAGATTACGCGGAGATATTTTACTGTATATAATATTCATAACATGAAAATTATCCTTATCATTGGCTAATCTAAATGTACATTTACTTATTTCATATGGGTACGTCATCAAGATAAACTCCTTATCCCAATCTACTTCATATGTTAAATCAAAAATATTATACTTATTTTAATATGATGATAATTCTGTTGAATCTTTAATCATAATTTCCATATATTCACCACTGTACTCCTCTTTTTTAATTTCTTTTGATTTTATATTCACTATTAGATATGCCATGGATATCTGCTCATGGAGTCCGTTCTTAAAACGGATACCATCTTTCACCAGTAAATCTCTCCGATTCACCAGCTGTGCCAGCGTCCATTCATTATCTTTGGGTTTTGCATCTGGCAAGGTATGTAACTGGTTAATCAGAACCGTTGCCACACAATACGCATCATACTCATCATTTTTTTGGAGCATGGGTGCGCTTTTTCTCTGGTCATAAGCCAGAGCTGGATTAATATCTTTTACTGTGTAATCATTTTCAATCAGCCAGACAGCTAAACTTCTGCCGTAGCCGTATGCATTCTCCAATCCGTAAATGGGTTCAAGCCCAAGATGATTGGATTTTCTGTTTACCTTTTCTGCCAGCTTTTTAAATTCACTGGGCTTGTTTTCAATAACAACAACTTCTAACTTCTCATTCCAGCAGTTCACCATCACTGCGGTATGTGTTTCCTTATGCAGGTCAATCCCCACATAAAGCAGATTTTCTCTTCTCTGCAATTCTCTCCCTCCTGATCTTGTTTCCAACCGATCAGTTCCTGTACCGGCAACCTCAGATGACAGCGTTAACTCTTGATGAGTCCGCAAGGGGACGACAGCCTATCTACAACAAACCAATGGGTGAAAGGACAAGTTATTTCTTTTATTGGTTGTTGATGTTAACTCTCTATCGAATGGATTGCAAGTCATTTCTGGATTTATTTTCAGGAGAAAAAACGGCAGAAAAAAGAACAGAAATGGGAGTTACAGAAATGGGAGTTTTACCCCCTGTAACCCCCGACAGCCCCATTTTACCATAGAACCAGATTCCTGTAAATCCTATGGTTCACCATGAACCATGGGGGTAAGTAGTTATCTTTAAACCAATGAAAAGGCAGAATGGAGGTCCCATTCCCAGTTAGCCCTGTATCGCAAAATATCGCCCCTGTATGGCCTTTGAAACCGCTACTAGAACATGTACCATTCAGGCAATATAAAAGCCTTCTTGGGCAAATATGAAAAAGAAAATATTTTTCCTTTTTCCTGATAAATGTTTGAATTGCTGTTGCCACCTGTTCTTCTTTCTGTTACTTTAGAAAAAGTCGCATCTATGGCTGTTTTTTTAATGGCTTCAAGTCGCATACTTGCTGCTATTTAAAAATCTGGTTGAGGAATATTTCCGCTCATTTCCTGCACTAAAACTGGGGTGAACCATGGGGTCGAAAATGATACAGGTTAAAGAGCCGGGGTCAAAAACTCCCCCGGCTCGATTCACATCAGCCCGCAGTGCGGACCGTTAAAAAAATATTTGTCCACATGTAATTCTACCTTCGTGATGAAATTCTATTATTTCTTTATAGTCTGTTGAAAATAACCAAGTGTCAGCTTCAACTGCTTTAATATCATCTAAATTATTAATTATAGAATTTAAGCCGCACCTTATTATTGGCAAACCTTTTCCCCAAATAATATAATAGTTTTCTTTAGAACAAATCTCTTTTAATTGTGACTCAAATTGGATATGTTTTATATCTTTTATTTTTCCTCTTTCCCCCCAATCAATACCCCATGGAGTAAAAATCAACGTTTCTTTAAAGTCATTATACACTGATAACTCTTCTTCATTATCCAATATGAATCCATCATTATGTAGTGCTTCCAAGCACTCTTTCAATAGAATATTATTTTCCCTTTCCTCATTCTTATTTTTCACTTTATTAATGTTTTTTAACTCTTCAAGCTTTTTTTTAAGCTCATCATTCATTTTGCAAATTCTCCTCTATTAACGATTATACAAATCTATTATAGATTTATACTGCTCATAATTAATATCAATAGGTATAGCTATTTTTACAGCCTTGCTACCCTTACCTTTTGAAAAGTCTTCAAAATTGTAATGTACGCCCTTATCTGGATCATAATCAAGTCTCCACCTCGTTTTTCCGTCCAATGATTGTCTACCAATCTTTTGTTCATATCCATAACTTGACTCCAACCTGCCTGTGTATGGTTGTGAACCATTAGTAAAAGCACCTGATTTGTCAACTTCATTCATTAGCGTATTTCTTGCACTTTCATGAGATTTTTCAGTAGGATAAGTAATTTCATTTCCGCCCGAACCCTTAGTATTATCATCAACTGCATCTGTACCGTTTTTACACTCCTGCTGATATCCGCTAGGATCATAATACATCACCGGATTGTTTGCGCAATACGCATACAGATTTAGCCCATCCCCCCGGTACACATCCTCCTGCAGGAATCTTCCCACCACCGGATTATAAAACCTGGCTCTGAGATAATACTGTGCTGTCTCCTGATCATACTGCTGGCCTGTATACAATATCCGGTTTTGAATTTCCTCCGACTGTCTGCGGATAGCTCCAAAGGCATCATACTCATAGAAGTTCTCAACATTTCTCTGGCTGCCTGTTATATAAGCAGTATTATTTCTCTCATCCAGATGATACGCATGGTATCCAACCTGTCCTACCACTTCACTGGCTGCCACTCCATAGCCTGGAATATGCCTGCTTATAGCATTCCAGTCCTCATCTGCTTCTGCCTGCATCTCTCCATTATAGAAGATGAAACGGGATACCTTACCATTTACAGACTTTCCAGCTCTTAACTGCTCCCCGTCGTAGAAGTTCTCCAGCTTTAATTTATCTGATACTACTGCAGTCCGCTGACCAAACGGATTATAATGGTACCTCCTCTCCTCACCATCTCCGGCTTCTTCCAGGATATTTCCCTGGTCATCATACCGGTATGTATAGTTTCGTCCAGACGCATTCCTCTCTATCAGCTGGTTTCTTCTATTATAGCAGTACGTCTCTTTCCCTGCAACGGAAGTCTTCTCCAACCGGTTTCCACAGCGGTCATATACATAATGAGCTGCATCTGCGTCTCCATCATATATCTCATCAGTCAGACGATTCATGGAATCGTAGCGGTAATAGACAGCGTTCTTTTGTGCGCCTCTCTCCTCCAGCATAACACAGACACCCTCTTTGGCTGTCCGGTTTCCATTGAGATCATACTCATATCTGTAATCAAACAAAGGACTGCTTTCTGATAAAAATGTTGCAAGACGGCTGATGTTTCCATCTGTATCGTATTCATAAAGCGTTTTTATTCCGCTTAAATGGGTGATTGTCTCAAGTCTTCCGTCTTTCCGGTGACTATATCGGACGATTTCTCTTCCTTCATCGTCTTTGATACTGGTAAGCTTTCCTCTCCAGTCATATCCGTAATGCAGCCTTTTTCCGGTCACATCGGTCATGGTCTTTAAGCTTCCATCTTCGTCGTAAGTACAGGATATTAAGGTTTTTCCGCAGGAATCCTTTTTTACGAGCTTTCCGTCAGGGCGATACTCATAGGTATAACAGAAACCGTCAGCGATTGCCTTTTTTCTCAATCCAAAGGAATCGTATTCCCAGCTTCTGGTTATCGGATTCTTTCCATCCCGGTCACAGCCTGTTTCCATCACCGGATTTCCATCTACATTATAGATTGTCCTCACCTGGTTTTGGTTCCTGTCTATATGCAGTATCTGACGCCCTTCTCTGTCATACCGGAATATCTCACTGCGTCCATCCTGATCAATAATCTCGCAGACCTTTCCCTGGCTGTTGTACCGATAGGTAATGACACCTCCGTTTGGATCCGTGGTGCTGGTGACATTTCCCATGCTGTCATAGGTGTAACTTTCAATTCCGCCGTCTGCATTGCTGATCCTGCGGATTCTTCCCCAGTTGTCCGTATCGTATTTTGTCCGGTTCCCATTTCCATCTGCAACTCCCGTAATCCGCCCATTTGCATCATACGTATACATCTGGGATGGCTTTCCTGCCTCCCTGCTCCTTAATGTTTCCAGACTGGTTATCCGCCCATGAAACCCATAGGTATACATGCACTCATTTCCAGCCGCCGTTCTTTTTACCTCCAGATTTCCGTCCGGCAGGTACTTGTTTTCTTCCAGAATGGTTCCTGCTCCATCTGTGTGCGAGAGAATATTGCCGTAAGAGTCATAGGCATAGGATAAGTCATTTTTATACTCTTTTTCATGCTCCACATCCCCATTTGGCAAAATTTCTTTTTCCAGACGGTCATTCTTGTCGTATTCATATCTAAATACTGGCCCCAGACAATCTTTAACATCTGTAATCCGGTTCTTTAAATCATAATCATAAGAAAGTTCCCACAATTCACCGGCTTTTCCCTGACGCGCAATTCTTGTTATATTTCCCGCCCGGTCATAGGTTATGGAAACTGTCCGGTCAATTCCGTTTTGCTTATCGAGTGTTCGTTCCGCAATCAGGCGGTCACAGGTATCATATTCCCGGATGAACTCATAACCCTCTGGTGTTTGTATTCTGGTCCTGTTTCCATTTTCATCATAATTATAACTGGTAATCGCATACTTTGACTCACCTTTGACCGGAATCAGTCCGCTGTTCAGCTGTTCTTTTATCTCCGAAAGTCTGCCTGCTTTATCATAATTATAGCGAATGATCTGATGTACATCTTTTGAGACTGCCTTCTCTTCATAGATCTTTTTCCCCTGCACATCATACCTGTAAATGATGTCAGCTCCATGCCCGTCTTTTACCTTGATCAGCCGGTCTCTCTTATCATAAGTAAAGCTAAGCTTCAGACCCGGGCCATCCTCCTCAATCAGTTGTCCGTCTACACTCCAGTATCCTCCATGACGCTGTTCCTCTACTTTGTTACCATTTGCATCATAGAGATAAGTAGTTCTCTGGTAAAGAATTTCGCCTTCCTTCTCTTCTACTGGCTGCATTACTTCACATAACTGATTTCTTCTGTCATAACTATATGTGACAGTTCTGCCCATAGCATCGGTCTTTTTAATCAGATTGCCGGAAATGTCATAACTATATTCTGCCTGCAGGATGCCGTCCGGACCGGTTACTGTCTCCAGCCGTCCTTCCACTCCATAAGTATACATCCAGCCTGCTCCATCATCGGCCTGTGCATCATAATCCTCTGGCATGACGTGCTTAATCCTGTTTCCTGCTGCATCATAGAACAGTCTTTCACAGCCTCCGTCCGGATAGTGTATCCGAATCTGGTTTCCGTCACTGTCATAATCAAAGGAAACACCGGCTCCGTCATCGGTACTCGTATCGTAAGCATTGGGATGAACTTCCTTTAATACTTTTCCTTCCCCATCAAGAATCTGCCTGCTGTGGCTTCCATCTGGAGAAATGCGGTCTGTCAGCCGGTCAAGGAAATCATACTTGTATGTATACTCGCCTTTTCTCTCTTTCCAGGCTTTTGGAGGATACATGGCCATCAGTCTTCCCATTCCATCATAGAGATAACGGGCTTCATTTCCTTCCCCATCTTTTATCATAGTCCTGAAATTATTTGCATTATAGCCATATTCTTTTCTGCTGCATTCACTTTCTTCCGACATCAGACGTCCCATGCAGTCATATTCGAACCGGACCTCTTCTCCGTCAGGATAAGTGATTACATCCGGTTTCCCGGAATTTTCCTGATAATGATATACTGTAGTATTACCAATCGGATCTGTCTCTTCTAAAAGCCTGCCTTTCCGGTCATAGTAATAGCTGTGAGTAAACCAGATTCCCTCTTCTGCCTCTTCCTTTTTTTCAATCAGATTGTGATTTTCATCATACACATAGCAAAATTTTCTGCCTGTATTGTCTGTTTTCTCCTCCAGATCATCGCTCTGATTATAGTGATAAACCGCTGCAAAACCGCCTGCCAGTTTTTCTTCTGCCAGCCTTCCCTTTGAATCATAGCTCCATTCTTTTCTGCAGCCTGATCTGTCCGTAATACTGGAGCGGTATCCCTGTTTATCATATTCATAGAATACACCGGTTCCATCCTCATAATGTACGGCCAATATCTCCATGTTTCTTCCATACTTATAAAGAACCGTTTTATTATCAACACTGCTGAATGCCCTGACACTCCGTTCCTCATCCAGATATTCTAACCGGTAAACATCTCCATTTGCCAGTGTCTGAAGTACTACCCGTCCGCTTCTGTCATACTGATTTTCCAGATATGTCACTTTTGTCTGGTCAACGGCTTTGGTCAGAGATCCATTTTCATCATACTCGTAGTGAGTAATTCCCTGATCCATGTGGACAATATCAGTTAAAAGTCCTCTCTCATATCTGTACTGCATGGTTCTTCCCATGTTATCAGATATCTGAATTAAATGTCCGTCTTTCATGATAAGACTTAAATGGTATCCCAGTGAAGTGGTAATTCCTTCAAGAATATCTCCCCTGTATGTGAAGCTTATGGTTTGTCCATTCTGGTCTCTGACTGACAGCAAAAATCCCTGGGCACTGTATATATAGGTACGGTGTTCTTTTCTGTCAACTAAACTCCAGCCATCATTTTCTTTAACCAGATCAAACCAGCCGCACCCATAAGAGATATTCTCAGCCATTTCTCCAGCCCACTCAAAGGTCAGATGATGACCGGTATCCAAAACAACATGACGTTTGGATCCATCCTGATAAAGTCTTCCCTCATAAGGAAATCTCCATCCAAATCCCATAATTCCAGGCTCCTTATTCGTAGAATAATATCTCCTGGTTATTTTTATGGATTCCCGTATATCAGGCAGAATAAAGTCGGTTGCCATAATTAAAAATGCTCCAGATACCGCATCTATTGGCTCCCCTAACAGCTGAGACAAACCGCTGGTAACAAAATTCTCCTGCAGGGACCTCAATACATCCACGTTTCTGTCTGGGAGCATTGCATCACGGGTAACATCCATTACCGTACCCGAAAACGTTCCCACTCCTGCTCCCACCAGTTTATTAACCAGCCTGGAATCGGTTTTTAATGCTCCCTGCACCTTTCCAATCAGCTTTGTCTGGGCAACTCCCTTAAACATACCGAACATAAAATTGCCAGCTGAATTCTTTATACTAACTTTTCCTGTTGTTTCATATTCCTGTATCATGCCAAAGAACAGGGATCCGGCTCCCTGGACAAACGTATTGGTGACCTGGGATTTTGAACACAGGATTTTGCTTAGCTTCCCTGCAGACGCTGCATTTTTTAGCGCCTTTCCAGTAACTACATCAAATACTACATCTGTAATTCCGGATGCAAGATTATACGCTGCCTCGTTACCTTGAAATACAGTATCCCTTATAAAATTTGCCGGCCGCGAGGCATCAAGTGCGTTTACTTTGCTGTAACCATCAAGTCCTTCCGCTATATCAGCAACTGCAAAAGCGGTCTTTGCACCAGCCACAGCAATTAACAGCGGACCTGCAGCTCCTCCTGTGGCAACGGTCAGTGCGACTGCACCTACCACAGTAGCAATGCTCAGTATTCCATTTAGAACCTTCTGTTTACTTTCCTGCTTTCTGGCAGCAAGAGTGGATGCCAGCTGAGTATTATTTTCTTCGCGGGCTTCACTGTCCCCGCTTGTCAGATCTGCTTCAAGTTCTCCGGCAGACGGTGAAGCCGCCGAATGTGTTTCTGCTTTGTGGGTAACAAGAGCTGATTTGATATCCACTTTATCCTCCAGAGTAATGATATCATCTCCACTGTCACCGATCTGCAGCACCACTTTATTCTCACCGGAAATCATCAGCTTCTGAACCGGAGTTTCTCCTCCAGCCATTAAGCCTTTCTGAGTTTTTATATTGATGTTTTTCCCTGTGAGAGATACAAATCCGGATTTATTTAAATTGAGAACAATGGAACCGCTGGAATCCGGGGCATAGTTTAGGGAGTCCGGTGTCAGATTCATTGCACTGCCGCTGGGATCTGAAAAATTCTTATTATCCGGCTTCTTACTTCCTCCGCCGCCGCTTCCGCTGCCAATTGCATGGACTGCAACAGCGCTCTGTTCATCATGCTCAGGGAAATAAATATGTACTCTGCTTCCAACTTCCGGCATACAATAAAAGCTGCTGCTTTCAATTGCATAGGTAAAGTATTTCATCTGAGCCGAGGGTTCATAACGTTTATCTATATCAAAATGGACCCTGATCTGGTTTCCGCCCCGTTCCTTTACCGTAGCGGGTATGCTCATGCCGTATATTCTTGGATTCTGCTCTTTTTCTCTCCGAATGCCTTCTTTCCTGGAAAGAGTATAATGATAAACCAGTTCTCCCTTACCAGTTGAAATATTCATGGCCGTAACAACTGCTGCTATTTTGTTAAAGGAGACCGCTTCTCCCATACGCAGATATTTACGGGTGCAAATATTCCAGTGCGAAGCTTCCTGGGACAAAATGCCTGATGGTTCCAGTACTTTAGCAAAATGATTCATATCTTTTTCCAGTACATAATCTTCTTTTGCCAGTTCTGCTCCAAAGTTCATTTCGGGAACTCCAAAATACACTTTTCCCATTGGAGAAGAGGCATCTGCCAGCAGGCTGGAACCAAAATGGCTTGCCAGCCTTCTTAAGAATACCCAGTCACTTTCTTCATACTGCAATAGCATTTCAGGTATCTTAGCATCTTTTGTAATTTCATCTTTGATATCAAACTGTCCATAATCAGCAAGCACCTTTTTTGCCACATCCATGTATGTCATGCCGCCGTCAAGGAAACTTCTGCTCTTATCAGTCCGCTCCCAGTCCTTTGTATAGGAGTTGGCTTCCAGATACAGATAGGATAAGCCTTTCTCTGTTTTTATATAGACAGTTTCAATCTTGCCCTGAAAGATTACCTGACCACCGGAACTTTCCATTTCACGGACAATTACAGGCTGAACCGTTGCCATGTTTACATAATCTTCCGGATTCTCTCCGTCCGTCAAAAGCTTCAGGGAAAGAAATTCATGATCATTTAATCTGTGTGTCAGTTGAAACAGCTCAACCTGGATTACACCATCAAGAGACAGTTCAATCTCCAGTTCTTTGTATTTCAATTTCATATGTTAATTCCCCCTTTATTATGAAGCAGAGGTATGTCGCTTCATATTGTATCTTTTAAATTTGTCATCTGTTCCATCAACTCCCTGCCTCCGGCTGCCCGGACTCTATAATCTCAATTTCGCCTCCATAAATGCAATACAGCTTTGCCCCGCCCATCAATGGCCGGTCGCTGTCAGTTTCCACTCCATCCTGCCCGTAATCCCACTCCTGAGCTATGATGTGGGGTGTACATACGCCTAATACCTGGGGAACGCCTTCTGTCGGTGCAGCCTCTTCCTTTTCTTTTTTCTTTTTTCCTCCGGTAAAAAATCCCATGACTTTATCAAGGAACGTATCCGGACTTAATTCCTTTACTTTATCCTGAACTTTTTTTGCTTCTTCCTGTGTGCTTGGATTTTCCATACTGTAGCATCCTCCAAAGCAGATCACATGATATTCTCCTTTACAATCCTTAACTGTCATTTGAGCCTGCTTCTTCAAAAACACTCCGTGGGTCTCATGAAGAACCACTCTGCTTTGCCTCATTCCCATACTGCACTGAGTACAGGCTCCATGAACCACATATGTATCAGTTAATTCTGCCATGCTTCCACCTCCACTTCCTTAAATACAATACCGATTATATTTCTGCGAAGCAGACTTTCCACTACTTCCAGGCTGACAAGCGGATTTGGGAAACGCTTGTCATTCAGCAGAAATACCTTATGTTCTCCTATCTTCGCCGGATCCAGAACCAGACGCTTGATACTTCCGTTTGTATAGATTTCCGTTTTCTCCGAGAACATGTCCATTCGTTCCAGCAGAAGGTGATGGTAAACCATTATGGTTTCCCGCTCCTTGCTGGCAATTGTAACCGTTTTAAAAACCATATCATCTTCATACATATCAAGTACTGCCTTAACTTTATCCGAAACTAAGGAAACAGGACTCTGAATAAAATCCGGCGCCGTCTCGCCGCTGTCTTTCGTCAGATACATCATATTTGATTCCTGTATTTCCCCTGCATCCTCTTTATAAAAAATATGTCTGGGTCCGCAGATGTCAAAATCACGGAACTGTATTACATCTGGCAGCCTCTTATCCTGTTCCATTGTGAAAAATCTCATTCTATTTCCCTCCTGTCTACAAAAATAACCTGAAGCTGCTGTGGATCCAGATGCAGATATGGAATATCCTTTTCCTGGAAAACAGCATTTTCAACATCAGCCCCTGTGAAATCATTTTCTTCCCACGTACAATTGGAAAAATCAGACTGCCGCATCTTTGCATTGCTGAAACTGCATCTTTTGATTCTGCAGTTTCTGAACTGTACCCCTGTTAAGTCAGCTCCATCAAAACTAAGACCGGTTAAATCACAGTTCTCAAACTGGCTGAACAAAAGAAGCTTATTTCTGCAATCCGAATCCATTAAATCAGCCTCGTACCAGAACTTATTTATCATGACCTCTTCCTGCTCTTTTGAAAGGCGCAGGCATCTGTCCCAATCCTTCTGTTCCTTTTTTTCTCTGTCAGCAAAAGCCACAAGCTCGCTTTCATCCCGGTACTCACCCCAATAGATTCCCCATGTAGAGTGCTTTGGAATCTGTGCAAAGTCCTCATTCTCTTCCATATCCCGAAACATATAATGCAGCTGTAGGGAGAGTATCTGGTTCCACTCCATAACACAGTCCTGAATCATATTTGCCACGTCATAGGAGTTGACCTTTCCCATGTATTTCCTTCTGTCAAGATCCAGCTTCTCCTTAAGTTCCTTTACCGGTTCAAATAAATAGTCAATGGAAAATGTAGTTTCAGCGGCATCCTCATCCATATGCCAGTTTGCGTCCATGGCACGCACCAATACCTGATAATGATCATTCAGCAGATCTGCCCGAAGAAGAGAAAAATAGATAAACATGATTTTCTCTTTCTCTTTTTTTGCTATCTCTTTCCTGAGAATGGAAAGTACCTGTCTGATCGATTCAGAAAACTCTTCCGCCTTCTCCTCCAAACCAACGATAAACTGTTCTTTTTTCTCCTCAAATAAACGGAGTTCCTCATCCTGAAATGCTGACAATGCTTCCTGTCTGGTCATACAAACCTCCTAATTCACCTTTACCTCGGTTCCCTGAATATACACATTTCCATCCTCAGGCATCTGGATCATTCCTCCCTTAGAACAGGTGATTACTGCCTGTTCCAGTGCCTGCAGACTGACTGCTTCTTCTGCTGTTATATCCAGATTCTCCGCTGCTTCTATGTTAATGGTTCCTTTTGCACTTAATGTGATATCTCCGCCCTTCCCAATCTTTACAGCGGAAGCTCCTTTACTGCTGGATAAATAGATCCCATCTGCTCCCAGCTTCATTTCCTGTCCATGTGGATTGCTTAAGTACTTACTGGAAGAATCCCCCATTCGGTCAGGTACTCCCCCGCTTTTGCCGTCATAGGAACTTACCGCACTTACAGCAATCACATCTTTCGTATATTTAGAAGCGAAATAAACGCGGATTTTATCACCTTTTTCCGGCATGTAGTACCAACCGCTTCCATCCGGGGATGCGGAAAGGGTGGAAAACGGAAACCAGTATTGATCTCCAGCCCCCGCACTACCGTCAATATCCAGATGAACCTTTATCTTGGTGCCTGAGACGGCAAGAACTGTTCCCTCAAGGGCCGTTCCAATAATATGCATGGGATATTTTGTTCTGGCAAGGATGCCCGTTTTTTTCTGGAGCTCCATACGGCACAGCAGCATTCCTCTTTCTAACTGGAAGGAATATTGCCGTATAACAAATGTCCGTCCTTTATCCTCAACCTGTTCAAAAAGCTCAGGCAAATGTCCTGTTTCAATCTGCATAATGAGAAAATCGTTGTCATTGACTGCTTTTCCCCGCAAGGTCCAGTCACTGTATTCTCCCATTTCCTTAGAAAACCCAATTTTTTCATAACTCCACTTTCCCCATGGAATATCCGGAACACCACCGTACAAGGTAATTGTTTCAGACTGACATCTGCATGCGAGAACTGCATTCAACATAGAAAGCATTCGTTTTAAAAACTCCCAGTCTGTCTCCTGATACTGGACTGCGATCTCTCCAATGGGTTTGTCTTCTATGGAAAGCCTGATATCACTGCCTGGATATTCAGAGAGGACTGTCTGGAAAAGCTGTCCGTAGGTCATGTTACAATCCTGAAAAGATCTGGAACGTCTTTTCTGATCCATAAGGATACTTCTGCTTCGTGCTTCCGCCGTAATTTTGACCATGTTACCTTCCGAAGAAGTGGTCACTTCAGTCAAGACACCGGAAAATACAGGTTTTCCCTTTTCTGCATAGACAGTCACAGAATCATTTTCCGTGAGTCCAAACAACGTCTCTTCTCCTTTTGCCTCCGGCAGATAACCGGAAAGTCTCATACTCCCATGCTCCCCTGGAATGCAGCTGATGTGAAGTTCTGTCAAATGCTCCACTGGAATTCCTTTTATTAAAATCTGTTCCGCTGTATACGCCATACAATCACCTCCTAATTCTCAAAAATCTCATTGCCGTGAAATGCTACCGTTCCCTTTTTTATCTCAATATCTGCTCCAGCCTGATTCACAATCTTTATGGAATCCTGAGATTTGATAGTTAAATCCTTTTTGGCAGAAAGATTTAAATTTTCCACTGCTGAAATAGTAAGATCTTTGATTGCATTTAAGACAACTTCTCCATCTTTTTTCAGGAGAATGCTGCCCTGTCCATCCCCTGCCGCAATCAGGACTCCCTCCGGAGTCATCTGTACCTGGTTGCCCTGCGCGGTTTTAATATTTCTCTGGTTTGGATTTTCCGAAGAACCGGAGGCACCGCCGGCTTCTGGTTTGCTCCCCTTCACATTTGTCACTACATAGGCCTCTTTCTCATCATCTACCGGAAAATAAACCCGTACACTCTCACCGTTTTCAGGCATACAGTACCAGCCGCTTCCGTCTGATGAAGCTGCAACAGTGGAAAATGGAAACCAGTACTTCTCTCCTGTTCCGGCTTCGATCTCCATATTTACCTGAACCTGGTTCCGTTTAATTGCAGCAATTATGCCTTCAATAGAAATTCCTGTAATTCTCTTATTAAAATAAGGCAGTATCTTCATGCTTTCCCTCTGCCTCATCCGGTATCTGTTTATTAACAGACCATCCTGCAGGCTTCGTATGGCAGTCTCCACAAACCATGGAGTTCCCTTATAGGTAATCTGACTCCCGATTGATACGATGTCATAGGACACAAGCTCATAAACAGTGTTTTGAGATCTTGTTAAATCACCAAGTCCGTTTACTTTTAAATCATTCAGCCTGATGAAGTCCTGTGACAATTGATAAGGAAGCTCATCCCAATACTGCTTTTCCGGTTTCGGTGATAATCCCGCTTCAAATCGAATGTTGGGAAACGCAGGGTCAGGATAAAGAGCATCGTTATATTTGGAAAGAAAACGTTTTAAGAACTCCCAGTCTGTCTCTTCGTACTGGACTACCAATTGCCCGATAGGGACATCCGGAATATGTACCATGTGGTCGGAGCCCACATAGGATTTCATAATCTCTGATACAAGCTGGGTCACACTCATCTGCGGATTTTGAAATATCCGTTTCCGCCGCGTTACATCCATCTGATGAGTTCCATCCCATGCCTCAATGGTAATTATTTTTTCTCCCCCATCCCTGGATAAGGCGACCTTGTCCAGAATTCCGTAAAAAAGGACATGATCTTTTCCATCTTTTTTATAAACCAGGGACACCGAGGTGCTGATTCCATGAAGATCATTATCATCCATTTCACTGTCCATAACTGCTTCTGCATATAGATAAGCATGCTCTCCCGGTTTTTCCCTGATATCAATCGTTCGGAAATATGCAAGTCCCTGTACTCCTAAAAAAAGGTCTTTGTAGGTGACTGCTTCCTGATCACTTCGCATCTCTGCCGTATTACTGTTTCCCATCTCAATCCCCCCTTATTTTGCTGAAAACAGATTATTTAAAGTTATCACCATCGCCTCCAGAAAGACTCCATACGTATCCTCATCCTGTTTTCTGCAGTTATAATTTCCGGTAAACTGCTGCCCAGTTCCCTTCAGCCGGAATATAATGTTATAAAGCTTATCTTTGCCGGATGGCACATCAAAACAGATATAGTCTACAAAATTCAGTTCCTCTGTCTTCACAATTTTCGCATGCAGCCGGTTGGCAGCCATTCCGTTTACCAGAAGATTTGCCCATTGCTCCATGGTTACCGGTTTGATGGGTTCCTTAGGCCAGGACAGAATCTGGCTGACCTCATGGGTATGATTAACATATATGGCACCTTCCGCCTCTTCCTGAGATGCCTCAAAAAAATTTCTGAAGGTAACAACAGGGATCTGGCTGTCAGTAAAGGTTCTGGTTTCAAACTCAAATAGCTCTCCGCTTTCCAGTCTTAACTCTCCTGTGCGGAGGCCTTCCATTGCTTCCTCTAATGTTAGTTTTTTTACTGGCTCCTTTAATGCATTCTCCTTTTGTTCTGCCAGAAGTTTTTCCTCTTTCTCCTGCTGTCTTCTTTCCCGCTCCAGTAATGCAATCTTTTCATCTAATCTCATTGATAACTCTCCTTTCTGTTAAATGCAGCATTATATATTTATATTTTTTATTAAATCTAAAATCATAACGATAGACAATCCCTTCTAAGTTTGCCGTTTGTAATAAAAGTTCTTATTTAATGACAAAAGCTTTCTGTTCTTTAAGATTCATCCCCTTTCTCTTGAAAATCCAATCTTATCAACCACCAGGACGGTTACAAATATCTTACTTTTTAATTTACTATTTTATTTTTGTATCCATTCCATTTTGTTCAGCATAATATATAATGTGACAGATTTCAACATAAGTGCTAAAATTATACACGTTAGATTCCAAAATTCGCATATAACCAACTTTATAAGTACATATAATTAGATTACATGCAACAAAAAAACACAACCAACTTAAGGCTGTGCTTTTGTTTTCTGGTTAATACCATTTTGTTAAATTTTTAAAAACTATTTTCTTCTGACTAAAAAAACAACCCTTTAATTCACCTGATCGGGGGGAGAACTGTTTTCACTTTTATACTTCTCTACATAATTATTTATGTCATTAATTATGATAAGACAGGGAGTGTAATAGCTATATTTCCTATATTTAATTGCCTCATCTTTTATGGTTAATACCTCCAAACCGTTAGAATCAATAAAACATGAAATAATATCCGCAAGCATAGGAGCCATAAGTTATTTCCCTAATACCTAATTGTTATATTTTCGAAAACCTTATCTTTATTATCTCTATTTTTATTTTTTACTATAATTGTAAAAATACTAGGATTATAATAATTATGTTTTTTTGCCTCATCCTCTGAAATTAATACTTCCACACCACTAGAATCAATGAAACATGAAATGAAATCTGCAAACATCTGTAAAATTTCTAAATGATCCATTTCTCTTAATTTTCCTTCATAGACAACATTGTTATATACATCGCTTGATGTATATGTTCCTTTTGAGTTTTCATCAATAAACATAATTTCTTTATCAAATACAAAAATTGATGTATGTACTCCATAAAAATTGATAAATAGGTTCTCATCGTCACCATCAAAAACTATCGTTTCAACTTTTATATCAGAATTTATATCAATTTCTTCGCCTTCTTCGGATAAAACCCTTATATCAGTTGTTGCACTTTTTTCCACTCTTGATATTAAGTATTGTTTTAATTCTTCATTTTTAAAATTCATACAATAATCTTCATATTTAGTATCCATCAAATATAGTTCCTTTCTGAAATTGATTTATAGGATATTTTGTCTTACCCGTCCCTTAGGTGTAGTACTGAGGTATCCGACAAACGATAAAAATTCGTATTCGTTTAAAAAAAGTATAGCACATCTTCGTGCTATTTACGGCAGAAAAAACGAAAGAAAAGGGAGCTACAAAAGAAGTATTTCAACCCCCTGTAATCCCCGGCAGCCCCAGTTTACCATAGAATCAATTTACTGTAAATCCCATGGTTCACCATGAGCCATAGGGTACACGATCTAGCTGAACTTCCAATGAAATAGATTCAATATACCACTTTCAGCTTGCCCTATGTCGCAAAATATTGCCCCTGTGTGACCTTTAATCCGATGGTGGAACATATTTCCATTTAGGCAATAAAACACCTCGTTGGGCAAATTTAAAACAGCGCCTATGGCCATCAATTATTTTAACATCTAAATATCCATATATTATATAATTTATCTGTCTCGATTATAAAGTTAATTTTAATTTAACTATTTTCCAATATTTCGTCAATAGTTATTTCTCTTTCCAATGTTAAATCATAAAATCCTATAAAAACACCTTCCTCATATAACCAAAATAGATCTGAACCATAAGGAGCTTCAAATATCTCTAAAATTACCGGTGCGATTTTATTAATACTTTCAGCATTTATAATTATAAAATTATCTGGATTTTTAATATATTCATCATCATCCTTTTCAGATAATAAATTCCAGCCATTTAATTGTTCTATTGAACTCTTTTCTCTAAAACTATATCTAACTGGTATTCCATTATAAACATTTCTTGATACTATAAAACCACCATACATATCATTTTCTATCATTTTAAATCTCCTTTGTAAGGTTAATGTTTGGATTGCTGTTGCCTCGTGTTCGTCCTCCTGTTGTTTTTTCAAAAAAATGTCGCATATAGGCCAGTTTCTCATATTCTCACAGTCGCACAATCGTAACCATTTTTGAAATTTAACACCAGATGATTTTCACACTATTTTCCTACTAAAACAGTGTGAACCATGGTAATTAAAATAATGCAGGTTAAAGAGCCGGGGTCAAAAACTTCCCCGACTCGGCTAACATCAGCCCGCAATGCGGACTGAGAGGACTTTTTCATCGGGTCGGATTCTTGCCATTGGGGTCGTAACCGGGGTCGCACTTGCAGGGAATGCCCATTTACGAGAAAGATTTACGGGGTTATGAATGACTCCATTAACATTCTTTACAAATATGGTACAATCTAATATGCTAGATTTCCTTTTGATAAATTTCCATTATTAACATCTAATAGGAAATTATATCTAGACCTACCATATTGATCTTCGTGATTCTTATCCCCATCGCATACTATTGATATTTGATCTTTTGAACAAGCAAAATATTGCATTTTAAATCCGACAGGCTGATTTACTTTAAATAAACAATCTCCTATTAGATTATAACCATATAGTTCTTGCTTCTCACCATCAGATAAGATAAATATTTTCTGCTTTTGAGGTAAGAAGATTACTTGTTTTAATTGATTAATAAATAAATTCTTCTGTTTGCCTTGATAAGTCCAATTTACAATACTTAGATTTAAATCATAGTACAATTCTAAATTACCATCATAAGAATAATAATAAACCTTAGTTGCTATAAAATTTTTACCTGATTCAACTTGAATCAATTCTAATTTCTCATCTTCTGTTGCAAAAAAAGCATCCTCGACGTTTAAAATAATATTGCGTTCATTGCTTTTCCAAGTTACACAACCAGAACTTACATTAAGGTTCTCAATCATTAATTCTCTCCTTATTTTATCTTTGAGATAGAAGAAATATCAAAATAGTCCATAGCATTTGCACTTCTGTCTAATATAATATTTATTTGTTTTGCGCCTCCAGGTAGATATGTATCTAATGGTAGATCAATTTGTGGTCCTACTGGACCTTGTAAACTTGGTAATGTTATACCATCTTTTACCGTATATCCTACAACTCTATCAATCTCTGGTTTCCATTCACCTTTTACATATCGACTTCCTGAAAGGCTCCTTTACAAATCAAGTTGCTTGGAAATTTTTTTATTAGCATGAATTCATAGATGGGATAAAAGTCATAAAGTATATTACCAAATTAACTTCATAAAAAAGCTTAGAACACAACCAGAAATAGTCATATTCTAAGCTTTTCAAGGCACTTACTTGGTATTTTTTAATTATTGAAATATGTTATTATTTTTCTAAAATATACTTACTTGGGACCATATCTGCCAGCCATACTTTCTCATTACCATAATAAAATTTTATTCCATCATTCCAAGCACTTAGCGAATCAATCACTAATATTCGAGAATTATTATCATGTCTTTTCCCTACGTTCTCTGCGGTTTCAATATCCTGTGATAAGTGAACATACTGCCTGCTCCGTGGTAACAACCCTTTTTCTGAAATTGAATCCATAAATCTTCTTGCTGTTCCATGGTATAAAATATTGGGCGGCATTTTTACTTCTTTCATAATCTTCATTGGTATGGAATGTCCATAAAATGCTCTAATTTTTCCTTCGCAAATTTCAAGCCGCTTTTTTTCGGATTTTTCAACTATTTCAATTAAATCATCTTCAACAACATTTTCCCATTTAGGATTTAGATGTAAAGCAGATAATAATTGCTTTAACGGAACTCTTCCCTCTTCGTCAATCTCAAGTTCATATTCCCATGGGGCATGTCGTAAAGCATATGAAATTTCTTTACTTAGTTCAGTGTAATTCATTTTATCTCACTTCTTTACTTCATATTCTTTATATCTTCTTCCACTTCTTTTTCCCTCGATTTCAAGGAAATAAAAGGGAGCATTATCTTTTATATGCCATTCAACATCAATAATCTGTCCTATTGATGACTTTTCAATTATTTCTACTATTTCTCCTAATTTATATTGGGGTTCATTTACAACTTTATAAAGTTTAGGATTCACTCGAAATTCTTTTTTTCCATACTTTAACTTAATCATCCCGTCACTCATTGATACACATTGAAAAACCTTTCCATTTGGTTTTAAGGCAAAAAATTCTTCTCTGTCTTCAGCGTCGATCATATTATCATCAGTTCCCTGAAAACATTGGTATACCCCCCATGTATCTGTATAATCCATAATTGTCCTCCTTATTCTCCATATGGTGAAAATCCTTTAAAATCTTTAGAATAGATGTTTTGAGGTAAATTACCAAATGCATCTTCTGCAGTTTTCAAGCATCCGTTGCTTGACTTAAAGTGACCACTAGCATTGTCAATACTATAAATTTTTCCACCCCGAACTTCAACCATGCCTGCCGCTTGAACTTGTGGGTTTTTACCTCCAATCAGCGTAGGATGAGGCATTCTTTGTCCCCCTCTTGTTCCTATAATAATATTTCCATCCATATCAACAGCATATATATATTTTCCATTCATATTCTTATTCCCCAAATAATTGGAGCCTTCACTAACATAATCTTTAATATTATGAGCTGTTGGATTTCTGACATATTCTCCATTTCTTAGTACGCCTGCCGCTTCGTCATCAGGATACATAGTTGAATCTACTTTATATCCACGTCCTGTACCATTTTTAATACCCTCACCCGTCCCCTCAGGTGGAGTACTGAGGTATTCGACGAACGGTAAAAATTCGTATTCATTTTAAAAAAGTATAGCACATCTTCGTGCTATTTTTAAGGAAAAAATTACTGTTCTTCTTCTCGAGTCGGTTCCCGGTATTCTGTCTTATTTTTCATCATTCCGTAAACTATGTTTACCAAACGACGCATAATGCAGACCAGTGCCTGAGACTTTGTCTTCCCTTCGCCGATTTTTCGCATGTAATAGTCATAAAATACCGGATGGTTGGGCACTCCATTCTTTGGTTTCGACACCATGGTTACTGCCAGGAAATAAAACAGTCCATGCAACTGGCGGTTTCCCTGTCTGGAGCTTTGCTCCTTGCCTTTTCCAGCGGAACTGAACTTTATAGGAGCTACTCCTGCGAATCTTGCCAGCTTGTCAGCATTGGAAAATCTTCGAATGTCCCCGATTTCTGCAATCAGCTTACTCGCTATGGAAGTTCCTATTCCTGGCATACTGGTCAGTTTATAATCAAAGCTAAGCAGGATTTTCTCGATTTCTACATCAAGTCCTGCCAATTCTTCTTTCTGGTATTCTAAATCCCGTACCAGACTTGTTGTAATAAAATCTCTGGATTCCTGATATTCGCGTATAGTATTTCCGTCATTCTGAACACAATCCAGAATTAATTCTGCCTTATCTTTCTTGTATATACGAGCTATTTCCTTAAATTCGATTGTTAGGTCTTCTGACGTTTTCCCCTGTAAATGGACAGGGGACGGGTAGGTCTTCCAGAAATACATGGCGCATTTCCCATCTATTTCGCTGAAGAACTTACTATAACTGGGATATGCCATGGATATCTGCTCATGGAGTCCATTTTTAAAACGGATCCCATCTTTCACCAGTAAATCTCTCCGATTTACCAGTTGTGCCAACGTCCATTCATTATCTTTTGGCTTTGCATCTGGCAAGGTATGTAACTGGTTAATCAGAACCGTTGCCACACAATACGCATCATGCTCATCGTTTTTACGGAGCATAGGTGCACTTTTTCTCTGGTCATAAGCCAGGGCAGGATTAATGTCTTTTACAATATAACCTTTTTCAATCAGCCAGACAGCTAAACTTCTGCCGTAGTCGTATGCATTCTCCAATCCGTAAATGGGTTCAAGGCCAAGATGATTGGATTTTCTGTTTACCTTTTCTGCCAGCTTTTTAAATTCACTGGGCTTGTTTTCAATGACGACTACCTCTAACTTTTCATTCCAGCAGTTCACCATCACTGCGGTATGACTTTCCTTATGCAGGTCAATCCCCACATAAAGCAGATTTTCTCTTTTCTGCAATACTCTCCCTCCAGATCTTGTTTCCAACCAATTAGTTCCCGCACCGGCAACCTCAGATGACAGCGTTAACTCTTATTGAGTCCGCAAGGGGGCGACAGCCAATCTACAACAAACCAATGGGTGAAAGTACAAGTTATTTCTTTTATTGGTTGTTGATGTTAACTCTGTATGGAAAGTATTGCAAGTCATTTCTGGATTTAGTTTCATGAGAAAGGAACATCAGAAAAAAACAGAAAAGGGAGTTACAGTGGAAGT
>JAEWPQ010000102.1 GCA_023460575.1 Bacillota bacterium
TCGTGTCGCTGGTTCGATTCCGGCTTTGGGCATATGGGATACTAGCTCAGGTGGTAGAGCACTTGACTTTTAATCAAGTTGTCCGGGGTTCGAATCCCCGGTGTCTCAGGACAAGCCTTGGAACAGAGATGTTTCAAGGCTTTTTTTATGTAAAAAAATATTCGATGAAAGAATCACTATTCATCGAATTCGACAATTACATAATAGCCTCTGTCGTTATGCTTGATCTCTTTCACAATTCCATGATCTGATTTAATGCGATCACGGCCCATATAGCATCCGGACATGGCAACGGCAGGATCTATGATATAACTGTAGCTGCTGGTACCTTCCCTTTCAATGATCTGAACTTCATCTCCAGCGGATACAAGACCGGGGCGCTCCATTTTAAATTCTATCAGTCTCATAATCGGTGTTCTCCTTCCTATTTCCACGTTATTATAACCCTGTGAGAAAAAATTGTAAAGATGAGATAAGAATGATATACTAAAAGAACTGATTTATTAATACTGATCAGTGAGTCATTAAGAGAGGCGGTTCGTGAAGTGAGTCAAAAAACGGATCTATTAGAACAATTAATGGAATATGGCAATTCAGATTTTTATCCGTTTCATATGCCAGGGCATAAGAGGCAATGGAAAGAATCGTATAGTAAGAAATTTACCAATCCTTTTTCTATTGACATTACGGAGATTGATGGGTTTGATAATCTGCATCATCCACAGGGAATATTAAGGGAGTCCATGGATTGGGCTGCCAAGGTATACAATAGTGACAGGACTTATTATCTTGTGAATGGAAGCAGCTGCGGGATATTAAGTGCCATAAGCGGAACGGTATCCAGAGGTGGTACCATTTTAATGAGCAGGAATTGCCACAAATCCGCATATCATGGAGTTTTCCTCAATGATTTAAAAGCAGAATATATTTATCCACAATTTATTGAGGGATTTGGCCTTCAAGGTGGAATACTTCCTGAAGAGATGGAAGAAATGTTGAAAAACCATCCGGAAGTAGAAGCTGTGCTTGTAGTATCGCCGACATATGATGGAATTGTATCGGATGTCAGGAAGCTTGCAGATATAGTTCATAAATTTAATTTACCTTTGATTGTTGATGAGGCCCACGGGGCACATTTCTCTTTTGGGAAAGGAGAAGGCTTTCCTGTTTCTGCCATAGAGGTCGGTGCGGATGTGGTAATTCAGAGTTTACATAAGACACTTCCTTCTCTTACACAGACGGCAGTCATGCATGTAAAGAGTGGATATGTGAATATGGACAGGCTGGACCGGTACGTGCATATGTATCAGACAAGCAGTCCTTCATATGTTCTGTTAGCCTCTGTAGATAACTGTATTGGGTATATGGCTGAGCAGGGGCGGGGCTGTATGAAAGAGTTTTTTGAGAAGATAATGGGATTAAGAAAGAAGCTTAAAGGACTTTCTTATTTAAAGATTCTGAATGAAGAGGTAAAGGGACAGTCTGGCGTATATGATATGGATCTCTCGAAGCTGATTATATCTACAAGAGAATCAAACCTTACAGGAGCTGAACTGAACTATTTATTAAGGGAAGAGTATCATTTGGAAATGGAGATGTGCGGTCCTGACTATGTAACGGCGATTTTGACCCTGGCTGATACGAAAGAAGGCTATGAAAGGCTTTCTCAGGCATTGTTGGATATAGATTACCGGGCAAGTAAGAAAACTATGGTATACTCCTGCAGAATAGAGAAAGAGTATGTTGATATAAAGGTCAGACCGGAATGTCGGGCTACCATAGCACAGGGGATGGATTCAAATAGAAGGAAAATACTTCTAAAAGATGCAGCAGATCAGGTTTCAGCGGAATTTGTTTATATTTATCCCCCCGGGATTCCGGTTATTGCCCCCGGCGAGGTCTTAAAAAAGGAATTAATCAATCTGATTATAACTTATAAAGATATGGAACTTCCGGTCCAGGGATTGGAAGATGAGAATGCAGAGTATATTTACATTATGGATGAAGCAGTTTAATAATTAAATTTGGAGTAGTGAACGATGAGCAGGATATTTTATATTATGGGTAAAAGTGCTTCTGGGAAAGATACTATTTATAAAAAGCTTTTGGAGAGAATTCCAGGTTTAAAAACAATAATTCCATATACAACAAGACCGATTCGGGATGGGGAAGTAAACGGGGTGGAATATTTTTTTACAACCAGGGAAGATTTGGAACAATTCCGGAAAGAAGAAAAATTGATTGAAGAACGTACTTACGAAACCATCTATGGTCCCTGGAGTTATTTTACGGTAGACGACGGGCAGTTTGAACGGTTGGGCCAAGGAAGTTATCTTATGATTGGAACGCTGGAATCTTATGAGAGAACCAGGGATTATTTCGGAAATGAGTATTTGTCCCCTATTTATGTAGAAGTCGATGACAGAGAGCGCTTGCTGCGTTCAATAGAAAGAGAAAGATGCCAGGAAGTTCCTAAATATAAAGAAGTATGTAGAAGATTTCTTGCGGATGAAGAGGATTTTAAGGAAGAAAATCTTATTCGGTGCGGCATACAAATTCGTTTTCAAAATGATGAGCTGGGATACTGCCTGGATGCGATTACAGAGCAGATTAAAAAGAATATATAAATGTGAATAATTAAAATGCTCTCTGAAGTTAGTAATGTTAATATTATCAGAGAGCATTTTTATATTTATTTTGCTGCCAGTCTTCTGGCTTTTGCTTCCATGCGGGATCTTGTTACATCTATAAATACAGCTGCGATAATAACCATACCGATTACAATATATTGAACGGAGCTGGAAGTATTAAGAAGTGTCAGCCCGTTACGTATGGTTGAGATCATCAGTGCGCCGATTAATGTTCCCCATATCGTTCCTTTTCCTCCCATGAAGGAGGCACCACCTATAATACATGCTGCAATGGCATCTGTATCATAGGGAGATATGGCTGCAGATGGATTTGCCACTGCAGAACGTCCTACGATTACCAGACCGGCAATGGCACACATAAAGCCGGATAAGCTGTAAACAAAGATCAGAACGTTGTCTGAATTAATACCTGATAAGCGGGCTGCTTCTGGATTTCCGCCTACACAGTAGATCATTCGGCCCAGTGCTGTTTTATTTAAAAAGAAATGGTACACTCCATAAATTAATATAAGAACTACAAAACAAAGAGGGATTCCGGAAAATCCATCGGTCGATTTGAACAGGTTGGAGGAACCTAAAAATGTAACGCCTGCGGGAAAGTCGGAGATAGTTTTTGTTGCTACGACTAAAAGAGCAAGGCCGCAAAGTACATTTTTCATACCCAGAGTCGATACAAAGGGATGAGGAAGATGCATTTTTGTCAACAGAAGACCATTCAAAAAACCAACACAAAGTCCGGTAATGATACAGGCCAGTATCAGGATAAATGGATTGGTGATTCCCAGTGAATTTTTGAGCATACCCATTACACAGGCGCACAAGATGGCATTTGCGCCTACAGACAGATCGATACCTGCGGTAATCAGTACAACCAGCATGGCTGCGGAGATGAGGCCATTAACGGCCGTCTGTCTTAAGATATTCATCATATTATTCATTGTTAGAAATTTATCTGTTGCTATTGACAGAATCATAAACAACAGGATCAGTGCCAACAGCGGAGCTGCCTTACTGACTATTTCTTTCATTTTTTTTGTTTTCATTGTATAGCACCTCCCCAGGCTGCTTTCATAATCGTTTCCTGATTCAGTAAATCACTTTCTCTTGAAAGCTCGCCCATGATTTTTCCTTCTCTCATTATAATGACTCTGTCACTCATTCCGATAATTTCAGGCAGTTCAGAGGAAATCATAATCACACATTTACCGGCTTTTATTAAGTTGTTCATGATGTTATAAACTTCAACTTTTGCACCTACGTCGATACCTCTGGTGGGTTCGTCAAAGATATATATATCTGCGTTTGTATTAATCCATTTGCCGATTACTACTTTCTGCTGATTTCCTCCGGACAGCTGCCCAACTGCTTCTTTTGAATCTGATATTTTAATTTTTAAACCGTCTACATTTTCTCCAGTTAGCTGGTCTATGTGTTTTTCATCCAGAAAAAGTCCTTTTTTATATTTTTTCATGGAACTGAGAATGAGATTGGTACGTACAGACTGGGTCAGAACAAGGCCCTGGCCTTTCCGGTCCTCTGTTAAAAATGCGATGCCCTGGCGGATTGCGTCCTTTGGAGACTTTATGGTGGCAGGTTTTTCATTAATATAAATAGTTCCGGAATCGTGATTGTCAGCACCGAATAGCGCACGGAATGTTTCTGTACGCCCGGCTCCTACCAGGCCGGCAAAACCAAGAATTTCTCCGTAATTGGCATGAAAGGTCACGTCCTTTAAAACTCCGGTTGAATTTAGATGTTCTACTCTTAAGGCTTCTTTGCCTCTGGTTGTCTCCATCTTTGGGTACTGGTTATCCAGAGTTCTTCCTACCATGGCGGAGATCAGAGAGTCATTGTCCATCTCTGAAATGTCCTTTGTAAGGATATGCTCTCCATCTCTCATAACTGTTACCCGGTCGCATAATTCGAAGAGTTCTTCCAGCTTGTGGGATACAAACAGGATGGATATCCCTTTTTCCTTTAATGAGCGGATGGTTTTCATTAATTGGGCAACCTCTTTTTCTCCAAGACTGGAGGTGGGTTCATCCATAATGATCAGCTTTGCATCAATTAAAACAGCCTTTGCTATCTCAACCATCTGCTGTATTCCCATCCCATAGGTACCACATTCTTTCTTTACATCAATATCCTGTCCCAGTGACAGCATCACATCATGTGCTCTTTCATGCATCTTGTCATATTCCAGGAACGGGCTGCTCTTCTTTTTCAGCGCCTTATTAATAAATATATTATCTGTTACTGATAGAAGGCGCACAATATTAAGTTCCTGGTAAACACATGCTATTCCATGGGCGGCAGCCTCCCTGGGATTTTTAAAGGAGACTTGTTTTCCATCCATGATGAGAGTACCTTCCTCCGGGGTATACACCCCGGTCAGTACTTTAATCAGCGTGGATTTGCCGGCACCATTTTCACCGATCAGTCCATGAATTTCACCTGGTTTAATATCCAGTGACATATTGCGCAGAGCCACAACTCCCGGAAAGCGTTTCGTCACATGTTTCAGTTCCATTAAGCTCATAGCAGTTCAACCCTTTCTGTTTCTTACAAGCAGGTTATTTTAAATAGCCTTTCAGTTTTTCTAAATAGTCTTTTGCATTATCAGAGGAGATAACTTCACAGCCGGTATCAACAAAGGATTTCACAGTCTCACCCTTTACTGATTTAACTGCAGTTTCCACTGCTTTATAACCCATGGTGTAGGCAGACTGGGCACAGGTAGCGGAAATGGTTCCGTCAATAATATTCTGAACACCGCTCTGATTTCCATCAAATCCAACAATAACTACATCTTTTAATCCGCTTTGTTTGCAGGCGGTTGCAGCTCCTGCAGCAGTATCATCGTTATGACATAAGACAATCTGAATGTCACCGCTCTGGGCAGTAATCATATTTTCCATTACATTGGCAGCGGTATCAGGATTTGACTGTGCATACTGTACGGATACGATCTCTATTCCGTTTTCTTCCATAGCCCGGGTGTAACCGGCCTGTCTGGCATCGCTGGTTGCGTTTCCTTCAACACCGCCGATAATAACTGCTTTTGTTCCTTTACCGGCTTTTTCTGCAGCAAATAATCCGCCCTGATAGGCTGCTTTGTCATTACCGGTTCCCACAAAGGCTACTTTTCCAGGGATCTCAGCATCTGTATCAACGGTAATCACTGGAATCTTTACATCACCGATTACGCTGGCAACTGATTCTGACTGGAGGGGAGATATTACAAATGCATCGATTCCTCCGGCAAGCATGGTTTCAATCATATTGTTCTGTTCGTCGTATGCGGTTTCTGAAGCAGGTCCCTGAAGATCAACTTTAACGCCTAAATCCTTTGAGGCTGCATTTACTCCGGCAGCCACATAGCTCCAGTATTCGCTGGATAGTGTTTTTAAGATTACACCAACTTTGATATCTCCTGTAGAAGCGGAAGCAGAAGCAGAGGTGGTGGCAGCTTCGCTGCTGGCTGCCGGAGTATCTGCTTTTTTCCCTGCGCAGCCGGTAGCAGATACCAGCAGGGCAGATACTAACATCATGGATAAGATTCTTTTTTTCATGTTTTTAATCTCCTTTCACAACACGTATTATACAAGTTGCATAAAATGATTCAATGTAATTACTATTTTATAGACAAAAACACAATAAAACAATGGTATAATTTGCGCTGTAAGGGGGTAGATGTTTCGATATCTTACGAAATGCGAGATGAAAAAAAGCCTGACAGAAATAGGCTTTTTTATTGAATAAGACATTGAGAAATGGGAGCTGTTAATCTGTATATAAACACCCATTCTCTACTGTGAGATGTTTTCCTTTCATAGTATATGCTTCTGTCATATGATTTGTAATGAGTATAACAGCAATCCCGGATCTTAATGATTCTTCAAGAAGGCTGATGGTCAGGGATCGGAGCTGAAAATCAATGGATGAAAAAGGTTTAACACATACCATAACTTTTGGTCGAAGGAAAATCCACCTGTAGTAAATCAGCTTCAGCTTGCATTCATCACTGGCTTTGTCCGCTTTCGTTGAAAGTTCTTTTTCCGTAAAAATGCCATCGGTCATATTTTTAACCAGTTTTCGATAGGATTTCTTAAACTGAATGCCGGCTTTTTTTTGCATGAGCATAAAGATAAAATTATCCATGATTGTCATATCAGTAAATATCATCTCATCCAGGGGTCTTGCCTCAATAAAAACAATTTCATTTAAAACGGAAGGAAAAATAGTATCATACCTGTTTGATATAATGGCTTTTCCCGTTATTGACCGGCAGTCTTCCAGTATGGAAATGGCATGACTGCATTCTGCGGAATTCACATCCAATATATTTAACAATTCTCCTCCCTTTATATACCGGGTTAAGGAGAGAACGGGGTTAAGCTTTAAGTCACTGATGTCATGGTCATCCGTAATGATTTGTCCGTTTGACGACTGAATAAAGTGACTGGGGTTCACACGGCTGATGGACCTGCCCTTTTTTATGATAGTGATTTCATCAGCATGTTTCCATAAAGAGGAATCACTGCCTGAAATATAGAGAAAAGTCATGCCTTTCATTTTTAATTTATCAGACAGATCAAAAAAGTCTCTCATCTCATCCTCTGATAAAAACATCTCCAGATCTGTGATGACTGCCAGCTTTCTTCCTGATACGTAAGCACGCAGAAGTTCAATCTGCTTTTGTCTGCCGTAATCCAGTGTGTTGGCTTTGGGAGTAACGGGCAGAGATAAGTCCAGTTCTTCGAATAGATCCGGAGCCTTCCGGCAGAGAGCGGGGGCGTGGTTCCACCAGAAAACCCTGCTGTTTGCCACAAATATATTTTCTTCAACACTCAGCTGTGAAAATACCCCCCGGTTCCTGCCAATGAAAGCGGTCTGTTTTCGAATCTGGTCCTGAGAGCGGTAAGAGTTTAGTTTCTCCCCATTCCAATAGATCCAGCCAGAATCCGGTTTCAGGGTACCTTCCAGCAAACTTAGAAAATTCTGCTTCTCGATTAAATTCGGAATAATGGCACAGCAGATTTGTCCTTGAAAGGCACGCAGGCAGAGTCCTTTGAGTAAAATCTGATTTCCTTCAGAACAGTAGATATTTTCGTATCGCAGTACTTCCTGTTTCATGATCCAAGCCTTTCTGTTTCATCTAGTATATAGGGAAGTGTAAGGGAAACCTCTGTTCCTGCACCGGGAGAACTGAACAGATGAATTCCATATTCCTCCCCCATAAGGAGGCGTATTCTGGAATTTACATTGTTCAGTGCAATCCCGCCTTTTTTATCCTCTCTGACGGAGCCATTCCCACCAGCCATATGCAGCAGCGTATCATTTAAGTGTTCCAGGGCAGCATCGTCAATGCCGATGCCATCGTCTGATACAGAGATATATAGGATGGTATCGCTGTGGTCAATGTCAATAACCACCTTTCCTCCCTCAACTTTTGGCTCTAACCCATGTTTAATTGCATTTTCTACAATTGGCTGCAGCGTAAGCTTGGGAATTCTGGCTTTTAAAAGATCTTCCTCCTCCGGCAGCAGGATATCAAGATAAAGCTTTTCCTCAAACCGATATTTTTGAATTATAAAATAATTTTTGACATTGGAGAGTTCCTCTTCCAGCGTTGTCAGGCTTTCCATATTGGAAGTCGTGTAGCGGAAAAAGACGGCCAGTGCTTCTGCTATTTTTCCAATTTCCGGAACGCCTGCCATAATGGAGTCGGAACGTATGGATTCCAGTACATTATAGAGAAAGTGCGGGTTGATCTGGTTCTGTAAAGCAAGGTAACGGGCCTGCTGTTTTGCATTTTCTATCATTTTATCTTTATCCAGACTGGTATGGATTCCTGATAACAATTCATCAAAGCTGGGAGATATTCCTTCCAGACTTTTAAAGAGCTCTGTAAAAATGATTCCGTTATTAAAAAGTTCTGCCTGCTTTTCCATTGAATGCAGGGGTTCCCATATTCGTGCCTTTCCCCAAAGGAGAATTAAAACTAGTAAAAGGCCCATGAATAAGACCAGGAACACAGCAATATATGATTCCTGTGTGTGGTTGGCCATTAGAATCAGGAAAAGCAGAAGGAGAGAAAGAATGTTCCAGGATATCAGAGTACCGATCCATAAATTGAACCGGTTTTTCAGCCATTGCTTTTTCAATCGGATTCCTCCCAGCTATCGGTTTGTAAATAATTTCCTGTATTCATTGGGCGATACGCCAAGTGTCTTTTTAAACTGTCTGGTGAAAAATTTTATATCATTGTAACCGGCCAGCTCGGCAACCTCGCTGACGCTTCTTTCCTTTTCGGTCAAAAGTTTTTTTGCAGTATCAATCCGTACCATTTGGATGTATTCAGATAATGTTTTACCTGTTTCTTTTTTGAAAAGAGAGGAGAAATAGGTGTAACTGAATCCTGTATTTTTTGCCAGCTCTTCCAGTTTAATATTAATTCCCTTATTTTCTTCTATATAATGCTTTGCATAGATAACCGGTTTGATTTCCCTGTTTTTCAGATGATCCATTACATTTTGAAGAGTTTCACAAAGAGTATCTTCTAAAAGACGGAAGGTCTGCTCCAGACTTGTACAGTGCTCATACATTTCGGAAAACCATACTTCTTTTACGTGTTCTTCCAGGGTGGAATCCAGCTGCTTAAATCCCTTAAGGTAATAGTTTAGAAGCAGCATAAGATTTTTCTTTACCTGCACACAGGATGAAATGTCTTCGGCTTTCATAATACGCCTTGCGGCTTCCACACATTTTTTAATCTCAGCCATGTCAAAGGCATCTGGTTTGTCCTCCAGCAGTTTAGAGATTCTGGTGTTGACAGTTTCTGATTCAGCCGGTTTTGCAGCAGGTGGTTTAATCTCTGAGACCGTATTTAAACCTGTTAGAAAGCGGTTTCCTATGGCAATCCGGCTTTCCTTAATCCGGTGAATCAGCTGGATAGAGCTGTCAGCCTGCTCGCTGACGACAGCATTAAAATAGAGTCTGGGGAACAGATCCTGAAGACTGAGAACACGCTCCTTTATGTGGTTTATGGATTCCAGCAGCTCTTTCCGGTCCAAAGCATCATAAAAAAGAAGAAAGAAAATTCCTTCCCCAGTCACTTCTGATATCCAGATCCAGTTATGGGAGGAAAATTCCACTTCTGCTATTTCAAGAGTTTTCTCCGTCAGAAGCTGGTAGCTTTCTTCTGTAAATTCCCTGTAACTGATATTGGGTTTTACTGCAATGCACCGTGCCGAATTTTTCATAATATCAGCAGCATTCATTTTCTCAACTTCCTGCAGTATGTTTTCCTCCTGTTCATTTAGCTGTTTCTGTAAAACAGTCTTTAAAAACAGGTGTTTAAATGTTCCGGTATAACTCTTTAAAGTCTCTTCAAGACGCATATGGGAGGATTGTAAGGACATCTGTTCCTGGGTTTCCTTAACCAGCTTTTTTAATGTACGGGTTAAGTCTTCCTGATTGATTGGTTTTAACAGATAGTCCCTCACTCCAAACCTCATTCCCTGCTGGGCATACTGAAAGTCCTTATATCCGCTGATGATGATGCATTTGAGAATCTCATTTCGCATTTTTGCTTCTTCAATCAGACGAAGTCCATCCATTCCAGGCATTCGGATATCTGTAAGAAGAATATCCGGTTTTTTTTCATTGATCAGCTGCAGTGCAGTTAAACCGTCGTATGCGGTTCCCAGCAGCCGGATACCAATTTCATCCCAATTAACTAAATATTCGATGAGCTTACAGATCTTTTTTTCATCGTCTGCAATAACCATTCCTAAAATTGCAATCATCTCCCGTTTTATCATTTTAACAGTATTGTCTATTATGTTAAGTATACTTCACGATTGAGATATTCTCAACATAAATAGTGTTGAAAAATGTTGGAAATTGTATAAAACAACACAATATTAAAAAACTACGCCCTAATATTATGTAATAATGCTTTTTTGAAAGGCTAAATTCGTTAATATTATATCAAATATGCATAAAGTTATTCAAATCCATTATCTGATGAATAATATTCCAAAGAATTTTACTATGATAAGTTTGATATTTTAATGGTGATTATGAGACGGGGTGAATGTCCTTGCTATCAATCAGCGGGTTTGGTATATTATAAATGAGATTTTTTACAGTGAAAAAATGAAAGAAAATGTAAGGGGTATAATAAGGTGATCAAAATATGAATGCTATGGAAGCCCGTAAGAGCAGATTCTTTAAAAATATGTTTTTATCCTACTGTCTGATAATTATATTAAGCTTTCTTATATACTCTGGCACAGTAATTTTTGAAGCTGTGAAGGTGAAGGAAAATCAGGCTGTAAAATACTATGAGACCAAGGCCCAGGCATTTGCCAATGGGATGGATCAGCAGATTTACAGCGCCCAGAATATAATAACAAATTTAAATAATTCCTCTTTGATTAATAAACTTTATATGACCGTTCAGATGCAAAACCCGGTGGATTCTTATCTTTTGTATCAGGTATTGAATGATATCCGTTCTCAGAAAACCGCTGGTGATGATTTTAATATCTCTGATGTCGTTTTGATGCTGAATAAATATAATAAGATATATACCAGCGATGAGGTTATTCATCTGTCTGACAAAGTTGATTTATCAGTATGGTCAGCAGACCGTTTGGCAGTCACGGATTTAAATACCTGCTTAAACATGAATAACAGCAAGCTGACTTTTTTTAAAAAGTATCTGATATACAGCGGAGTCTATCAATATGGATCGGGATCAGAGAGAGGTATCATCTGTGTTCTGTTTGATAACCAGAAGATAGAAGACATGCTGAAATCCGCTTTGGGGGAAGCACGGGGATATGCGGTATACTATAATGGAAAACCTGTTATTAAGGCGGGAATAGAGGATGGCAGAATTTTTAAACAGAATTCTCAGGTAAGTAATTTAATCTCATATGAAATCATAGCAGATAAAGACAAATTTGGATTTGAACTGTCTGATATGGGCTCTTTAGCTTTGCTTTTCGGATTCTTTATCTGTCTGGGGTATCTGATTCTTGCATATTTCTTTACTAACAAATATTCATCACCATTTGAGAAAATCAGGACTATAGTGGGGAAGGAAAAGAGAGAGGGTAAAAACGAGGTAGAAAAGATTGTCTCCGGAGTTGTTGATTTACTTGGAGAACGGAATGGATATATGCAGCAGGTTCATAATATGTCACCCTATGCCAGCCAGGGAATCCTGCATAGTCTTATTCTGGGCAGCGATGGGGAATCAGGCAATAAGGAGTTTTTAACAGATTTTATTCAGTTAAAAAGGGTATTCTTTCTGACTGCAATGGTGGATTTATATTATGGGGATAGATGGAAAAAGGAAGAAGCTAAGAAAGCGGTAAAGGCGGTTTCATTACTGGCGGAACAGGAGTCAGATCCGGAACTTAAAATTCTTTGTTATGAAAAGGATTCCTTACACATTTACCTTATTTTTAACAGCAATAATGGGGAACGTCTGGAAGACAGGCTTTATGAATTTTTTGATAAAATGAAAAAGACCCTGAATTTAACGTGTGTGGTAACTGTTGGTGCAGATGAAGTAAAAGAAGAACTGGAAGAGATATCTGTTTCCTGTGATAATGCAATGCTTGCTCTTGAGAAAATTCTATGGGAGGGCAGAGGGTGTATCTATTTCCATGATCCACAGTCAGATTGTTCCATGAATTATTATTTCCCTAAGGATGGAGTGAAACAGCTGACAAAAGGGATGAAGGATAGGGACCTGGAGAGTATCAGCAGCTTCTTTGAGGAGATTGAGAAGAAAAACCAGATGGAATTTGATAATTCTGTCTTTGCAGGTAAACTATTACTCAGTGAGCTTTACGTGACGGTTATAAAAGCAATACAGACGGTATGGGAACAGTGCGGCATTCCTTTACGAAGAGTCGACATTTGTCCCCCCTACCGGACCATGGGGGAAGTCATAAGCTATTACAGCGGTCTTGTGGAAGAGCTTTTTGTTGAGATGGACAGGTCAGAGGAATTAAGAGAGGAATACTTCCAGAATGACATGGAATTAATTGAGTATATTAATAAAAATGACAAAAATCCGGACCTTTCTCTTACACAGATAGCGGATCATTTTTCAGTAAGCAGCAAGTATGTTACAGCTTTGGTGAAAAAACGGTTTGGGATGACTTATTTAAAATATGTTCAGGAACGGAGAATTTCCCATGCCACATATCTTTTAAAAAACTCGTTCCTTCCCCTTGAGAAAATAGCAGAGGAATGCGGCTATACCAATATGCTGACATTCAGAAGAAATTTTAAAGCAATTATGGCATGTAACCCAAGTGACTTCCGGGGAGAGAAAACAGCAGAAGAAGAGTCATTATAATTAAACAAATTAATACACTGCAAAACATGGAATGAATCAAAAAAGGACAATAAATACTGCTTCCTTTTTTGATTCATTCATTTTTTATTGTCAAAATGCCCTTGAAAAAAGTGAAACTAGTAAAAAAATAATGCAAAATATACAATAGACTTATCACTCATCAAATGGAAGGGGATTAAAGAAATGAATGTAAAACTCTCTAAGGAAGAAAAAAAATTACTTTTTCGAAAAAATGTAAAGAGAGATAAATATCTGCTGCTGATGTTTGCACCGGTTTTGATCTATTATCTGATATTCGCCTATTTACCCATGACGGGTCTTGTAATGGCTTTTACACAATTTAAGGCGGGCAGCGGGATGATGGGGCTTTATACAGGAACCTTTGTAGGGCTGAAGTGGTTTATTCAGTTTTTCAACTCGCCTTATGCGTTCAGACTGATTCGTAATACATTTTTGCTTTCATTTTATTCACTGATATTTGGGTTTCCGATTCCCATTATTTTTGCACTGTGTATCACCCAGATAAAAAACAAGTATTTGCAGAAAGGAACTCAAATCATTACATATCTGCCTTATTTTATTTCCACAGTGGTAATCTGCGGTATGATAACAAACTTTTTATCACCATCAAACGGCATTATTAATCAGTTAATTGTTAAGGCAGGCCAAACGGCAGTGAATTTCATGGGAGAGCCGAAGTGGTTTCGGGCTATTTATGTAATATCCGGTTCATGGCAGAGCTTTGGATTTAATTCCATTATATTTGTGGCTGCAATTATGGGAGTTGCGCCAGAGCTTTATGAAGCCATGAAGGTGGATGGTGCAAGCAAGGTTCAGACAATACGCTATCTGGTACTGCCCAGTATTAAACCAACCATAGTGCTTTTGCTCATTATGTCACTGGGAAATCTACTGAATGTAGGATTTGAGAAAGTTTATCTGCTCTATAATTCGGGAATCTATGAAACAGCAGATGTAATCTCCACCTATGTTTACAGACAGGGTATTGGAAGCCAGAATTACAGCTATGCCACTGCAGTAGGACTGTTTAATTCTCTCATCGGCTTTGTCATTGTGTTTACGGCAAACAGATTGAGCAGAAAGCTGACAGAAACATCTGTATGGTAAGGAGGAAGAGATGAATCAGAAAAGCACATGGACAGAATTTAAAAATGAATGTATTACGGATAAATTGTTTGATATCTGCATCTGGGTATTAATTGCAATTGCAGTCTGTATTACCCTGTACCCCTTTGTATATGTAGTAAGCATTTCGCTAAGCTCCGGTGAAGCTGTGAACAAAGGGTTAATAACCCTGCTTCCGGTGGATATCAATCTGGATACGTACCGAATGGTTATGGCTTATAAGGATCTCTGGGTTTCTTATGGAAATACGTTTTATTATACGATTACCGGAACCTGCTTAAATATCGTATTTACCTGTCTGGCGGCATATCCGCTATCCAGAAAACGGTTTTTCTTGAGAAAGAAAATGAATTTCCTTCTGGCATTTACCATGTATTTTTCAGGCGGCCTCATACCAAGCTATCTGGTAGTGACCGGGCTTGGTCTGTATAACAGCAGACTGGCCATGATACTTCCTGTACTGGTCAGCGCTTATAACGTTATGATCTGCCGTTCTGCATTTGAAGGCGTTGCAGAGGAATTGTTTGAAAATGCTTATCTGGAAGGGGCAAATGATCTTCAGATCCTGGTTAAAATTGCTATTCCTTTAATTAAACCAACTCTGGCAGTTTTAACTCTGTATTATGCAGTGGCACGTTATAATGATTTCTTCAGTGCACTGCTTTATATCGGAAAGCAGAATCTCCAGCCCTTACAGCTGTTTCTGCGCAGAATTCTTTTAATGGCTTCTACAGAGATTATGCAGGCTTCCGGTAATGCAACTGCGGCAAGTGCAGCAGCCCAGTCTACCATTCAGATCAGATACGTCTGCATTGTTTTATCCATGGTGCCAATCGTATGTCTTACTGCCTTTATTCAGAAATATCTGGTGAAAGGAACGATGCTGGGAGCAGTAAAAGGATAATCATGTTTTGATTATATAATAAAAATGAGGAGGATGTTACAATGAAAAAGAAGGAATATTGGAAAGCGGCGGTATTATCTGCAATGATAGCTGCAGCGGCATTATCTGGCTGTTCAGGTAAGAGTACCCAGACAGAACCAAAAGAAGAGAAAGGTAAAGAGGCTGAATTTAATTATACTGGTGAGGCACCGGTTACCAGCACGCCTGATGCAAAGGTCAGTATTCTGGCACAGAATTCCTGGTATTCTACGGTAGATTATGCCAACGCGGATATAATTAAGACCATTGCTTCCAATGCTGGGGTGACGATCGACTGGACGCTTGTATCACCCACCAATTATAAGGATAGTGTAAGCCCGATGCTGGCATCCGGTTCGGATCTTCCTGATATCGTGGAACTTCCTGATCTGGATGATAACATGACTTATATTACAGCGGGGCTATTCTATCCACTGGATGAGTATATGAATTATATGCCCAATTACAAAAAGTTCCTGGATAATAACCCTAAAATAAAAGCCAGTCTTACCGCTGAGGATGGACATATTTATTATGTGCCTCAGACGGTTGTAACAGATAACTACCAACCCTGTACCATGATGAATATGCAGTGGTTAGACCAGCTGGGAATGCCTGTCCCTTCCACATTGGATGAGTTTGTAGAAACTCTGCGCGCTTTTAGGGATAATGATATGAACGGAAATGGTGATAAAACCGATGAAATTCCCTTAAGTGTTACAGCTAAGAATCTTCCCTATATGTTTGGACCGGCTTTTGGGCTCAACCTGGTGGATGGTTTTTATGCTGATGAAAATGGAAAAGTACACTATGCAGCAGCAGAGTCTGAGAACTATAAGAAGTACCTTACATTTTTAAATGGTCTTTATAAAGAAGGACTTTTGGAGGTAGAATATACGTCTCTTACCCGTGACCAGATAACAGAGCGCTGTGCACGTAATATAACGGGTGCAACGTTTGATTACAGCTGGCAGATGTCACAGCTTTACAGCAAGCAGTATCCGGAGTATACTGGAGACAAGGGAATTATGGCTGGAATTCCTCCTCTTTCAGGAGAATCAAAAGGTTACTATCTGGGCAGAAACCCCATTGCCAATATATTTGGTGTCAGCAAGTCAGATCAGGAACCACTTCTTGCAATCAAGTTTCTGGATTATGCAATGAGTGAGGAAGCGCAGAACTATTATGTTTGGGGACTTGAAGGGGAAAGCTATACCATATCAGCTGACGGAAAAAAGGCTTATACAGAAAAGGCTTCTGATAATAACTGGCTTCAGCAGCTTGGTATCAATGCAGGCTGTCTCCCTTCCCAGCAGTCTGTAGAGGCAACGGATGTGCTTCTGCCAAAATGGCATGTTGATAAGGATAAGGAGCTGCAGGCATTTTCCAGGGCACCATGGCCTTTTATCTACTCCACAAAGGATGAACAGAATATTATTTCTCAATATCTGGTTGATATCACTACTTATGTAGATGAAATGAATGTGGCATTTATCACAGGTACGACAGATCTTAGCACTTTTGATTCTTACTTATCCACGCTTGACAGTATGGGATTAAAGGAACTGCTGAAGGTAAAACAGCAGCAGTATGACCGGTTCGTTTCATCGACCAAATAATGATTTTCAGGCCGGCACAGAGACTCGTTTCTGTGCCGGTTTTTTACTGGATTAAATATATTTATTATAGAAAGGTTACGATATGAAAGACAAGAAAAGAACAATACCCATTTCTCAATTTTATACCTGTGAAGGGCAGCTCATAAAGAGGATGAAGGAAAAGGGAAGAAAGAACCGGTTTTGCGCAGAGACAATAACAGAATATGAAAATTGGAAACAGGAAACAAGAGAGCTGTTAAAAAATCTGATTGGACTGCAGAACATGGAATACTGCCCGTTAAACCCCAGATGTCTGGAACGTGTGGAAATAGAAGACGGGATTATACGGGAAAAAATTGTCCTTCAGGTAGAACCGGAAGTGTATATGCCAGTCTATGTTCTGATCCCTAAAAAGCGCGGAAAAGAAAAGCTGAAATGCTTTCTGGCACCTCCGGGTCATCAGGGAGCGGGGAAATATTCCGTTGCCGGAGTTCGGGAAATCCCTGCGGTTGCAGACAAAATTGAGCTGTTTCATTACGATTATGGTCTGATGATGGCAAAACTTGGTTATGTTACTCTATGCCCTGACTGCCGGGGTTTTGGGGAGAGAAGGGAGGCTGCGCTGCAGGGAGAAGAGGAGAGTGAATTTTTGAATTCAACCTGTTTTCATCTTGCACATATGGCAGAACCCCTGGGAATGACTGTGATCGGAATGTGTACCTGGGATCTGATGCGGCTGATTGATTATGTAAAGGAACGGGGAGAATGGGATGAGGAGTCCATTGGATGTGTGGGATTCTCTGGAGGAGGAATGCAGACGCTTTGGCTTTCTGCTCTGGATGACCGGATTAAAACGGTAATTATAAGCGGATACTTATACGGATATTCGGACTCTCTTTTAAGGCTGAATGGCAACTGCAGCTGCAATTATGTACCGCATCTATGGGAGCATGTGGATATGGGAGATATTGGGGCGCTGCTGGCACCCAGACGGCTGATGGTACAGTCTGCCCGATCTGATCATTTAAACGGATACAGAGGTATGGAAAATGTTCTGGAGCAGCTGGAAGTGATCCGGAGGGCTTATGATCTGTTTGGAAAAGAGAAAGAAATTTATCATGATGTCTGGGATGGAGGCCATTGTTTTCATGGAGAAAATCTGGAGAAATTTTTAAGCCGCGGTATGGAAATGAAATAAAGTGATTTTAATTGGATACGATAACATTTGCCAATACTTCTTTCTTGTGGTGAAAAACGTTCTATGCTATAATGATACTGGCTGGTTTTTAAGAAAACGGGTCATACAACAGCGATAGGGAGGGTGTCTCTATGCCAGGTTTCCACGATATTATCGGTCATGAGAGAATCAAGGAACATTTACAGAAGGCGATTGAATCAAATCATGTTTCCCATGCATATATTCTCACTGGAGAAGCGGGAATGGGAAGAAAATCTCTGGCTAACGCATTTGCCATGACTTTGCTGTGTGAAAAAGGGACCAGTGAGCCGTGTATGCAGTGTCATGCCTGCAAGCAGGTCATGAGCGGAAATCATCCGGATCTTATTTTTGTCACACATGAAAAAACAGCCGGTATCGGTGTAGATGACATCCGAAGTCAGATACAGGATACGATTATGATACGGCCTTACAGCAGCTACTATAAAATTTATATAGTTGATGAGGCAGAAAAGATGACGGTTCAGGCTCAGAATGCCCTGCTAAAGACCATAGAGGAACCGCCGTCCTATGCAGTTATTATGCTTCTTACTACCAACCAGGAGGCATTTTTGCCTACAATTCTCTCCAGATGCGTGCAGTTAAAGTTAAAGCCGTTAAAGGACAGCGTTGTTACTTCTTATTTGACAGGATCTCTGGGGATTAGTGAGAGCAGGGCGGAAATATACGGGGCATTTGCAAGAGGTAATTTAGGACGTGCCATTCATCTGGCTGCGTCGGAAGATTTTCAGGCACTGTATATGGAATTAATCCATATGCTGAAGCATTTAAAAGAGATGGATATCATTGAACTCTTAAATTATACCAGAAAGCTGAAGGAACAGGATCCGGATTTATCTGACAGCCTTGATTTTATGCAGGTGTGGTATCGGGATGTTTTAATGTTTAAAGTAACACAGGATATCAATCTTCTTGTTTTTAAAGAAGAATTTAATACAATGAAGGAGATGAGCGCTGCCAGCTCTTATGAGGGGATTGAACTGATCCTGCAGGCCATAGATAAGGCAAGGGTACGTTTGAATGCCAATGTAAATATGGAACTGGCGATGGAGCTTATGCTGCTTGTTATGAAGGAGAATTAATTGATGATAAATGTTATTGGTGTCAGATTCCGGAATGCAGGGAAGATCTATTACTTTGATCCTGTAAATCTGGAGGTAAAGGCTGGGGATCATGTAATTGTAGAGACAGCAAGAGGTATTGAGTATGGTTACGTTGTTCTTGGAGCCCGTGAGGTGGAAGATGAGAAGGTGGTTCAGCCTTTAAAATCAGTGATCCGTATGGCTACCAGGGCTGATGATGAAGTGGAGAAAAAGAACCACGAAAAGGAAAAGGAAGCATTTAAGATCTGCAGGGAAAAGATCAAAAAACACGGTCTGTTAATGAAGCTGATTGATGCGGAATATACCTTTGATAACAATAAAGTGCTGTTTTATTTTACAGCAGATGGAAGAATCGATTTCAGAGAGCTGGTTAAAGATCTGGCTTCTGTTTTTAAAACCAGGATTGAGCTGCGCCAGGTTGGAGTCAGGGATGAGACTAAGATTGTGGGCGGTGTGGGTATCTGCGGCAGAACACTGTGCTGCCATTCTTATCTTTCTGAGTTTATACCGGTTTCTATTAAGATGGCAAAGGAACAAAATCTTTCTTTAAATCCCACCAAGATCTCCGGTGTGTGCGGAAGGCTTATGTGCTGTTTAAAGAATGAGGAGGAAACCTACGAGGAGCTTAACAGCAAGCTTCCGGGTGTTGGCGATTTTGTGACCACTGATGACGGATTAAAGGGAGAGGTACACTCAGTCAGTGTTCTCAGACAGTTAGTTAAGGTCGTGGTTACGATTAAGGACGAAAAGGAAATCAGAGAATACAAAGTCGAACAGTTAAGGTTTAAGCCCAGACGCCGCAGAGAGAAGACTCAGGTGACGGATGAGGAGTTAAAGGCTTTGGAGGCACTGGAAAAGAAAGAGGGAAAGTCCAAGTTAGATGACAATTAAGCTTAAAGACAATGAACGGATTGATGACCTTCAGCGGAACGGTTATCAGATCATACAAAACCGGGACGGTTTCTGTTTTGGAATGGATGCCGTTCTGCTTTCCGGCTTTGCGAAAGTGAAGCCGGGGGAAAAGGCAGTTGATCTTGGAACCGGGACGGGAATAATTCCTATTCTTTTGGAAGCTAAGAATGAGGGGATTCATTATACCGGGCTTGAGATCCAGGAAGAAGTGGCCGATATGGCAGCAAGAAGCGTGGCACTGAATCATCTGGAGGATAAAATAACCATTGTCAGAGGAGATATAAAGGAAGCCAGCCGTTTGTTTGGTGCGGCTTCTTTTGATGTAGTGACATCCAATCCTCCTTACATGAATGATTCCCATGGCCTTAAAAATCCGGATTTGCCAAAGGCCATATCCCGCCACGAGGTACTGTGTACGTTAGAGGATGTGACCTGTGAAGCAGCCAGGCTTCTTCGCCCGGGAGGGCGTTTTTATCTGGTTCACAGGCCTCACAGGCTGATTGAAATTATAACAGCACTGAAACGTGTGGGACTGGAACCCAAACGAATGAAAATGGTTCATCCCTTTGCTGATAAAGAGGCAAATATGGTTCTTATTGAAGCTGTGAGGGGCGGGAGGTCCATGATCAAGGTGGAGGCTCCGGTTATTGTTTATAAGGAACCGGGAGTGTATACGGATGAGATTTATTCCATTTACGGATATTGAACTTAAATCATTATAAGAATAAAAGGAATTTTAACGGGAGCAGTAAAAATGGACGAGAAAAAAGGTAAATTATATTTATGCGCCACTCCCATCGGTAATCTTGATGACATTACCCTCCGGGTTTTAAAAACGCTGAAGGAAGCAGATCTGATTGCAGCGGAGGATACCCGTCACAGCATCAAGCTTCTGAATCATTTTGATATTAAAACACCAATGACCAGCTACCACGAGTACAATAAGGTGGAAAAGGCAGTCTATCTGGTGGAACAGATGAAACAGGGAGTTATGGTTGCTCTGATTACTGATGCGGGAACTCCGGGAATCTCAGATCCGGGAGAAGAACTGGTAAAACAGTGTTATGAGGCAGGAGTGGAAGTGACCTCACTGCCAGGACCAGCGGCCTGCATTACCGCGCTCACCCTTTCCGGACTGGGAACCAGGAGATTTTGTTTTGAAGCCTTTCTTCCTTCAGACAAAAAGGAGAAGCAGTGGATTTTAAATGAACTGAAGGATGAGACAAGAACCATGATTCTCTATGAGGCACCTCACCGTCTTGTTAAGACGCTGGAAGAGCTTTATGAGGCATTAGGGGAGCGGAGAATTACCATCTGCAGGGAACTTACAAAGCGGTATGAGACCGCATTCTGCACAACCTTTACCCAGGCATTAGATACTTACCGATCAGAGGATCCGAAAGGTGAATGTGTCATCGTAGTGGAAGGCAGGAGCTTTGAAGAGATCCGAGCGGAGCAGACAAAGGCGTTTGAAGAGCTTTCCATGGAAGAACATATGGAACGTTATGAAAGCCAGGGAATGGATAAAAAAGAAGCTATGCGTATGGTTGCAAAAGACCGTGGAATCAGCAAAAGAGAGGTTTATCAGTATCTGCTGAACCGGGAAATATAAAAAAATATCTTGACAACAGGCGTTTATTTTAATAATATTATTTTGAGATTCAAAATATTTGAGATATAAAACAATCCAACGAGGCATGATTTCAAACCAGGCCGGAAGATACCGGAATGGAACAGAAACATGAATGGGGGAAATTTATGACAACAAAAATTATTGGAACAGGTTCAGCAGTTCCGGACCGGGTGGTCACCAATGATGATCTGGCAAAAATTGTGGATACCAGTGATGAATGGATCCAGTCAAGGACGGGAATCAGAGAACGACGGATCGCTGAGACTGAGTCCAGCACCACGGATCTTGCTATAAAAGCAGCTATGGCTGCACTGAAAGATTCCGGTATATCGGCAGATGAACTGGACATTATTGTTTTGGCCACTTCGTCTCCAGACCGCTGTTTTCCCAGCGGAGCCTGTGAAGTACAGGCGGCAATCGGAGCCCACAGGGCAATTGCTTTTGATTTAAGCGCTGCTTGCTCCGGCTTTATCTATGGCTTTCATACAATTTCCGCTTTTTTTCAGGCAGGAATCTATAAAACAGGTCTGATAATCGGAGCGGATACTTTAAGTAAGCTGATCGACTGGACGGACAGAGGCACCTGCGTACTTTTCGGAGATGGTGCAGGAGCGGCAGTAGTACGGAAAGAGGATAAGGGAAATCTTTATATGACCATGGGTGCCGATGGTACAAGAGGATACGCACTGGACTGTGTATCACGGACAACAGGTAATTTTCTCACTGGTCACAAACCGGAAACAGGTTACATGACCATGGACGGACAGGAAGTTTTCCGGTTTGCAGTGAAAACTGTACCGGAGGCAATCTTAGAGGTGCTTTCCGAGAGCGGAACGGATTTAAGTGAAATTAAGTATTTTATCCTGCATCAGGCCAATTACCGGATCTTTGAATCGATTGCAAAGAGACTAAAAGTGCCAATGGAGAAGTTTCCAACAAATTTAGAGCGTTATGGAAATACGTCGGGAGCATCGGTTCCTCTTTTATTAGATGAACTGAACAAGGCTGGAAAGCTGCAGCAGGGGGATAAGATTGTACTTGCCGGATTTGGGGCAGGACTTACCTGGGGAGCCACTCTTATGGAGTGGTAAATAATAGGACTAATACTTTGTTAATCAAAGTACTAGCATATAAATTGAATACGATGAAGCAAAAGGAGATTAGAAGATGTTAGAAAAAATGCAGGAAATTATCGCAGAGCAGTTAAATGTAGAGGCTGGAATCATTAAGCCAGAATCCTCTTTTAAAGAGGACTTAGGAGCAGATTCCCTTGATTTATTCGAACTGGTTATGGCTCTTGAAGATGAGTACTCAGTTGAGATTCCCTCTGAGGATTTAGAGAAATTAACAACAGTTCAGCAGGTTATGGACTATTTAAAAGCAAAGGGCGTGGAAGCGTAATGAATACCAGAATCACCCAACTATTGGGAATCGAATATCCCATCATACAGGGCGGAATGGCATGGGTTGCGGAGCACCATCTTGCAGCAGCTGTATCGGAAGCTGGTGGTCTGGGATTGATCGGCGGAGCCAACGCACCGGGTGAAGTGGTGCGTGATGAAATCCGCAAAGCTAAGAAGCTGACCAATAAGCCAATTGGTGTAAATGTCATGCTTTTAAGCCCTCATGCTGAAGATGTGGCAAAGGTAATCGTAGAGGAAGGCATTAAGGTGGTAACAACTGGTGCCGGTAATCCGGAAAAATACATGGAGATGTGGAAGGCGGCAGGGATTAAAGTAATTCCGGTTGTCGCTTCCGTAGCGCTTGCAAAGAGAATGGAGCGCTATGGCGCAGATGCAGTTGTTGCAGAGGGCTGTGAATCCGGCGGACACATCGGAGAACAGACTACCATGACGTTAGTTCCCCAGGTAGCAGATGCGGTTTCCATTCCTGTTATAGCAGCAGGCGGAATCGGTGATGGCAGAGGAATCGCAGCAGCATTTATGCTGGGAGCAGAGGCTGTCCAGGTCGGAACCAGATTTGTGGTTTCCAAAGAATCCATTGTACATGACAATTACAAACAGAGAATTATAAAAGCAAAGGATATCGATTCAGCAGTTACAGGACGTACACACGGACACCCGGTGAGATCTTTAAGAAATCAGATGACCAGGGAGTACGTGAAGCTGGAGGAACAAGGAAAATCCTTTGAAGAACTGGAGTATTTAACCCTTGGAACGCTTCGGAATGCTGTTTTAGAGGGAGATATTATTAACGGCACGGTTATGGCCGGACAGATTGCAGGTATGATAAGCAAGGAACAGACCTGTAAAGAGATGATTGAAGAAATGATGGAACAGGCCGGGAAGCTTCTTGGCCGTTAAAGAGGAGTTTATGACTATGAGCAAGATCGCATTTATTTTCCCAGGCCAGGGCGCGCAGTACTGCGGAATGGGCCAGGATTTTTATGAGCAGACAGCAATTGGAAAAGAAATCTATGATATGGCTTCCGGGCTTCTTGGTTTTTCCCTGCCGGAACTCTGCTTTGAGAAGAATGACCGTCTGGATATTACGGAATATACGCAGGCAGCCATGGTGACGACAGGGATCGCCATGATGAGGGTACTGGAAGAAAAAACAGGGATCAGACCGGATGTGACGGCTGGTTTAAGCCTGGGAGAATATTGCGCGCTTGCAGCAGCGGGTGTGATGAGTGATCAGGATGCTATTTTAACAGTCAGACAGAGAGGAATCCTTATGCAGGAAGCAGTTCCTGCGGGACTGGGAGCGATGTCAGCCGTTCTTTCTCTGGATGCTGCTGAAATTGAAGCGGTTTTAAGCCGGATTGAAGGAGTTCAGATCGCAAATTATAACTGCCCGGGGCAGATTGTTATATCAGGAAAAAAGGAAGCGGTTGAGGAAGCCGGTGAGAAGCTTCTGGCGGCAGGAGCCAAGAGAGTCATTGGTTTAAATGTTAGTGGTCCGTTCCATTCAGCTATGCTGACAGGTGCCGGTGAAAAACTGGGTATCGTTCTTGAGGACATAGAAATTCATAAGCCTGTGATCCCTTATGTGGCTAATGTGACAGCCGCGTATGTAACAGAGGCAGATGAGGTAAAGCCATTATTAATCCGACAGGTATCTTCTTCCGTACGCTTCCAGCAGAGTGTGGAAACCATGATAAAGGACGGAGTAGATACGTTTATAGAGATCGGACCTGGAAAAACCCTTGCAGGGTTTATTAAGAAGATAACGAGAGATGCAAAAGTCTTTAATATAGAAAAACTGGAAGATATGGATAAATTAGCAGGAATTTAACGGGGAGGTGACAGTTATGTTAAATGGAAAAATAGCGGTGGTTACGGGTGCCGGCAGAGGAATCGGAAGAGCAATCGCGTTAAAGCTGGGACTGGAAGGTGCCACTGTGATTGTCAATTATAATGGATCTGAAGAAAGAGCCCATCAGGTAGTAAAAGAGATTGAAGAAAATGGCGGAAAAGCAGAAGCAATTGCCTGCAATGTATCAGATTATGAAGCTTCAGGTGCTTTTCTTGACGGAGTAATAAAGAAATACGGAAAGCTGGATATTCTAATAAATAACGCAGGCATTACCAGAGATAATCTTCTTATGAAAATGTCGGAGAATGAGTTTGATGCAGTTATCAGTACGAACTTAAAAGGGGTATTTAACTGCATGAAACATGTTTCCCGTCAGATGATTAAGCAGAAGGGCGGAAGAATTATCAACATCTCTTCTGTATCAGGAATTCTTGGAAATGCAGGTCAGATAAATTACTGCGCAGCTAAAGCTGGAGTAATCGGCATGACTAAATCATTTGCAAGGGAAGCTGCAACCAGAGGAATAACAGTAAATGCCATAGCACCCGGCTATATACAGACAGATATGACAGATGTACTGTCTGACTCTGTTAAGGAAGCCTCTTTAGACCAGATCCCAATGAAACGTTTTGGAACGCCGGAAGATGTTGCGGCTGCGGCTGTATTTCTTGCATCAGACCAGGCTGGTTATATCACAGGGCAGGTCATCAGTGTGGATGGCGGAATGGCTATGTAAAAAGGAGAATAACAGTATGAATAGAAGAGTGGTAGTAACTGGCATGGGAGCAATAACTCCTATTGGTAATGATGTAGAAAGTTTCTGGAATGGACTGAAAGAAAAAAAGGTGGGAATCGCACCCATTACTCAGTTTGATACAACGGATTTTAAGGCCACACTGGCAGCAGAGGTAAAGGATTTTGACCCTAAGAATTATATGGATATAAAAGCAGCCAAGCGCATGGAGCGTTTTGCGCAGCTTGCAGTGGCAGCTACAAAGGAAGCCCTTGAAATGTCAGGAATAGATATGGAAAAAGAAGATCCTTATCGCGTGGGCGTTAGTGTGGGTTCCGGGATTGGAAGCCTGCAGGCCGTAGAGCGGGAACATAAGAAGCTTTTGGAGAAAGGTCCGGGCAGAGTCAATCCTCTTTTGGTTCCCTTGATGATATCCAACATGGCAGCAGGAAATGTGGGGATTCAGTTCGGATTAAAGGGCAAGTGCATTAATGTGGTTACGGCCTGTGCTACGGGAACTCATTCCATAGGAGAGGCGTTCCGGTCCATCCAGTATGGGGAAGTGGATGTGATGGTGGCAGGAGGTGCGGAAGCCAGCGTTACGCCGATCGGTGTAGCTGGATTTTCGGCTCTTACTGCACTTACTACTTCAGATGATCCGCTCCGTGCTTCCATTCCATTTGATAAGGACAGAAGCGGCTTTGTTATGGGTGAAGGTGCAGGCGTTGTGGTATTAGAAGAACTGGAACACGCGCTTTCCAGAAATGCTGTTATCTACGGAGAAGTGGTTGGTTACGGGTCAACCTGTGATGCATACCATATTACCTCTCCTGCCGAGGACGGAAGCGGTGCTGCAAGAGCGATGACGGAGGCTATAAAAGATGCCGGTATTACAGCCAAAGAGCTGGACTACGTCAATGCGCATGGAACCAGCACCCATCACAACGACTTATTTGAAACCATGGCAATCAAAATCGCTTTAGGCGATCATGCAAAAAATGTTAAAATCAGTTCTACAAAATCCATGGTCGGACACCTTCTTGGCGCGGCAGGGGGCGTGGAATTCATTGCCTGTGTGAAATCCATACAGGATGGATTTGTTCATGCCACTGCCGGTCTGGAAGAAGAAGGAGAAGGCTGTGATTTAAACTATACAAAGGGTGAGGGAGTTTCCTGTGATGTGACTTATGCTATCAGCAATTCCCTGGGCTTTGGTGGTCATAATGCCAGCATTCTTGTAAAGAAGTTTGAACAGTAGGAGGCAGTCATAATGGAAATAAATGATGTGATCAGACTGATGCAGGCCGTTTCAGAACAGGGCCTCACCGGTTTTAAGCTGGAAGATGGAGATTTTAAGTTATCCATTAAGAAAGAAAAGCAGATGGTTATTGCCACAGAAGGGGATTATGTTCAGAGAAGTCTGGAAATACCTGCTTATGCTGGTCAGGAAATGAAAACACCGGTATCAGAAAACGGGATGGACACTGCGAAGGCGGAAGCACTTTCTACCGATAAGGTTGTATCCTCTCCTCTTGTAGGAACCTTTTACAATTCTTCTTCACCGGACAGTATGCCGTTTGTTAAGGCAGGAGATACCGTTAAGAAGGGTCAGACGCTTGGTATCATAGAAGCCATGAAGCTGATGAATGAGATTGAATGTGAATACGATGGTGTGGTAGAAGCCGTTCTGGTTGGAAATGAAGATGTGGTGGAATACGGTCAGCCTCTGTTCCGTATCCGGTAGGTTATTGTAAAATCTAAGAGAGGTCCAGGGTCGGACCTCTCTTTTAAAATAAGGAGAGCATGATGTTAGGTATAAAAGAAATTCAGGAGATTATTCCTCACAGACACCCGTTTCTGCTGGTAGACTGCATTGAAGAGCTGGAACCCGGGGTAAGGGCTTCGGGGTATAAGTGTGTCACTTATGATGAATCCTTCTTCAGGGGACATTTTCCGGAGGAACCGGTAATGCCGGGTGTTTTAATCATAGAAGCACTGGCTCAGGTTGGGGCGGTTGCAATATTAAGCATGGAAGAGAATAAGGGAAAGATTGCTTATTTCGGAGCAATTGACAAGGCTAAATTTAAACAGAAGGTAATTCCGGGAAGCAAGTTAAAACTGGAATGTGAAATTATAAAAAGAAAGGGTCCGGTAGGAGTTGGGAAAGCGGTTGCCACCGTAGATGGCAAAATCGCTGCCAGCGCAGAACTGACATTTATGATTGGATAGGTGGAGATCGATGTTTGATAAGATTTTAATTGCCAACCGCGGTGAAATTGCGGTAAGAATCATAAGAGCATGCAGGGAAATGGGGATTAAAACGGTTGCCGTATATTCGGAAGCGGACCGGGAAAGCCTTCATACCCTCCTGGCGGATGAAGCCATCTGCATCGGTCCTGCACCGTCCACACAGAGTTATTTGAATATGGAACGGATCCTTACAGCCACCGTTGCCATGAAAGCGAATGCAATTCACCCTGGATTTGGATTCCTTTCTGAAAATGCAAGGTTTGCAGAACTCTGTGAAAAATGCAGTATTACCTTCATCGGACCTGACGCCGGAATCATCAATAAGATGGGAAATAAATCGGAAGCCAGAAAAACCATGATGGAAGCAGGCGTTCCGGTAGTACCAGGCGGGAAAGAAGCCGTTCACCATGTAGAAGAAGCCAGGGAAATGGCAGAGCGGATAGGATTTCCTGTTATGATCAAGGCCTCATCAGGAGGCGGCGGAAAAGGAATGCGTATTTCAAGAAGTGTGGATGATTTTGATTCCAATTTTAAGAATGCCCAGATGGAATCCGTAAAAGGTTTTTCCGACGATACCATGTACATTGAGAAATATATTGAAAAACCCAGACACATTGAATTTCAGATACTTGCTGATCAAATGGGCAATGTAATTCATTTAGGAGAAAGGGACTGTTCCATTCAGAGACGCCACCAGAAGGTTCTTGAGGAATCCCCTTCTGCAGCGATTTCAGAAGAACTGCGCCACCAGATGGGAGATGTTGCAGTCCGTGCGGCTAAGGCTGTTGGTTATGTAAATGCAGGAACCATTGAATTTTTGCTGGATAAGGATAAAAATTTCTATTTTATGGAAATGAATACAAGAATTCAGGTGGAGCATCCGGTAACGGAGATGGTGACCGGACTGGATCTGATAAAGGAACAGATACGGATTGCAGCTGGAGAACCACTGAGTGTGACACAGGGTGATATTAAAATTGCAGGTCATGCCATTGAATGCAGAATTAATGCCGAAAATCCGGCAAAAAATTTCATGCCATGTCCAGGTCTTATTAAAAACGTTCACGTGCCAGGAGGCAACGGAGTACGGATTGATACTCATATTTACAACGACTATAAGGTTCCGGCAAATTATGACTCCATGCTGATGAAGCTGGTGGTTCATGGGAAAGACCGAACGGAAGCGATTGCAAAGATGAGAAGCGCCCTTGGGGAACTGATTATCGAAGGAATAGAAACCAATATTGATTTTCAGTTTGATATCTTAAGCCATGAAGCATATCGTGACGGTGATATAGATACAGATTTTATTCCCAAATTCTTCCCGGATTATGTCCGGTAAACAGGGAGAGGAGCAGATCTTATGTTAAGAGACATGTTTAAGAAAACTTATACCCTGATTGACAGCAAATACAGGACGGTGGAGAAAACCGGGGAGCCCAATATTCCGGAAGGACTTTGGAAAAAGTGCAACAAATGCTGTCAGCCAATCTATGCGGAGGACGTAAGGAGCAGTCATTACGTATGTCCGAAGTGCAAAGGATATTTCAGGGTTCACGCTTTTCAGAGAATCGAAATGACAGCAGATGCGGGAACCTTTGAAGAGTGGGATAAGGAGATTGAATTTGAGAATCCTCTTGATTTTCCCGGATATGAGAAAAAGATTGCTGCAGCCAGAGAAAAGACAGGACTGTCAGAGGCCATTGTAACCGGTGTCTGTGAAATTAACGGTCAGAAAGCTGTACTGGGTGTCTGTGATGCAGGCTTTATTATGAGCAGCATGGGGCATGCAGTAGGAGAAAAGATTGCCAGAGCGGTGGAGCGTGCGACGGAAGAAAAGCTTCCTGTGATTTTATTTGCCTGTTCCGGCGGAGCCAGAATGCAGGAGGGAATCGTGTCCTTAATGCAGATGGCAAAAACCTCCGCAGCATTAAAGCGCCACCATAAAGCAGGGCAGCTTTATGTCAGTGTTCTTACAGATCCAACAACGGGCGGTGTCACTGCAAGCTTTGCAATGCTTGGAGATATCATTCTTGCAGAGCCGGGAGCTTTAATTGGTTTTGCTGGCCCCCGGGTTATTGAGCAGACGATTGGTCAGAAGCTGCCGGAAGGTTTCCAGAGGGCAGAATTTTTACTGGAACATGGCTTTGTTGATAAGATCGTTCCAAGAGAAGAGATGAAGGATACATTAACTGCTGTTTTAAAGCTCCACAATCCCCACAATAAGGAAAGCTTTTGTGTGGATAACCGGGAAACAGATGAAAGCATCTGTGGAAAAAAGAACGGGTTCTGGTCTAAAAAGAATAAACGAAGCCCATGGGATACCGTGCAGCTGTCCAGAAGTGCTGACCGCCCTGTAGCTTCCGATTATATTCATCAGATCTTTGATGATTTTATAGAGTTTGCCGGAGACCGTTATTTTAAAGATGACGGAGCAATTGTAGGCGGAATTGCATTCTTTCACGGAATGCCTGTTACAGTAATCGGTCAGGAAAAAGGTAAGAATACAAAGGATAACATCAGGCGGAATTTTGGTATGCCATCACCGGAAGGCTACAGAAAAGCTTTAAGGCTGATGAAGCAGGCGGAGAGTTTCAAACGCCCGGTCATCTGCTTTGTGGATACTCCGGGAGCATTTTGCGGACTTGAGGCAGAGGAACGGGGACAGGGAGAAGCCATTGCCAGGAACTTATTTGAAATGGCAGACTTGACAGTACCGGTTCTTTCCATTGTGATCGGAGAAGGTGGAAGCGGAGGAGCTCTTGCCATGGCAGTGGGCAATGAAGTCTGGATGATGGAAAACTCCATTTACTCCATTCTTTCTCCGGAAGGCTTTGCCTCCATTTTGTATAAAGACAGCAAAAAAGCCAATGATGCAGCCAGAGTCATGAAGATCACCGCAAAGGATTTAATGGATCTTGGTCTCATTGAGCGGGTTATACCGGAAGAACAGCCTGCCTGTGCAGAAAATCTTCCGGAGATTGCAAAGGAAATGGACCGGGCCATGATAGAATTCTTTGCCGATTTCCTTACCTTGACAGAAGAAGAACTTGCAAATCAAAGATATGATAGATTTAGGAGAATGTGATGGGAACATTAAAACCATTGGTAATAGGAGATCTGGTGGCAAAATATCCGGTAATTCAGGGTGGAATGGGAGTTGGAATCAGTCTTTCCTCTCTTGCGGGAGCGGTTGCTAAAGCAGGAGGAGTCGGCATCATTTCTACGGCACAGATTGGCTTTAAACAGCCTGATTTCCTAAAGAATCCCTTAGAGGCCAACCTGCGTGCTATCGGGGAGGAAATGAAAAAAGCCAGGGAAATCGCCCCTGATGGAATTATTGGCTTTAATATTATGGTTGCCACCAAAAATTATGCAAGCTATGTGAAAAAAGCGGTATTAGCAGGAGCTGATATAATCATCTCAGGAGCAGGACTTCCCGTAAGTCTTCCGGAATATGTGGCGGAAGCGGCGGAAGAAGCAGGAATTAAACTGAAAACAAAAATTGCTCCAATTGTCTCTACTGTAAAGTCCGCTATGGTTATCTGCAAAATGTGGGACCGCAAATTCCATCAGGCTCCGGATCTGGTTGTGGTGGAAGGCCCCTTAGCCGGCGGTCACCTGGGCTTTTCCAGAAATGACTTATCGGAACTGGGCGTTGATACGGAGGATGTGGAGCACACCTTCCGTCAGGCGGATTATGACGAGGAGATAAGAGGTATTATCCGTCTTGTACGAGAATATGGGGAAAAGTATAATAAAGTGATACCGGTAGTAACTGCCGGAGGAATATACACCCATGAGGATGTCATGCATCAGATTGATCTGGGTGCTGACGGTGTTCAGGTTGCAACCAGGTTTGTGACTACTGAGGAATGTGATGCTCCCCAGGAGTTTAAAGACGCCTACATTCAGTCAGCGAAGGAAGACATTGTCATTACGAAAAGCCCGGTAGGAATGCCGGGAAGAGCGATAAAAAATTCGTTTTTAAATCATGTTGCTGATACCCCGTTCCGGCTGGAGCACTGCTACGACTGTCTGGAAAAATGTGACAAAAAGACCATACCCTACTGCATTACCAAAGCACTGATTTCGTCGGCAGAAGGAAGAACCGAAGAAGGTCTGGTGTTTTGCGGAAGCAATGCTTTCCGTGCTGAGAAGATGGAAACGGTTGATGAAGTAATGAATGATCTGGTTTTCGGAAAATAATAGAAGGCTGCAGGAGATATGTCCTGCGGCCGTTTTTTTGATGAAAAGAACATTTCATAATCTCTGCCTTTGGAGAATAGGATAAAAAGAAAACAATGAAATGTGGATTGACGGATGTTAAATTATCTCTGGGCATTTATGATACTGACAGGAGTCATCTGGGGAGCGCTTCATGGTAATTTAAGTGCTGTAACTGATGGCGCACTTACCTCTGCAAAGGAGGCGGTTATGCTGTGCATTACCATGCTTGGAATTATGTCTTTCTGGACCGGACTAATGGAAATTGGAAGAAAGTCGGGGCTTATTGAGCGGTTGTCTTCAAAAATGGGGCCAGTACTTCATTTTCTGTTTCCAAAGATTCCTGATAAACATCCTTCTCTGGAATATATTTCTACCAATATTATTGCAAACATTCTGGGGCTGGGCTGGGCAGCTACGCCTGCCGGACTGAAAGCCATGGAGTCTTTAAAAGATCTGGAGGAGACCAGGAGAAAGGATTATTCTCAGGGAAAGAAAATCCACAAACCGGTTTCGGAAGGAACCGCCAGTAATGAGATGTGTACTTTTATGATTATTAACATATCGTCACTTCAACTGATTCCCGTCAATATGATTGCTTATAGAAGCCAGTACGGCAGTCCGGATCCGACGGCAATTGTAGGGCCGGCTATCTTAGCAACGCTGTTTTCTACGGTAATAGGAGTGGCTTTGTGTAAGCTGCTTGACCGGTAACAGTTAACAAAACTAAAAACACGCCGGTTCTCCAATCA
>JAEWPQ010000103.1 GCA_023460575.1 Bacillota bacterium
AATAAAACTGCCGGACCGCTCTCAATGTTTGCCGCAGCTCTGCCTGCTGCTGCAATATCCGGTTCTGGATTAACCTCCTCCTTGATTCGTACTAACTGACCGTTTTCTTCCAGAGTGGAAAGGAAACTGCGCAAATCCTGATAAACTTTTGCCATGAATTTTCCTCCTGATCTTCTTCATATACTGCTGATACGGTTGCCTGCTGGTTAATTTTTCCAACATAATAAAATTATAATCAATTACAATTTTCGTGGCAATTCGATTAAATTCGTGCAACTATTCCAAAATGGAAATAGAAAATTTTAATTCTTTGCAATTATGATTCCTTGCAAAATATAAAACAAGCAAACAGCGGATTAAAAATGCATATATAGTGTACTTTCGCTGTGAAATAATAGTTAATTTTTATAAATATTTTACATTTATAAGTATTCTAAAATGTCATCACAAAATAGTATAAACATATTTTCCTTCGCGTCATTCTGTATTATAATAGTGTTAATGACAAAACGTACTTCTGAATTTAGAGTTTTACGATTTATCAGTAACTAAAGGGGGCAATTTGATTATGACAAAATGGATTGATGATTTCTTAGCATTGGCAAAGTATAAAAATTTTTCTTCAGCTGCCGAAAGCATTTATATTTCCCAGTCTGCTTTATCAAAACACATTAAGGCAATTGAGAATGAACTGGGAATCGTGCTGTTTATCAGAAGCAATACAAAGGCAGAACTCACAGAGGCAGGCAGTGTTTTCCTTGATTATGCAATAAACATCCGCCAGTGCACACAGGACTTAAGGACTAAATTAGAAAAATTTGGCACTTCCTGCTATATTACTCACTTAACGGTAGGGACAATTCCATGTCTTGCAGAAAGCGGGATCATGCAGCTGCTCCTTAATTTTCAGGAGAAATTCGGTAATTATTCCATAGAAATTGTGGAAGATGACCAGTCACATCTTCTTAAAATGCTATCTCAGCAGGAGATTGATGCTGCCATCTGCCGTACTGACTTACTTTCCGATCCGGAATATGATACTATTTCTCTGGTTTCGGATGAGATGGTTCTTATCTGCAGCAAAAATGTTTTTCCCTTTGAACAGGGCAGCGAAATTGATCTGACCGGGTTTAAATTTGATAATATTTACACCATTGCCAAAGAGTCTGATATTTACAGACTTACAAAAAAGCAGCTATATGAGATCGGTTATACGGGCAGTATTGCCGGAACATTCCCCCGGCATATGATGCTTCTGTCTTTTTTGTCTCAAAAAGGCGGCTGCGCTATATTACCCCGGCAGCTTGCTAATCTTCAGATGTTTCCTGATCTTACATATTATAGGATAAGAGATTCGGTAAAAACGAATATCGGTTTCACAAAACTATCTTCCAACAGTATTAATCCCCAGTTAACCGACAAATCCAATATGCTGTTTGACTATTTAAAGGAGCAGAAGGAACAGAATTAAAATTGAATACGTGTGTTATTTTGTTTTCCTTCCTTCTATGATCTATTGACACTGACTCTGGAATTCGTTATAATTCTTTAAAGTTTCTGATAAGATGAGAGTCATGATTATACGGAGGTATCAATGATGAAATATAAAACACACGGAGTATGTTCCCAGGAAATTAATCTTGAAATAGAAGGCAGCAAAGTCGCTCATGTACAGTTTGTAGGCGGTTGTTCCGGTAACACACAGGGAGTATCAAGACTGGTAGAAGGCATGGAAGTTGACGATGCCATTCGCCGTCTGGAAGGAATCAAATGCGGTTTCCGTCCCACCTCCTGTCCGGACCAGTTATCCAAAGCATTAAAGGAATATAAGGAAAGTCATTAATATGAAACGCGCTGCCAGATGTGCGGATTTTTTCCGGCATCTGGCAGCGCTTATTTTATATTTAAGATTCCCCGAATACGGCTCTGTAGTCAGCCTGAAATTTAGCAATTCCCTGCGCGGTTAATGGGTGGTTAACCATTTGTTCCAGGATCTTATACGGAACCGTTGCAATATCGGCACCCGCTTTTGCACAATCGATTACGTGAATGGGGTTGCGGATACTGGCAGCAATAATTTCTGTTTTGATATGGTGTGTTTTAAAAATGTCGGTAATTTCCCCTATCAGAACAATTCCTTTCATGGAAATATCGTCAAGGCGCCCCATAAACGGTGATACATAAGTTGCTCCCGCACGTGCGGCCAAAAGGGCCTGCGTCGCCGAAAATATCAGCGTTACATTGGTCTTTATCCCTTCTGCATTTAGTACCTTAACTGCTTTCAGACCTTCCGTTGTCATCGGAATTTTTACTACCATATTGGGGTGAAGAGCAGCAATCTCCCGTCCTTCCCGGATCATACCCTCTGCGTCAACCGTTGTTGCCTTAACTTCCCCGCTGATGGGACCGTCAACGATGGCTGCGATTTCCTTTATAACTTTTTTAAAATCCCTTCCCTCCATTGCAATCAGGGATGGGTTTGTTGTAACTCCGCAGATGATCCCCATGTCATTTGCTTTTCTTATGTCCTCTACATTGGCTGTATCAATAAAAAATTTCATTTTCTCCTCTTCTTCCCTATACAAGACTTCTGATTTTTTCAATCTGGTCTTTATCAAGCTTTAATATATCACTGTTCTCCATAGAAGTATTTGAATCTTCTATTAAAATCATTTTAGTATCTTTCTGCGTTATCGTATTGTGCCATAAGGTTGCCGGTATGTTAAACACCTTCCCGGGAACCATTTTAACGCAGTCAAATTTTAATCCGTTCTCTGTTTCATTGGCATAAACAAGGGTACATGCACCTTCTGTCAGCACAAAGAGCTCATCTGTTTTATTATGCCTTTCCAGACAGTCAATACCAGTAATATCATTGGCCGGTTTCCAGTTTTTAATGCCAACAGTCCATTTTTCATTTTCATATACTCGCTGCATGCCTTCTCCGGCGAATTCATAATGTGCTATATTCATTTTTAAATAACTCTCCTTTTATTTTAACATCTCTCTGCAGGTTTTTACTACATGTGCTGCTGTCAGACCGTAAGCTTCAAAAAGCTGTTCCGGTTTTCCTGACTTTCCAAACTTGTCCTGAATTCCCATGATTGCAAATTTGGCCCCTGAATGACCGGCCAGAACTTCTGCGACTGCAGAACCAAGACCTCCGATTACGGAATGCTCCTCCAGCGTTACAATTCCTTTACAGGTCTCATTCATTCTCAGAATAATATCTTTATCAATTGGTTTGATGGTATGCATGTTTACAACAGAGGCATGGATTCCTCCCTTTTCAAGTTCCTCAGCAGCCTTTAATGCCTCAGGAATCATCAGACCGCAGGATATGATGCAGACGTCTTTTCCTTCCTTCATCACATTTGCTTTGCCCGGAATGAAAGGTGTATCTGATGTTGTTATATCATCACAAACTGGTCTGGCTACGCGGATATACACCGGACCGTTAATTTCTGCAGCCGCCATAACTGCTTTTTCTGTTTCACTTGGATCACAGGGTACAAAGATCGTCATGTGAGGCATCTCTCTCATAAGCGCAATATCCTCAATAGACTGGTGGCTTCCCCCGTCTTCTCCAACAGACAGCCCGGAATGGGAAAATCCAAACTTTACATTTGCATTGGTATAACAGATCGAATTGCGTATCTGCTCATAGGCTCGCCCTGCCCCAAACAAAGCAAACGTACTTGCAAAGGGTATGTATCCGGTACTTGCAAAACTTGCTGCCGTACACATCAAGTTCCCTTCTGCAATTCCCATATTAAAGAAACGGTCAGGATACTCCTCCTTAAACATACAGGTCTGTGTAGCATGTGCCAAATCCGCATCCAACACCACCACTTTCTCATTTTGTGCCCCTAATTTTACAAGGGATTCTCCATATGCAACTCTCAGTGACTTTCCCATTTAAACTACCTCCTGTTCTTTCATTGCAATGGCAAATTCTTCTGCATTCATTGGTCTCCCATGCCAGCCGTACTGATTTTCCATGAAAGAAACCCCTTTTCCCTTTACGGTATTGCAGCAAATGAATTTTGGTTTGCCTGTTACCGGCGTCTTTAACGCCTTTGTTATGGCACTGATATCATGTCCATCCACTTCCATGCACGAAAAACCGAATGCCTCAAATTTCTTTATAATATCACCGAGACTCATTACCTCTTCATTGCTTCCATCAATCTGAAGCCTGTTATAATCCAGCATGAATGTAAGATTATCCAGGTTATAATGAGCTGCTGCCATAGCGGCTTCCCATACAAGCCCTTCCTGGCATTCCCCGTCACCTAAGATTGCATAAACCTGATAGGACGCTTCCGCATGCCTGGCCGCAAGCGCCAGTCCCATTGCAAGGGATGCTCCCTGCCCCAAAGATCCGGTATTCATATCCACACCCGGTGTCTTTGTACAATCCGGATGACCCTGAAGGTGGCTGTCAATCTGTCTGAGCCCTGCCAGATCCTCCTTCGGAAAATATCCCATATCTGCAAGAACCGCATATAACGCAGGGCATGCATGTCCTTTGCTCAATACTAGTCGGTCCCTGTCCGGTTTATCAGGATTCTCAGGGTCAACGTTCATTACCTCATAATAAAGTGCCATAAGCATCTCTACACAGGATAAGGAACCTCCTGGATGTCCTGACTGACAGGCAAATAACATCTTAAGAATGTCTGCCCTCAATTCCTTTGCCTTCAAATCGTACTGCATAATTTTTTTCCTCCTATTATCGGTTTAACCCTTTACAGCTCCTGCCGTCAAACCTTCTACTAATCGTTTCTGCGCGAAGAAGAACATGATACATACCGGTATAATCGTTATGATTCCTCCTGCTGTAAGTAAATCCCACTGAACACCAAGCTGTCCGATCAGACTTTTTAATGCTACTGGAATGGTACGTGTTTCTGTATTGGTAAACATCACGGCAAATGTGTATTCATTCCATGATGTCATAAAGATATAAACACCGGTAGCAACCAGGCAGGGTCCCAGAATCGGAAGTATAATTTTCACAAAAGCGACACCTCTGTTGCAGCCGTCAACCAGGGCCGCTTCCTCAAGAGACATGGGAAGATCATTTAAGAAGCCCAGCAGCAGCCATACGGAAAACGGAATGGTAAATGTGGTATAAGATAAAACCAGAGAGGTGGGTGTGTACAAAAGCCCCATCTTACGCATAATGGAATACAACGGAATCAGCAGCAATACCGTCGGGAACATATTATTGCAAAGGAAGGTACACATAAGAATTTTTCTTCCTGCAAACTGGTATCTGGAGAATGCATATGCTGCGAGAGTCGATGCCGTCAAAGATACCAGAGTCGTCATTGCCGCCACAATAAAACTGTTCTTGATCGCTGCAAGAAAATTAACCGTAGTTGTAAAAAGCTTCCTGTAGGACTCAAACGTAATTGATTTCGGCCAATATGTGACCACCATTCCATACAGTTCTTCCTCGGGTTTTACTGATGTTATAAACGTCCAGTAAAAAGGGAACAAAATAAAGAGCAGTATTAATGTCAGTGGAAGGTACACACACATGATTTGTCTTATATCAACTCGCTTCTTCATCTTTATACCTCCTCTTTAAAGTTCATTCTCAAATATGGAACTGAAGCAAACAGCAGAAGCACTGCCAGCAATATTGCCATTGCAGATGCATAACCCAGATTTAATGCATTTCCCTTATTGAAAATATAAACACTGAGCGTCTGAGTCGAATAGGCCGGTCCCCCTTCTGTCATGTTAAAGATCACATCTACAGAATTGGCAACCCAGATGACACGAAGCAGTACCGTAACATAGATCGTGTTTTTTATTGATGGAATTGTTATATAAAATAATTTCTGCCAGAAAGATGCCCCGTCAATGTCAGCGGCTTCATAAATCTCAGTGGACACTCCCTGCAAAGCCGCCAGAAGCATCAGCGAAAAGAATGGAATTCCCTGCCAGATAATTGTCACAATGACACTGGGAAACGCAGTCGTCACCTGAGAAAGAAACGGAATTTTATTGGTTATTAAATGGGTTTTTACCAACAGATCGTTTAATACGCCAAAGTTACCGTCATAAATCCATCTCCACATTAACCCGATCAATACACCCGGTGTTACCCAGGGAATCATGCTGACTGCCCTTATCACTCCCCGTCCCGCAAACTCCTTATTCAGAAAAAGAGCCAGTATAAAACCAAACAGGAACTGAAAGCCAACACCACACACCACCCAGACTATGGTCCGAATGAGAGCCCCCTGAAAAAGCGGATCCCTGCACGCTGCCAAATAATTGGAAATCCCATTAAATGCAATCTGTTTCGGTCTTCTGAGATCATAGTTCTGGAAGCTCATAATGATTGCATTGAAAACCGGTATAAATACCACGCACAGAATGATCAGCACTGCCGGAGCAACTAATACATACGGCCATATCGTCCGTTTCTTAACCATTCGTATTTCCCCTCCTAACTGGTTGGGGCTGCATACGAAGCAGCCCCGACATATAAATCACCTATTGATAAAGTCCATCCTGTAAGGTCTGCATACACTGTTTGGCAGAAATGCTTCCAGTCAGCGCCTGAGATACCGTATTCGGCCAAATATTAGAAATCCATTCGGTTGTCGTATCAAGGATTGGAACAATACCCGCATGTCCCTGTCCGTCAATAGATGCTTTCATAAAACGGTTATTCTGGAAGAAATCAGACGCCTGAACGCTCTTACTTACAGGAACATTTCCGGTTCCCTCACACCACATTTTCTGACCTTCTCCCGCAGCTAAATAAGATACCCACTCAAAAGCTGCCTGTTTATTTTCACAGGATTCAAATATAACTGTTTCCGTATCCCCCATTGATGTCCACTGACTCTTGCCTGCTGGGAATGGGAAAGCAGAAACATCATCTCCGAATAGCTTTTCCATATCCTTGCTGGAGCCTGTGTGGTGAATGGTCATTGCCGTAAGCCCTGACTTGAAATTGGCAATGATCTCGCTAAATCCGTCACTGGTCGCTGTTGGAGGTACATAACCTTTTTTATAAATATCAATGAAATCCTGCATGCCCTGTTCCGCCTCAGGAGTCGTCAGATCTTCAAAGCTGCCGCCCCGTCCATAGACAAAGCTGCCCCATGGCTCCTGGCCTCCTTTTGCACCTCTCATACCAAAACCGTATACGTCAGTCTTTCCGTCACCATTCGTATCCATGGTACACTTTTCAATTGCCTGCAGAAATTCTTCATAGGTCTTCGGTACTTCGATTCCTGCCGCTTTAAAGATGGATGGTCTGTAATATACATAAAGGACCTGAATATTCCATGGCATTACATAGATGCGCTGCATATCTCCGGCTTCTACCATAATGTTATAAATATTATCATCAATTTCAGACTTTTTATCCCAGGCATCAATCATTGGTGTTAAGTCAGCCAGAAGACCGTTATTAACAAATAATGGCGTGGAAGTGAGCTTCCAGGTTGCACAGTCTACATCTCCGCCCCCCATCTTTGCATTAAATAAATTCTCCGAATAAGCACCTCCATCCCACGGACTTTCTTCCCCAATAACAGTAATACCCTTTCCGTTTTCAGCATTAAATTTCTTAATAATGTCCTGCATAAGCTGGGAATAATCTGTATTGTCGGCCCAGTAACGGAATTTGATTTCACAAGGTTTGATTTCTTCGGCAGGTGCCTGTCCCTCCTTTGACGCAGATGCCACTGTGGTGGCTGCCGTTGTCTCTGCCACCGCTTCCGTTGTCTCTTTGCCGCCCGAAGAACAGCCGGTCATTGCTCCTGCTGCCATAAGAACCGCCATTGCAACCGCCATTGTTTCCTTTCCAAATAATCTTTTCTTCATTTTTGTTCCTCCCTTTCCCTTACATCAGTTAATGTATCCCATACATGCCGTTCGGCCAGAAATTTGGCTTCCATATAGTTGCCGTCGGCAATGGCTTTATAAATACCCCTGTGGCTTCGTTTTGCCCGTTTGAAGCTCTCCAGGTCATTATGGGTTTCTACGTGACTGCGCCGGATGGATTCATTGATAATAGGTACCACCCGAATGAGTACTTCATTATGCGTACATTCTGCAACGGCTGTATGGAATTGAACATCCATCTCCGCCGTAGAAGTGCTGTTAATTTGAATCCGTTCCATTTCCTCAACAAGTCTCTCAAGATTTTTAATATCCTGAGGGGTAGCCCGCTGCACAGCCAGTCCTGCGATTTGAGGTTCAATCAGCATACGGGTTTCAAAAAGATTTTGAATCAGATATTTTTGATTGGTAAAATGCAGACCCAGCGGGTCATCTCCTATACCGGTTCCTGCGCTGATAAAGGTTCCGCTTCCCTGGCGGATGACTACAACATTTTCTGCTCTTAAAAACTTCATGGCTTCTCTTAAAGTTGACCGGCTCACCTCAAAAAGTTCTGCCAGTTCCTTTTCTGTTGGCAGCCGGTCTCCCGGCTTCATCTCCCTTTGTATGATCATTGTTTTTACCTTTTGTGCAATGGCCATAGGTAACGCATCAATATTCTGCATCTTATCTGAATCTCTCCTCATGGCATTCTCCTTTATCAAAATCGCAATAGGCGTTTTGCATATATTTTATTTATTTATCAGCATGTATTTGGTCACTTTTATTTCTCATCTGACCTTATGCTAGCATAACATATGACGTATGTAAATACACTTTCAGTAAAAATTTTGATTTTCATCATATTACGACAATTTTATTAGTATTTTTTGTTCATACTGTATAGTTCTTTAGTAAAATTCATCATACCTTTAATACATAGATCATACCAATTGGTATGTTGTTTATTGTTTTAAACATTTTTTTTAAAAAATTGATAAAATTAAAATAATGATTTTTGCAGCATTTGAAGCTAAATAAGCTGCCCAATTACTTTTTAAATTTATAACTTTAATTCGTTAATTTTCCTGCTAATTATAGTATTATTTATGACATTTTGGAATAATTTGAAAATCCCTTTCTTTTTTATTGACAAATCATTTTCACTATTTTAGTATCTAATTATAGGTCTGGAATTAAGGGGTCAAATAACTGATTTCCTGTCCAGATAGAAAGAAAGGGGATAAAATATGAGAAATGGAAAAAGAATCATCAGTATCATCACCACCTGCCTTATGGTTACCAGTTTATGTGTCATCAGTCCCACACCTGCCCATGGGGCTACAAACGAGTATTATGTTTCGGTAAACGGCAGTGACTCCAATAACGGACAGTCAAAAGACAAGCCATATAAGACAATTGATAAAGCGTTGGGCAATGCATCAGCAGGTACTACCATTTATTTAATGAATGGAACCTACAAATCATCAACTACATACAAACTAAGCAAGAGCGGTACTTCCGGCTCACCCATTAGAATAATGAATTACAGCGGGCACAAACCCGTCGTTGATTTCTCCAGCCAGCCATATGCCGACAGCTCAAGGGGGTTCCAAATTACAGGAAACTACTGGATTATATCCGGTCTTACCATTCAGAATGCAGGAGATAACGGAATTCATATCAGCGGCGGCAATAACCGGATACTGGACTGCTTCATTACAAAATGCGGAGACACCGGTCTTCAGATGAGCAACGGCGCCTTCAATAATGAGATTACCAGAGTTACCTCTACCTATAACTACGATTCCAAGACTAATGGTGAGAATGCAGATGGTTTTGCCGCTAAGTTAAGCATCGGAAGCGGCAACGTTTTTAAAAACTGTATCGCACTTAACAATTCTGATGACGGATTTGATTTCTATTCTGCCGGTAATGGAGTTAAATTATACAACTGTGAGGCTTCCTACAACGGAAAAGGCGATGGAAACGGACAGGGGTTTAAAGTAGGGGGAAATTATACCAGTGATAACCATTACCTGGAGGGCTGTGTTGCCATTGGCAACAAAAAAAGAGGATTTGACCAGAATAATAACACCGGTTTTATCACCCTAAAAAATTGCACAGGAAAGAATAACAATGTTAATTTCTACTTCCCAAAAGCTCCTAAATCAGGAACTCATAAGTTTTCAGACTGTATCTCAAGCGGTGGTGCCGGCAAAGACGTCATCGTTGGTGCTACAGTAGTCAATTGTTCTTTCAATACAAAATAAATTCAACACGCCGGTCCTCCCATTGATTGGAGAACCGGCGTGTTTTTAATTTTGTTAACTGTTACCGGTCAAGCAGCTTACACAGAGCCACTCCTATTACCGTAGAGAACAGCGTTGCTGCGATAGCCGGCCCTACAATCGCCGTCGGATCCGGACTGCCGTACTGGCTTCTATATGCGATCATATTGACAGGAATCAGTTGAAGTGACGATATGTTAATAATCATAAAAGTACACATTTCATTACTGGCTGTTCCTTCCGAAACCGGTTTGTGGGATTTCTTTCCCCGAGAATAATCCTTTCTCCTGGTCTCCTCCAGATCTTTTAAAGACTCCATGGCTTTCAGTCCGGCAGGCGTAGCTGCCCAGCCCAGCCCCAGAATGTT
>JAEWPQ010000104.1 GCA_023460575.1 Bacillota bacterium
GCTGACGTAAGAAGAAGCGTGCCGGTCAGTAGCGCATATTTTCTTTTTGATAGTTTTCTGGGGATCTTTAGAGAATCTTTCATGAAATCTCCTGAAAAAGAGAATTATTATAAATATATGGAAATTGTTCTTTCTTCATGACATAATCATAATGAGAATCATTCCTATTGAATTTCTAGGAAATGTGTGTATAATAGAAAATGTAGATGAAGCTTTTAACTTTAGAACTACAGAAAGGCGGAACTAACAAATATGAAACAACTGATTTATTTAGACAACGCAGCGACGACCAAAACCAGACCAGAGGTCGTAGAAGCCATGCTGCCTTACTTTACGGAATATTATGGCAATCCATCTTCCGTATACGAATTTTCCGGTATTTCGAAGAAAGCAGTTCAGGAATCCAGAGAGATCATCGCGAATTCTCTTGGAGCCAAGGCTAACGAGATTTATTTTACAGCCGGCGGTTCTGAATCAGACAACTGGGCTCTCATTGCAACTGCAGAAGCCTATGCAGAAAAAGGAAAACACATCATTACCAGTAAAATCGAACATCATGCCGTGATCCATACCTGTGAGTATTTAGAAAAACGCGGTTTTGATATCACTTATCTGAATGTAGATGAGAATGGTTCCATAAAGTTAGACGAGCTGAAAAAAGCCATTCGTCCTGACACCATCCTCATTTCTGTCATGTTTGCCAATAACGAGATCGGCACCATTGAACCCATTAAGGAGATTGGTGAGATAGCAAAAGAGCATAAGATCTTATTCCATACCGATGCAGTTCAGGCATTCGGTCATGTGCCCATCAATGTAGATGAATATCACATTGATATGTTAAGCGCCAGCGGTCATAAGATTAACGGACCAAAGGGAATTGGATTTTTATATATCAGAACAGGAGTGAAGTCCCGTTCCTTTGTTCATGGTGGCGGCCAGGAAAGAAAGCGCCGTGCAGGAACAGAGAATGTAACCGGAATCGTAGGTTTCGGTAAAGCGGTGGAGCTTGCAGTGACAGGAATGGAAGAAAGAACCCGCAAAGAGACTGAACTTCGGGAATATTTAATGGAACGTGTTATGAAAGAGGTTCCATATACCAGAATTAACGGCAGCAGAAAAAGCCGCCTTTCCAATAATGTAAATTTTGCCTTCCAGTTTATTGAGGGAGAATCCTTACTGATCATGCTGGATATGAAAGGAATCTGCGGATCCAGCGGTTCTGCATGTACGTCAGGCTCCTTAGATCCGTCCCATGTGCTGCTGGCGATCGGCCTGCCCCATGAGATTGCCCACGGTTCTCTTCGCCTGACTCTTGACGAGGAAAATACCAGGGAAGAGATGGATTACGTGGTGGAAGCCATCAAGGAGATCGTAGCGAAGCTTCGCAGCATGTCTCCTCTTTATGAGGATTATATCAAGCATCAGGGGAACTAGTACAGGGTAGATGAATTACCAGAAAGTGGAGAATATAGAATATGTATACAGAAAAAGTAATGGATCATTTTGAGCACCCGAGAAATGTGGGTGAAATAGAGAACGCCAGCGGTATGGGTACTGTTGGTAATGCAAAATGCGGCGATATTATGAGAATTTATCTGGATATTGATGAGAACCAGATTATTCAGGATGTAAAATTTAAAACCTTTGGATGCGGTGCGGCAGTAGCTACCAGCAGCATGGCAACAGAGATGGTAAAAGGTAAATCAGTTCGGGAAGCCATGGAGGTAACCAACAAGGCCGTATGTGAGGCACTTGACGGGCTGCCCCCTGTAAAAGTTCACTGCTCCTTACTGGCCGAAGAGGCAATCCATGCTGCTTTATGGGATTATGCGACCAAGCATGGCATTGAGATTGATGGCTTAAAGAAGCCAAAGTCTGATATCGGCGAGGAAGAAGTAGTAGAAGAATATTAATGGAAATGGAACAATATGAGTAAAGCGAAAGTAGTAGTAGGAATGTCAGGCGGCGTGGATTCATCCGTTGCAGCCTGGCTGCTAAAGGAACAGGGCTATGACGTAATCGGCGTAACCATGCAGATCTGGCAGGACGAGGATAACGTGACTCAGGAAGAGAACGGAGGCTGCTGCGGCCTCAGTGCCGTAGATGATGCCAGAAGAGTTGCCTGGGATCTTGAAATTCCTTATTATGTTATGAATTTTAAAGAAGAGTTCAAATCACAGGTCATCGATTACTTTGTAGAGGAATACCAGAGAGGACGGACTCCCAATCCCTGTATCGCCTGCAACCGCTATGTCAAGTGGGAATCTCTGCTGAAGCGCAGCCTGGATATCGGTGCCGATTATATTGCCACAGGTCATTACGCACAGATCGACAGGCTTCCAAACGGCAGATATGCCCTTAAAAAGTCAGTGACTGCTGCGAAAGACCAGACATATGCTCTTTATAATTTAACCCAGGATCAGCTGGCATGTACCCTGATGCCGGTAGGAGCTTATTCCAAGGATCAGATCAGGGAGATTGCTGACCGGATCAATCTTAACGTTGCTCACAAACCGGACAGTCAGGAGATCTGTTTTATACCGGATCATGATTATGCCGGATTTATTGAAGAGAGCGCAGGAGAGAGAGCGCCGGAAGGTGATTTTGTGGATTTGGATGGCCAGGTAATCGGACGTCACAAGGGAATTACTCACTACACCGTCGGACAGAGAAAAGGCTTAAACTTATCTCTTGGATATCCGGTTTTTGTGGTGGAGATACGGCCTGAGACAAACGAAGTGGTCATTGGAAAAGGAGAGGATGTCTATTCTGACACTCTCCGCGCCGGACATTTAAACTGGATGGCAGTAGACGGCCTTCATGGAGAAGAGATGGAGGTAATGGCCAAGATCCGTTATAGCCATAAGGGCGCCGCCTGTAACATAAAAGAAGTGGAGGATGGCGTGGTAGAATGCAGATTTGAGGAGCCGCAAAGAGCGATCACTCCCGGACAGGCCGTGGTATTTTATCAGGGCGAATATGTAGTGGGAGGAGGAACTATACTGTGATAACCAGCAAAAAAACAATCAGATGGATCCTCCCGGCTGTTCTGCTTTTCTGTCTGTTTCTGCTTTCCGGCTGCGGAAAAAAGTATGAAGCCATACAGACTCCTGCCGTTGAGGAAGCAAAAGGGGAGATAAGCGGGGAAACGCAGAACCCTGTAACCATCGGGGATGAAGATGGAAAGACGGCTGAGAAAAGCTCCCACGAAGCCGCTGTAACAACGGAGACCGCTCCGGAGTTTCAAAAAGCAGACGAGACAGTCTATGTGACAGGCAGCGGGGTGAATGTGAGGACACAGCCATCTGTTTCCAGCCAGATAGCAGTAACCCTTAATCAGGGAGCTGCACTGAAACGTACCGGATACAGTCAGAGCTGGAGCCGTGTCATCTATGAGAATAAAGAATGCTATGTATCTTCCCGTTATATATCCACGGACAAACCGGCTGATAAAGCTCAGACTCCGTCCATATCCGGAAGCGGAAACGGACGGCTGATTGCCATCGATCCGGGACACCAGGCAAAGGGAAATTCTCAAAAAGAACCCATCGGACCGGGATCCTCCCAGATGAAACCAAAGGTAGCATCAGGAACCCAGGGAACTGTAACCGGAATACCGGAGTACAAGCTGACTCTGGCAGTCTCTCTCAAATTAAAGCAGGAGCTGCTTAACAGAGGGTACCGGGTTTATATGATCCGTGAGACCGATGATGTGAATATCAGCAATGCAGAGCGTGCCAACATGGCCAATGAGAGCGGAGCGGATATTTTCATAAGAGTTCACGCCAATTCTTTAAATGACAGTTCCATAGCCGGAGCATTGACGATGTGTCAGACTTCAAAAAACCCATACAACAGCAGTCTCTACAACAAGAGTTCAGCACTGTCAAAAACAGTGGTAAATGGAATCTGCAATCAGACCGGATTTAAGAACCGGGGCGTACAGGAGACAGATTCCATGAGCGGAATTAACTGGTGCAAGATACCTGTAACCATTGTGGAGATGGGCTTTATGAGTAATGCAGAAGAAGATAAGAAGATGGCGACGGATGAATACCGGGACAAGATTGCAAAAGGGATCGCAGACGGGATAGATGCCTATTATGCAGGCGGCAACTGATAAACTCTTTTAAAATGAATCAATTATAAATAATAAGCCGGAGAGCGGAAGGATTTGGTCCTTTATGCTTTCCGGCTTTTCGCTGTTTTCCGTACTCCTCTCCAGGTCATAAATGAAGTGGAAAAAGCATACATTTTCCTGAAACGTTTCTTCCAGGCAAGGAGAAGGAAAACATGGCAGATTATGGGCTTGCATTATCAGGAGGAGGAACCAGAGGAGCGGTTCATGTAGGTGTTCTTACGGCGTTAGAAGAAAACGGTCTTTTGCCCGACAGGATTGCGGGAGCCAGTGCCGGCAGTATTGTGGCTGGACTTTATGCGTCCGGAATGGGGATAGGTAAGATGAGGGAAACAGTGAGCTGGCTGGCAAAGCATGGAGAAAATTATATAGATCCCAATATAATCGGAGTCATCCTGTTTCTGCCTCAGGTACTGCTTCACAGAAGTACATTTTTAATGGGATTAATTAAAGGCAACCGGCTTTCCCGTTTTCTCTGTGATTTAACCGATGGGCTGGAAATACAGGATTGCGGGAAGGGTCTTCTGATACCGGCTGTTGACATAAACAGCGGTAACACCGTTGTTTTTACCAACCTTTTTAAGGAAAAAGTGCCCATATCTGCGCTTCGGGAAGAAAATGTAAAGTGGCAGAAAAACGGGCTTTTATGTGATATTATGATGGCAAGCTCTTCTGTTCCCGCTGTATTCTGTCCAAGGCAGATCAATGGTTTTTTGCTGGTGGATGGAGGTGTGACTAATAACCTTCCGGTGGATTTACTTATTTCCACAGGGGAATCAAGAGTGATTGCAGTTGATATCGGGGAAGCATATGAGATGCCAAAGGATCATTCCATAATGGAGATCGCATTCCATTCGTTTTCCATTATGAGCAGGGAGTTAAAGGACTGCCGTTCCAGTGGTGAAATTCTTCTTTTAAAGCCGCCGATTCCAAAAGGGTCAGGGCTTTTAACCTTTGAATATATGGAGGAATGCATGGAGAGCGGATATTTGTATACTAAAAAAATGATGCCCCGGATTAAGCATGTTCTGGAAAAAAGAAAATAAATACGGTATACTGAGTGAATACAGATGCACACGAGGAGGAATCAAATGGAACTGACATTTCGATATGCACAGGAATCGGATACAGGTTTAATTCTGGAATTTATTAAAGAGCTGGCAGATTACGAGAAAATGCTTGATGAAGTGGTAGCAACAGAAGAGCTTTTAAAAGACTGGCTGTTCGGGCAGAAAAAGGCAGAAGTGATCTTTGCACTGGCAGATGGAAAAGAAGTAGGATTTGCATTGTTTTTCCATAATTTCTCCACATTTCTCGGAAGAGCCGGAATTTATCTGGAAGACTTGTTTGTAAAGCCTGCATACAGAGGAAAGGGAATTGGTAAAGCAATTTTTAAGAAATTAGGAGCCGTTGCCAGAGAACGGGGCTGTGGAAGACTGGAGTGGTGGTGCTTGGACTGGAATCAGCCCAGTATCGACTTTTACCGTTCCATGGGGGCGGAGGCAATGGATGAATGGACAGTATACCGCATATCCGGTGATAGGCTGAACGAACTGGGAGATGCCGGTGAAAAATAAAGATCATTTAAGATACTTTTATAAAGGAGATGAAAAATCCGCGGGTGAAGGTATTGGACTTCATTTGTGAATTCATAAAAAAGATACCGCCGGGACGTTTATGAACTGGCGGTATCTTTTTAATTAATATTTATCTGTTATGACCGGAGCTTCCGGTAATTCTATTTCTGCTGCTTCATATACCGGTTCACTGATCTGATTTTTTTCAGAAATATTGTCACCCATCAGCTGAATCCAGCTGATTTCATCTTTCATTGTCTGTGCCTGGGCTGCTAGCTCTTCACTGGATGCAGAGCTTTCCTCTGCAGTTGCCGCATTGGTCTGAACTACGGACGATACCTGGGTTAAGCCGGTGTTGATCTGCAAAATGGCATCTACCTGTTCTGCAGACGCACTGCGGATCTTTTCCATGGACTCGCCAAGGAATTCAGCTTTGTCAGCCAGACCTTTCAGTATTTCCACCGTTTCCTGTGATAAGGTTTCTCCGTTTTCCACGAGAGAAGAGGAATGAGCCAGCAGGGAAGAGGTTTCTCCGGATGCTTCCGATACCTTAACAGCCAGATTGCGTACTTCATCTGCAACAACGGCGAAGCCTTTTCCGGCCTCTCCGGCCCTTGCTGCTTCAATAGCGGCATTCAGTGCCAGAATGTTGGTCTGGAATGCGATATCTTCAATCACTTTGGTGATATTTGTGATTTTCTTAGAAGCTTCTCCTATCTCATTCATGGCCTGATTTAAATTCTGTATGTAGGAATTTCCTTTTGCAAGCTCTATTCCGGTCTGTTTTACATATTCATTTACTGTTGAAACGGTAACCACATTTTCTTCCGCATGATGAGCCACATTGGATATGGATGCATTTAACTCTTCCACAGTAGCCGCCTGCTCCGTTGTACCGGAAGCTAAAAGCTGAGCTCCGGAGGAAATCTGATCCGCTCCGTTTGAAATCTGATTAATGGAGTCCCGGAAGTTTCCGAAAATGGTATTTAAATTGGTAATGATTCCATTGATGGAGGTTTTAAGACGGATAAAATCTGCTTTGTAATCCGATTCAATGGTCATGGTGCAGTTCCCTTTCTCTACGCCGTCTAAAACAGTCGTGGCATCATTGATGATGGAGCGGAGAGAAGAAACGGTATATTTTAAAGAAGCGGAAAGAGTGCCGATCTCATCGTCGCTCACATATTCCGGGACATCGGAATGAAGATCACCCTGAGAAAGAAGCTCCAGTCTGTCCACCATTTTAATAATGGGGTTAACAATAGGAGAGGCAATCCTGATTGCACAAATCAAAGCGATGATTAAAAATACAACTATAAAAAGAATCATAATGAAGATTGAGATGTAGAAACCTTCCATAAGTTCAGAGGTTTTTGCCGCCACACCGATGGACCAGCCGTCTGTATTAGGAATGGGGGCATAACCTACGGTAAGCTGGCTTCCTTTATGATGAATGGATTCGATACCGGGCTTACCAGCTATCATGTTCTGCACCATCTTTGCAGCGTCAGAAAAGGATGAATCTGTTTTTGCAGTTTCTATGTAATTTAACTGCTGGTTCACATTATCCTGATTCTTATGTGCAACAACGGTTCCTGCTTTATCCACGATGAATCCATAGCCTGATTTTCCAAGGGAAATATCATTAATCATCTTGCTGAAGGAATCACAGGAGAGTCTTGCGAAAACGATGCCCTTGCTTCCGTCTCCATTTACAGGGGCAGAAAGAATCATAATCATCTGACCGGTTGCTTTGCTTAAAAGGGGAGAGGAAATATAGGTTTCCCCATTCGTGGATTTCTGAAAGTATTCCCTGTCTTTGATATCGGTTCCGTCAGAAGTCATTCCCTGAGGATTGCAGACGACTATGGAATCAAATCCATATTCCTGCGCCAGCTGGGCTAAGTCTTTCTTAAGCTGTTCCGATGCGCCTGTGGAGGTTCTGATTCTGCTGTCCTTTGAGATTGATTCAATTTTAGTCTTAAAAATGAGAATAGCGTTTTCTACCGAATGGTTGTATGCGTTGGTGTTTTCCTGGATTCTAAGCTGCATGTTGTTTCTTGCATCCCGATAGACGATAATGGAATTGACGGTGCCGAAAAGTAATGTGATAACGGTAGATAATGCTGCAATACTGATTTGAAGCTTGCGTTTGATAGAATTTTTGCCCATGTTTTTTCCCATCAGCTTCTTACTGCCGGGTGTGGGTAAGTGTTTTTCCTGCGACATTTGTTTTCTCCTGATTTGGTTTTATTCTTTTTATTCTTTTGTCAAAATTTCATCTTATGTAATCAGAGCAATTATAAATCAAGAGTATCGGGCTGTCAATTGTCCTGGACAAGAAAAAAAAGATTAAACATTATGTGGGATTTTTCTACCTTTTTGAATCCGGTTGTTGTGAATAATGATCTGATAATCAGAGAGAAAAACAGGAATGGTGGCGGGATTCTAAAATACAGCCACGATTCCTGTTATTATTTAGAAGTGATTATTTTTTAAGTTCCTGCATCTTCATGGCACGAACCTTTAACGGAAGACCGAACAGAGTGATGAAGCCGTCTGCATCATGATGGTCATAGAGATCACCGGTGGTAAAGGAAGCAAGAGATTCGCTGTATAAGGAGTACGGGGATGAGGTTCCTGCTTTGATGATGTTACCCTTATAAAGCTTGAACTTCACTTCTCCTGTGACATATTCCTGTGTAGAAGTAACAAATGCCTGAACTGCTTCGCGAAGCGGTGTGAACCATTTTCCTTCGTATACGATCTGTGCAAATTTATTACCCATATCTTTTTTTACTTCCATGGTAGCGCGGTCTAAAACCAGCTCTTCCAGCTGCTGATGTGCTTCTAAGAGAATGGTTCCGCCGGGAGTTTCATAAACACCTCTGGATTTCATGCCTACTACACGGTTCTCCACGATATCCACAATGCCGATGCCGTGCTTTCCGCCCAGATCATTTAACTTTGTTATAATATCGGAAACCTTCATGGTTTCGCCGTTTACGCTGACAGGTATGCCTTTTTCAAAGGTCATGGTCACGTATTCCCCTTCATCAGGAGCCTTCTCAGGAGAAACACCAAGGACCAGAAGGTGATCATAATTTGGCTCATTAGCCGGATCTTCCAGTTCTAAGCCTTCATGGCTGATGTGCCATAAGTTACGGTCACGGCTGTAGCTGTTGTCTGCTGAGAACGGAAGGTCGATTCCGTGCTGCCTGCAGTATTCGATCTCATCTTCACGGGACTGCATGGTCCATACATCGGTCATACGCCATGGTGCGATGATCTTTAAATCAGGAGCAAGAGCCTTGATGCCAAGTTCGAAACGGATCTGGTCGTTGCCCTTACCGGTTGCTCCGTGGCAGATGGCAGTAGCGCCTTCCTTCCTTGCAATTTCAACCAGTCTCTTTGCAATGGCCGGACGAGCCATGGAAGTGCCCAGAAGATACTTATTCTCATAAACTGCATTGGCCTGTACACAGGGGATAATGTAGTTGTCGCAGAAGTCATCTACCAGATCTTCTATATATAATTTGGAAGCACCGGATAATTTGGCTCTCTCTTCCAGACCATCAAGCTCGTTGCCCTGTCCGCAGTCGATGCAGCAGCAGACTACCTCATAATCAAAATTTTCCTTTAACCATGGAATAATGGCAGTGGTGTCAAGTCCGCCGGAATAAGCTAAAATTACTTTCTCTTTCATATATGATTCCTCCTCAATGGTTTTTGTATATTTTCTTTTTGAACTTACATAAATATACAACAAAACTGGTATAAATGCAAGGGTAAAATGAAAAATATAAAAACATCTTGCATAATATACAAAAGAGATGTATAATTATGAAAATCCTTAAAGGAAAGGCAAATCGCTCATGAATGGAGAGCGGATGACTGATACAAAATAGAGAATAGTAAGGAGCGATGACGATGATTAAAGCAGGAATTATAGGATCAACCGGATATGCAGGTGGTGAGCTGGCAAGACTTTTACTCCAGAGAGATGATGTGGAGATTAAATGGTACGGATCGAAAAGCTACGTGGACCAGAAATATGCTTCCATTTTTCAGAATATGTTTGAAATCGTCAGCGATTCCTGCATGGATGATAATATAGAAGCATTGGCAGAGAAAGTGGATGTGATTTTTACGGCAACACCCCAGGGTTTTCTGGCATCTGCTTTAAACGAGAATATTTTATCAAAGGCAAGAGTCATTGATTTAAGTGCGGATTTTCGGATTCAGGATGTGAAAATCTATGAAGAGTGGTATCAGATCCAGCATAAATCACCTCAATATATAAAGGAAGCGGTATACGGACTTCCGGAAATCAACCGGGAAAAGATTAAAAATGCAAGACTGATAGCAAATCCGGGCTGTTATCCTACCTGTTCTGAGCTTTCCATTTATCCGCTGGTAAAAGAAGGTCTGATTGATCCTGATACAATTATCATCGATGCAAAGTCAG
>JAEWPQ010000105.1 GCA_023460575.1 Bacillota bacterium
ATTCTTAAGGGGGCTTATGGATAAGGTGGTTGTAAAGTAATCAAATCTGCCTGCCTGGGCTATCTTGGCGGCCTCCTGGATGCGGAGTTCATAGCAGCGGAAACACCGTAATCCGCCTTCCGGTTCTTTCTCAAGACCTTCTACGATCCGGTAAAACTCCCCCGGTTCATAGGCGCCGGTCTGTAAGGTAACCGGATGAAGAAATTTTATCTCATTAATAAGCCGTTCCTGTTCCTCCACACGTCTTATATATTCCATTGGAGGATATATATTGGGATTGTAAAAATAAACAGTAATTTCAAAATATTGGGACAAATATTCCAATACATAGCTGCTGCATGGAGCACAGCAGCTGTGTATCAGCAGTTTCGGAACTTTTTTCTGCTCCTTTAATCCTTCTATGATCTGGTCCAATTCCTTCTGATAATTCCTTGGGTTCATGGTGTCTTCCTCCCTGCCGTCTTCAGAAATGACAAAAAGGCGCAGATCATTATCAGCTGCGCCTTTTCTATGTCTTATAAGAAATCTCTGATTCGCTTGCTGCGGACTGGATTTCTCAGCTTTCTAAGTGCCTTAGCCTCAATCTGCCTGATACGTTCGCGGGTAACATTAAATTCTTTTCCCACTTCTTCCAATGTGCGCGGATGTCCGTCTTCCAAACCGAACCTCAGAACAATTACCTGACGCTCTCTTTCCTTTAAATCACCTAAAAGCGCGTCAATATGTTCTCTTAGCATAACAGACTCAACGTTGCCTTCCGGTGTTACCACATTATTATCAGCCACAAAATCGCCTAAGTTAGAATCATCTTCCTCACCAATGGGAGTCTCTAAGGATGCAGGCTCTCTGGCAATCTGCATGATCTCCATAACCTTGTCCTCGGACATATCAAGTGCTTCTGCAAGCTCTGCCACAGAAGGCTCATATCCCAGTTCAAGAGTTAGTTTTCTCTGCATCTTGGACATCTTATTAATTGTTTCTACCATATGCACCGGCACCCGGATCGTTCTTGCCTGATCAGCTAATGCCCGGGTTACAGACTGACGAATCCACCAAGTAGCATATGTACTTAATTTATAGCCTTTGGTATAATCAAATTTTTCAACACCCTTAATCAGACCTAAATTTCCCTCCTGAACCAGATCCAGGAAACTCATACCACGGCCTGTATAACGTTTTGCAATGCTGACAACAAGACGCAGATTGGCCTCAATCAGACGTTCCTTGGCATCATCGTCACCATCCGCTTTTCTCTTGGCAAGACGCAGTTCTTCCTCTGCGTTTAAGAGCGGTACTGTGCCGATTTCTTTTAAATACATGCGGACAGGGTCTTCTGTGCCGATGCCTTCCAATAAATCAATGGCGTCTAAATCAATATCTTCTTCATCTACATCTTTAGTGAAACCGTCGTCAAGATCATCGTCAAGGAGCAGGTCATCTGCAATAAGCACATCATCAGCTAAAGAGGAATCATCCATGACCGGGATCACGTCAACGCCGCGATTCTCCAGGTACGTATAGATCTGATCCATCTGCTCTGCAGTCAGCTCTTCTCCCATAAAGAAGTTATTAATCTCTGTAACGTCCAAAGCATTATGCTTTGTCTTTGCAAGTTCGACAAGTTTACCCAGCTTATCTAAAAAATTATCTTTTTCCACTTAATAACGTCCTTTCGCTAAGAAGTATACATAAAGCCCACACAACTTTTCATTATATACTACCAGAACCCATATTTCAACATATTTCTTCCTAAACAGGCAGTTTTGTTGCTATTTCAGATTTTTTCTCATAATACGGATTTTTTTCTCCAAGTTAGTGATAGAAACTTCTCTTCTGGCACCCCCGAATTCTCCGTCAAGCACCCAGTCAATTGGTTCATCGGAGATGAGTTTCAAGGACCGTGTCCGAAATTTATGGACGTATTCGTTGGGTTCTTCTTTTAAAAACATGTAATTAATGATATTGGTTAAATCAAGAGCAGTTTTTGGTGACCGTATTAAAAGGACTTCAAATTCACCGTCGTCAAGAGCCACATCCTGGGTGACAAGGCCTTTAAAGCCTCCCACACTGATGGTATTGGTAATCATTCCAAAGATGAATTCTCCTTCCAGCATGATCTCTTCACATTCAACCCGCATGGAGTAGGATTTGATGGAAGCAAGACTCTTCATTCCCTCAAGCATATAAGCCTGATGTCCCAGAACATTCTTCTTATCCTGGGGTGTCAGATAGGAAACCTCCGTAAAAGCTCCGAAAGCCGCGATATAGATAAAATATTTGTCATCGCAGAAGCCGCCGATATCGATAGGATACGCCTGTCCAATTACAGCCGCTTCCGCTGCTTTTAACATGTCTTTGGAGATTTTTAAGCTTGAAGCAAAATCATTGGTGGAGCCTGCCGGAATATAACCAAGATCCGGATACGCATTAAGCTTTATCAAACCGCTGATGGTCTCGTTTAAAGTTCCGTCACCACCGCTGCATACTACCAGATCCTTATTCTCCCCATAACGGAATGCTGCCTCCATGGCATCTCCCTGTCTCTGGGTTACATGTACCGTCAGTTCATAACCGGCCTTCGTAAAAATATCCAGAATATCCACCAGCTTGTTTTTGATCTGGGCTTTTCCGGACCGCGGATTAAATATAAAAAGCATCTTCTTCATTATTATCACCTAATCAACTTTGTATACGCCTTAAATGCCCCAGGCAGGGAATAAGTTTTCTTAATCTCTTCCGGTGTAACCCATAAATAGTCACCTTCCGGTACTTCAGTCAGTTCCACACGAAAGCCAGTCATATGCCATTCCACATGGCTGAAAATATGCTTTGCCTCAGGAAGGGGGGTAATCTTCGCCTCATTAATTCCAAGTGCTTTCTTTACCAGCTCCTGGGAAACCAGCCCGTTAAGCCCAGGCAGTTCATAAAGAGAGGCAAGAAGTCCTGTACTGTCTCTTTTACGGATCGCCACACGTCCGTCCTTTGAGAGTATGAGAATCGTTCTGTATTCTGTTCTGCGGGCCTTTTTAGGGGCTTTTACCGGTATCACTCCGGTAAGTTCTTTCTCTCTGGCTATGCATAAGGAGAAAAGGGGGCAGCTGCCGCACAAAGGAGCTCCGTTAGGCACGCAGACAATCGCTCCCACCTCAATAAGTGCCTGATTATAGGAGCCTGGATCTTCCTTTGGCATAACATCTTTTATCAGCTCTTCCATGGCTTTCTTTACAGACTGCTTTGTAATGTCCTCCATACTCCCTGTCATTCTTGATATTACACGCAGTACATTGCCATCCACTGCAGGAACCGGAAGCCTAAAGGCAATGGAGGCAATGGCTCCTGCTGTATAGGAACCAATCCCCGGAAGTGTTTTAAGCTCCTCATAGGATGACGGAAGTTGTCCTCCGTACTTCTCTACAAGAAGCTCTGCCGCTTTTTTTAAATTCCTTGCCCTGCTGTAATAGCCTAATCCTTCCCAGAGCTTTAAAAGGCGGTCCTCTGTTACTTCAGCCAGGGCTGCGACTCCAGGAAGAGCTTCCATAAAACGGTCAAAATACGGTTTTACCGCTTCCACTCTTGTCTGCTGAAGCATGATTTCCGATATCCATACACGGTAAGGCTCCGGTCTCTCACGCCACGGAAGGATTCTTCTGTGTTCGTGATACCAGGAAAGCAGAGGGCGTCCGGCTGCCCTTAACCGTTCTTTCTTGTCCATAACCTGTCCGGCCGGCTCTAAAACCTGTAATTTGTCATATAGGGAATGATTCATTATACATATCCATAAATTCCCCGGACAGACACTTCTCCTGAGATAACATGTCTGACCTCTCCATCCGGCATTTCTACAAGAAGCTCTCCTGTTTTATTAATACCCAAAGCTCTTCCTCTGTATTCACCTGACGGATCCAGAATTCTTACTTCCTTTCCTGCATTGACCATATACTTATTATAGACACTTATCAGCCCGGATAAATCACCCTGGCTGATAAATTCTTCATAATAGTGCTCAAATGCTTCTAAAACAGCGGCAATCAGCTGGCTTCTCACTACCCTTTTTCCTGTCTCAAGAAGCAGAGAGGTCGCTGTATCACGGACTTCCGAAGGAAATTCTTCCATATTGGCATTGATTCCGATGCCGACTACCACATAATGGATACCCTCCAGCTCTGCACTCATCTCTGTTAATATTCCGCACAGCTTCTTTCCGCTGGAAACAATGTCGTTCGGCCACTTAATAACCGGATCCAGTCCCGTTATGGTCCCGATCCCATCGCGGACAGCCAATGCAGCCACCAATGTCAGCATGGAAGCTTTTGCAGGAAGAATATCCGGCCTTAAAATAAGACTCATAAATATATTCTTTCCTGGAGGAGAAACCCAGCTGCGTCCTCTTCTGCCTCTTCCTGCCTCCTGGGCATCTGCTGCCACAAGTGTTTCACTTCCGGCGCCTTCCTCTGCCAGACGCCTGGCTCTTAAATTCGTAGAGTCAATGGAATCATGAAAATCAACAATTCGTCCGAAACATCCCTTTATACAGCTTTCTATCTCTGTTTTCGTCATTATATCACAGGAATCGAGTAAATGGTATCCCTTATTTCGCACCGCTTCAATCTGATATCCCTCTTCCTGAAGCTGGCGTATCACTTTCCAGACAGCTGTTCTGGAAACATGAAACCGCTGGCATATTTCCTGACCGGAGATATATTCATCACTTTCCTTTAATAGCTTAAGAATCTCGGTTTTCAAGCCCTTCACCCCCACCAGATGCTTACTGCACTGATTACTGCAAGAGCAAACAGCAGGCAGCCTGCAATTACGGAGGCGCCTCCTGCCGCTTTCTTCCGCTTTTCTCTGCCGCTAAGTCTTATTTTATAAATTCCGTTAATGAAGTTCAAAGCCCCTGCCAGGAAAAATATAACCGGGAACATGAGCATATTGTCTTCCGGATTTAAAAAAGAAATAACCGCCAGTACCACAATTAAGATTCCTACCACAATGTGGGCTAAATCCACTATCATGGAAGCATTTCTCAAATTTTTTCCTCGTTCCTGTAAATACATTTCTACTCTCCTAACGTTGCAACCATCACTGCCTTAATGGTATGCATCCTGTTTTCCGCTTCATCAAATACCACCGATACACCGGATTCAAAGACCTCTTCTGTCACCTCGTTGCCTTTTACCGCCGGCAGGCAATGCATAAATATGGTAGTATCCTTACCTGTTTTATTCATCAGTTCCTGGTTCACCTGATATGGCTTTAAGAGTGCAACACGTTCTGCCGCCTTCTCTTCCTCTCCCATGGAGCACCATACGTCTGTATATACAATGTCTGCGTCCTTCACCTTCTCACTATCCTCTGTCAGTGTAATGGTGCTTCCGCTTAAATCTGCATATCCCTGGCATAGTTCTACCAGCTCCTTACCTGGCCAGAGACATTCCGGTGCCAGAATGGTAAAATGTACTCCCATCTTGCTCATGCCGATCATCAGGCTGTTCGCCATATTATTGCGCCCGTCTCCTGCATAAACAAACTTCAGCCCTTTTAAATATCCAAAATGCTCTTTTATAGTCAGTAAATCTGCAAGAATCTGTGTGGGGTGATAATCCTCTGTCAGACCGTTCCATACAGGAACACCTGCATATTGGGCCAGAGCTTCCACTGTTTTATGTTTAAAACCGCGGAATTCTATGCCGTCAAACATTCTGCCCAGGACTCTAGCCGTATCCTCAACACTTTCTTTATGACCAAGCTGTATGTCATCCTTACCAAGATATTCCGGATGGGCTCCCTCATCCACTGCAGCAACAACAAATGCGCATCTGGTACGGGTAGACGGTTTCTCAAAAATAAGGGCGATGTTTTTCCCTTTTAAGGAGTCACCAGTAAGCCCCTGCTTCTTTTTCGCCTTTAAATCCACGGACAGATCCAGTAAGTACTGAATCTCTTCCGGTGTATAATCCTTTAATGTTATAAAATTTCTTCCCTTCAGATTCATATCATTTCCTCCGCTTGTTGTATTTTTATACATTATTATAGTATATAGTGAATATTCATGCAAGTTATTTTTTTTAAAAATACAAATAAGCTAAAAGGAAGCCTCTGCTCCCAGCTTATGAATCTTTCTGCGGATCTCTAAAAGCAGTTCTTCCACGGTATATATCTGGAAACGTTTCACCTTTAACCGCTTAGCCAGGTCCTCCAGAAGGCCCACATACATATCCTTATAATTCCAGCCATCCTTCAATTTAAAATCTACTGCAAGCTTTGGAAAAAGTGTCTCAGTAAACGCCCTGTATCCGGTCAGCGCCTCCAGTCCGTCTGCTCCTGTCATGTCTTTAATATACAGTTTTAACAGTTCCATCTCCGACATCATTTTATCAAAATAATAGGGTTCGGTCTTTGGTGCATCAATATAATAGATTCGTCCAGCCAGGTCATATAAGAACCGCTTGGCATCGTAATATCCCAGTGTTAAATTCTTTCTTGCCTGTTTTTTATCGAATTCCAGTATTCCTCCAAGATCCTGTCTGGGCGCAATGTGGTAGACTTTAATCCCATCCGGTATCTTAACCACCCGTTCCTTATCAAATCCCCAGCCATAAATCCGGATCACGATAATATCCTCATAACCATGATCAATCAGAACATCCAACGGAACATTATTAAATCCGCCGCCATCCATATACCGTTTTCCGCCCAGCTTCTCATTTTTAAAAGCCAAAAAATAAGCACTTGCAAGAAGCATGTCCTTAACTGTTCCCATTTCCCCATTTCGCAAATCAACCACCAGCTCTTTGCGGTCGGAAACGGAATAGGTAACGGAATACAGTTCTCTGTCTGAGCTTACAATTTTCTCTTCGTCTCCCACCACATCCGCTATTAAATTCTTCAGGGGGGTGATGTCAAATCCGCCTTCTTTTACCAGCTGAAAGCCCCTGGCTATCAGTTCCTGTAAATTCAGGGATTTAAAATCTTTTTTCTTTAACGCTTCTATGGTTTCATTGCTGACTGACATAACCTGGGAATAATCAATGTTTTTCCAGATCGCCTCTGCCCGTTCTAAGTCATCCATACAGATCAATGCACCGTTTAAAGAGCCTACAGAAGCACCTGCAACCCCCTTTATCTTCACTCCGGCTTCCCGAAGAGCCTTCCATGCCCCGATCTGATATGCACCTTTGGCGCCTCCGCCTTCCAGAACAAGCCCGTATTCCCGTTCCAAATCCAGTTTAAGCTCCATATAAACCTCCCAAATCCTGTCTGTTTCTGCAAAAACCGCAGCAAGAAGTCATATGACTTCTGCTGCGGTTAACTCATTCTTTGGGTATCTCCGTAATGGAAGAAACTAGTCCTGCCAGCCCCTGAATTTCAGACGGAATAATGATTTTGGTTGCCTTACCGTCAGCTGCAGCCTTGAATGCTTCCAGACTTTTTATAACAAGAACAGCTCTGTCCGCTCCAGCTTCCTTTATCATACGGATTCCCTCTGCATTCGCCTGCTGTATCTTTAAAGTGGCTTCTGCCTCACCTTCTGCCTCACGGATTCTCTTTTCCTTTTCGGCTTCTGCCCGAAGAATGGCAGACTGTTTTTCAGCCTCAGCATCAAGAATAACGGATTCTTTTTTACCTTCTGCTACAAGAACCGTTGACTTCTTTTCGCCTTCAGCCCTTAAGATTGATTCCCGTCGTTCACGCTCCGCTTTCATCTGCTTTTCCATGGCGTCCTGAATGGCTGCCGGTGGCATAATATTTTTCAGTTCCACACGATTTACCTTAATACCCCATGGATCTGTTGCGATGTCCAGAGTTTCTCTCATCTTTGCATTAATCGTCTCTCTTGAGGTAAGAGTCTGGTCAAGTTCCAGATCACCAATAATATTACGAAGAGTTGTTGCTGTCAGATTCTCAATCGCCATAATCGGGTTTTCCACACCATAAGCATAAAGCTTTGGATCTGTGATCTGGAAGAACACGACTGTGTCAATCCTCATGGTAACGTTATCTTTTGTAATAACCGGCTGAGGCGGGAAATCTGCTACCTGTTCCTTTAAATTCACTCTCTTTGCCACTCTGTCAATTAAAGGCAGTTTGATATGCACTCCTACTGTCCACGCATCAAGAAACGCTCCCAGACGTTCCACAACAAGCGCCTGGGCCTGCGGAACAATTCTGATACAGGATGACAATAATGCCAGAATAATAATTAAAATAATAATAACTGCTGAAAATCCAATTGCTCCCATCTTATATTTCCTCCTGTTTCCTGCTTACAATTAGTTTCACTCCTCTTATATCCTTTACTTCCACCATGACTCCCACAGGATAGATGCAGTCATCTTCCAATGCCCTTGCAGTCCACTCCTGTCCGCTTAATACTGCTGCGCCCTTTCCTTCCAGGTTATTGATCTCTGCGGTAACTCTGGCATATTTACCAATCAGGCTTTCTGTATTGGTTTTCACAGTATACCGGTTCACATATTTCATGGCAAAGGGTCTGGTAAAAAATAAAAGTATAAAAGACACAATTACAAACACGGAAAGCTGTACCTGCGTATTAACACCAAATAATGCAAGTACAAATGCAACCAGTGCTCCGCCTGCAAACCAGATGGTAGAAAGCGCCATCGTCGCTGCTTCAATTCCAAGGAGCACTACAAATCCTATAAGCCAATAGATCGCTGCCATTATCTCATTCCCTTTCCCTGCCATGATCGGCAAAGCACCACGGCAAATCTATCCGTTAACACTATCATACTATATGTTCAGGCATTTCTCAACATTCCCGCTGTAAAAAAGACTTATTTTTTTATAAAACCTGCTCTCTTCGCTGTCTCGCAGTCTCAAACATCAGCACAGATGCAGCCACTGCCGCATTTAGAGACTCCACTCTGCCCATCATGGGGATCTTAATATAGGCATCTGCAAGCCTGGCTGTATCCTCTGAAAGACCATTGGCTTCATTCCCAATTAAAAACCCTGTATCAACAGTATAATCTTCTTTTTCATAATTATTCCTGCCATCTAAATGAGCTGCGTACAATTTAATTCCCTGCTTTTTTAACTGAAGAATGGAGGCAGTTAAATCATTTGTATAGGCAAAAGGAACCCGGAAAACAGAACCCATAGTGGACCGGATTACCTTGGGATTATAAATATCCGCAGTGGTGCTGTTCATAAGCACGCCGGTGATTCCTGCTCCTTCTCCTGCCCTTATGATCGTACCTAAATTTCCAGGGTCCTGTATCGTTTCAAGTATCAATAAAAAGGCTGGTCCCGGAGCACGGGTAAGATCCTCCGGAGTATAAGAATGCTGTTTTACAAGAGCGAGTATGCCCTGGGGCGTCCTGGTGTCTGACATTACGGAAAAGACCTCATCTGTAAGAACCTCATGCTTTAACCCACCGATCAGCCGTCTCTGCTCATCCTCTTTTAAAAAGCTTTCCGAAACAAATACGCTGTCAATTAACTCCGGCGGAATCTCCTTAAATATGCGAAGACCTTCTGTTACGAATAATCCGCTGTCATTTCTGGCCTTTGCTTTCTTTATCAGGTTCATCACCTGCTTTACTTTCCCATTGGCACTGCTGGTTATCATATGGTACCTCTCTTTATAAATTTTCCAGTTCTTCCAGCCATAAGCGGCTTACTGCGTCACTGGGCATTCGTAAATCCCCTCTTGGGGATACTGCGACAGAACCTACCTTTGGTCCGTCCGGCATACAGGAGCGTTTAAACTGCTGGCTGAAAAATCTTCTGTAAAATACCTTCAGCCACTTTAAAATTACTTCCGGTTTGTAATGCGTTTCAAAGGCTGAGACCGCCATCCGGTATACCTTTGAAGGACGGGTACCGAATCTTAAGATCTGGTAGAGGAAAAAATCGTGAAGTTCATATGGTCCCACAAGATCTTCTGTCTTCTGGGCAATCTCTCCATCCTTAGGAGGCAGCAGCTCCGGGCTTACAGGCGTATCAAGAACATCTAAGAGCACTTTTTTTAAAGCTTCCTCCTCGCAGGTATCTGCATAGTACCGGACTAAATGACGGACCAGAGTCTTTGGAACCGATGAATTGACTCCATACATGGACATGTGGTCACCATTATAGGTGGCCCAGCCCAGAGCCAGCTCAGACATATCTCCAGTACCGATGACAAGGCCCCCGAAACGGTTGGCAAGATCCATGAGAATCTGGGTCCGTTCCCTTGCCTGGGAATTTTCATAGGTAACATCGTGCTGGTCAGGATCATGGCCGATATCCCGGAAATGTAAGGATACCGCTTCCCTGATATTGACTTCTGTTAATTCTGCCTTCAGCTTTTCCGTCAGTAGACAGGCGTTCTGATAAGTACGGTCTGTGGTGCCAAAGCAGGGCATGGTCACCGCGTGAATCTGATTTCTTGGTATTTCAAGCATATCAAATGCCCGGGCTGTAACCAAAAGAGCAAGAGTGGAATCAAGACCTCCGGAAATACCAATTACTGCATCCCTGCAGCCTGTATGCGCCAGTCTCTTTTTTAACCCCATCGCCTGTATGGAAAGAATCTCCTCACATCTGCGGTTTCGCTCTGCCTCTCCATCCGGAACGAAAGGTCTTGGATCTATCCTTCTTTTTAAATCCAGCTCTTCCTGTTTGATAGAAAATGGAATCACCAGATAACGTTCTCTGTCAGGGGCCGGAAACGTCGTCATTCGTCTCCGGTCATGAATGAGACGTTCCAGATCCATATCACCGTAAACAGTCTCATTGCCGAAACGCTTTGATTCCGCAAGCAGAAGTCCGTTCTCAGCGATTAAGTTCTGACCTCCGAACACCAGATCCTGGGTGGACTCACCTTCCCCTGCATTGGCATAAATATAGCCGCAGACCAGAGTGGCAGAATGTCCTGTAATCAGACTTCTTCTGTAAAGGTCCTTCCCTGTGGTCTCATCACTTGCAGAACAGTTTACAATGACGGTAGCTCCCGCAACTGCATGGCGGCTGGAAGGCGGATTCGGAACCCAGGCATCCTCGCAGATTTCCGCTCCGATTACAAGTCCGGGGATCTCTTTACAGGCAAACAGAAGATCAGTTCCCATGGGAATCTCATATCCCTCCCAGGTTATCATGACCGGTTTTGTGTTTCCCGGCTCAAAATACCGTATTTCATAAAATTCAGAATAATTCGGCAGATTTGTCTTCGGAATAAGTCCAAGCACCCTGCCGCTCTGCACTGCCGCAGCCGTATTGTAAAGCTTCCCGTCCCGCTCCCAGGGCAGTCCCACAAACACAAGTATATCACTGCCCTCTGTCTCTTTGGCAATCACCTTTAGCTCTTCTTTTGCGCCGGCAAGCAGCGCATCCTGCCCGAATAAATCTCCGCAGGTATAAGCAGTGAGACAAAGCTCCGGAAATACCATGATTTTTGTCTTTCTTTCCACACCTTCCCTGATGAGTCTCACAATATTCTCTCTGTTAAAACGGGGATCTGCAACTTTTACGTCGGGGGTCGCAGCTGCAACCCTGATATATCCATGTTTCATTGGCTTTTTTCTCCTATCTGTTCTTCTTTCCCTTTTGGTATCCATTTTGCTTTCCATGCATAGATACAGTCCATTCCCATGGTAGTAAGCCACGTTATAGGATAACACCACATCACCGCTTCAAAACTGGGGAATAATGGTACCAGTAAATTTATATAAATCATTCGCAAAATACACATGTTTCCCACTCCGATCAGCATGGTGACCATGGTTCTGCCGCTTCCCCGAATGCTTCCCATTAAGATCTGGTGTATGGCCATTGTCCAGTAAAACGGAAGCAGAATCAGCATGGAGGTATATCCGTATGCAATTACATCCTGATCAGGGGAAAATATTCTTAAAATACGTTCCGCATTCAGATATAGAATGACGGAAATAAGAATGGTATAAATAATACTGATAACAAGTCCCTGAAAAACCCCCTGTTTTACCCGTCTGTTTTTTTTGGCTCCGATATTCTGCCCGGTAAATGTGGTTGCCGCCATGCAGAAGCTCTGAAGGGGAAGCATGGCAAAGCCGTCAATCTTGCTATAGGAACCAAATCCCGCCATGGCCGCTGCACCGAAGCTGTTGACATTCGCCTGAACAATTACGTTGGAAAGGGAAATAATTGACTGCTGTATACCGCTTGGAATTCCGATTTTTAAAACCCGGGCCATCATGCGGCGGTCAATTTTTATTTTGCTCAGTTCCAGACGGTATGAATCATCTGTATGGACCAGTGCCCTGACTGTCAGGAGAGCCGACACTCCCTGGGCTGCCACTGTTGCATATCCAACTCCTGCTGTTCCCATCTGAAAAACAACTACAAATACAAGATCAAGTACTATATTAATGACAGAGGAAATACACAAAAAGATGAGCGGACGTTTGGAGTCCCCCACAGCCCTGAGAACACCTGATCCCATATTATAAACCAGATTAAACAAAGAACCGCAGAAAAAAATCCGCAGATATGCAGCAGATGCCGGCATAACCGATTGAGGTGTTCCCATTAAAACAAGAATAAGCGGGGATAAAAAAACGCCCAGCACGATCAATATGAGACCTCCCACAAGGCTCAATGCCATGGTAGTGTGCACTGCCCAGTGCAGTTTTTGTTTTTCTCCGGCTCCGTAATACTGGGATATAATTACTCCGGCTCCGGTGCCAATTCCCATAAACATACCGATAATTAAGTTAATAAGGGAATTACTGGAACCAACAGCTGCCAGTGCATCACTGCCGATAAAGTTTCCTACTACTACAGAATCCACTGTATTATAAAGCTGCTGAAATAAATTTCCAACAAGCAAAGGCAGAGAAAAAGCAAGAAGCTGTCTCCATATTACGCCTTCTGTCATGATCACCTGAGTTGTATGCAGTTTTTTACTCACAAATAATCCTCCTACTTTTTTCCAATCTCCCAATGAATATTAGTATACATCCTTTTTCGACAATTTGGAAGCCGGATAATTTAAGGTTTACTTTTTCATGCTGATCGTGTAAAATACTTTAATATCCTACTAAACAGATAAGAATAATCAGGGGGGGGATGTATTTTGATGAAATTTTCTACCAAGGGGCGTTATGCGCTCCGAATGATGATTGAGTTTGCCCTTCAGCCAGGTGAATGCACGAAGATTAACCATGTTGCAGAGCGACAGGACATATCTGACAAGTACTTAGAGCAGATTGTTACGATTCTAAGCCGTGCCGGATACGTAAAAAGCCGGAGAGGAGCTCAGGGAGGCTATTATCTCACAAAAGACCCTTCCGAATACACGGTTGGAATGATTCTGCGCCTTGCAGAAGGCAGTCTGGCCCCGGTATCCTGTATGGAGCAAGAAGTCAACTCCTGCAGCAGGGCCGATACCTGTGCCAGCATGCTGGTCTTTAAAAAACTGGATCAGGCCATCTCCGATGTGGTAGATAGCATCACTCTTGCCGATCTTGTAGAGGAGCAGAAGCGTCTGGAGGGAATAGAAGACTGACAAAGCCAGATCATCATAAAAAATCCGTTGGATTGCAGCAGCAGAGCCTGGGCTGCAATCCAACGGATTTTTGTATTTATCTGTCAGATCCGGTCCGCTATTTCCTCAAACAGGCGGGCCTTGTCACGAAAATAATCTCTGGAAAATCCATCCGCTTCCTGTAAAGCTTCTTCCAGTGTCTTCGACTGAAGTTCTACGGATACGGCTTCAATTCCCGCCTCAATCACCAGTGTAAAAGCACCGTCTCCATGTGTCTGTATCTGCAGGCTGATATAGTGATGTTCTGCTTCAATACTCTTTCTGGCTACTGCCCCCATCTCCCCAAACAGGACCCACGTATTCTCATATTCCATCTGCTATGCCCCTTTCTGTCTGAAACATCAAAAGATTCTGTACCATTATAGCACAGAATCTTTTGACTGACTACCATATATTGGCGTATGTGTCTTTAACTGGACACGAAATCAGCATGGAATACTTTCTGCAAATTTACGGATATCAGAAGCATTGGTGATCTTCTGAATCAGTCCGTCTTTTACCAATACAAGAGTGGGCGCCTGCATAATTCCCAGCTTGTCTGCCAGCTCTGCATTCTCTTCTGCATCCACTGTTTCATAATCTACATTCTTAAGGAACTGCTTTGCCAGCCTGCAGTTGGGGCAGGTTTTTGTAGTAAACAGATAAGCACCTGACGGCATCTCAGGCTTCTTGTCCGTTCCCTTTTCATCCTTCTGCTTCTGAGCTGCGTTTTTTAAAACAGAGCCGGAAATATTGTAGGTAGTACGGTTTTTATACTCCTGCGTCTTTCCTTCGTTCCAGTTTTGTACCGGGCGGTAGTAGCCGGTAATACGGCTGTAAATCTCGGCTTTCTTTCCGCACACCGGGCAGACATTATGCTCTCCTGCCAGATAACCATGCTCTGCGCAGATGGAATAGGTTGGAGACAGGGTGTAGTAAGGCAGCTTATAATGATCAGCAATGGTTTTAACCAGTTTTGCAGCTGCTGCCCAGTCAGGCAGCTTCTCCCCCAGGAATGCATGAAATACAGTACCGGAGGTATAAAGTGACTGAAGCTCATCCTGAATGTCCAGGGCATCAAAAATATCGGCCGTGTAATCCACCGGAAGATGAGAACTGTTGGTATAATAAGGGGTATCTCCCTCATGGCCGGCTGTTTTAATGTCCGGATAATACTTCCTGTCATGTTTGGCAAGACGATAGGTGGTGGATTCTGCCGGAGTCGCTTCCAGATTGTAAAGATCTCCATACAGCTCCTGATAATCGGAAAGCCGTTCTCTCATATGATTTAAAACGGTTTTTGTAAACTGCTGGGTCTTTGTATCGGTTAAGTCTTCCCCAAGCCATTTTGCATTTAAACCCACCTCATTCATGCCGATCAGTCCAATGGTGGAAAAGTGATTTTCAAAGCTTCCCAAATAACGCTTTGTATAAGGATAAAGACCCTGATCCAAAAGCTTTGTAATAACCTCTCTCTTGGTTCTTAAGGATCTGGCAGACAAATCCATCATGCGGTTAAGACGCTTATAAAAATCCCCTTCATCTTTTGCCAGATAAGCAATTCTCGGCATATTAATGGTTACCACGCCAACTGACCCTGTACTCTCTCCTGAGCCGAAGAAACCTCCGGTCTTTCTTCTTAATTCTCTTAAATCCAGTCTGAGACGGCAGCACATGCTTCTAACATCGCTTGGCTCCATATCGCTGTTGATATAATTGGAAAAATAAGGAGTTCCGTATTTGGAGGTCATTTCAAACAACAGACGGTTGTTCTCTGTATCGCTCCAGTCAAAATCTTTGGTTATGGAATAGGTAGGGATTGGATACTGAAATCCTCTTCCGTTGGCATCTCCCTCAATCATAGTTTCAATGAATGCCTTATTGACCATGTCCATCTCTTTTTTACAGTCTTTATATTTAAAATCCATCTCTTTTCCGCCTACAATGGCATTCAGTTCTGCCATATCAGACGGAACCGTCCAGTCCAGGGTGATATTGGAAAATGGTGCCTGGGTGCCCCAGCGGCTGGGAGTGTTCACGCCATAAATAAAGGATTCGATGCACTTTTTCACTTCCGGGTAGGATAACCGGTCACTCTTTACAAAAGGTGCCAGATAGGTGTCAAAGGATGAAAAAGCCTGGGCGCCCGCCCATTCATTCTGCATAATTCCAAGAAAGTTAACCATCTGGTTGCAGAGTACAGATAAATGCTTGGCAGGAGAAGAGGTAATCTTTCCCGGGATTCCCCCAAGCCCCTCTAAAAGCAGCTGTTTTAATGACCAGCCTGCACAGTATCCGGTAAGCATGGACAAATCATGGATATGAATATCTGCATTCCTGTGTGCCTCTGCTATCTCGTGATCATAGATCTCTGACAGCCAGTAATTCGCCGTTACCGCACCGGAATTGCTTAAGATCAGTCCTCCTACGGAATAAGTCACAGTTGAGTTCTCCTTTACACGCCAGTCCTCAACCTTAACATAACTGTTCACCACATCTTTATAGTCCAGAATGGTGTTTTTCATATTCCGTATCTTTTCCCGCTGTTTTCTATATAATATGTACGCCTTGGCTACATCTGTATATCCCGCATGCTCCAGCACATGCTCCACGCTGTCCTGGATCTGTTCCACAGTTATCTTACCTTCATTCATTTTCTCCTGGAAATCTGCCGTCACCCGCAGAGACAGAAGCTCTAAAATTTCGTTGTTGTACTCCTTTCCGGTTGCCTTAAATGCTTTCTTAATGGCTTCCGTGATCTTCCCTAAGCTAAATTCAGCTTCTTCCCCGTCTCTTTTCACTACCTGGATCATCAAACCTTTACTCCTTTCGCAAAAACCGTCACATCTTTTTTAGCATACAAGTGTATTATAGCAGAAGAAAAAAGAAAACACAATATGTGGATTTTGATTTCGGCTCAAAATCTACATATTGTGTTTCTGTCATTCGTCAGAAAATTCCCGGCCGCCTGCCAGACCTGCAAATAATTCTGCCGGTACATAAGCATTGACCAGTATTCCGTCTTCCTGGTATTCTTCTTTTAAAAGCTGTCCGTATTTACGGATCTGCTGGATCTTTCCCGCGTCTTTATAGGAATAAACCATCTCTAAATAAATCCTTCTGCTTCTCAATATGGATTCAATCAGGTTCTCCAGTTCATCGATCCCTTCTCCTGTACGTGCAGAGATCCGGACCTGATAATCCGAAGAGATGTCCTTAAGCGTGGTATCCGGTCTTAAAGCATCAATTTTATTAAACACCGTAACCATGATCTTATCCGTTACACCCAGCTCCCGCAGTGTCTCATATACCACATGCATCTGGATTTCCATCTGGGGATTGGAGCAGTCCACCACATGAAGAATAATATCGCTGTATTTGGCCTCTTCTAACGTACTTTTAAATGCTTCAATCAGATGATGGGGCAGTTTTCTAATAAACCCAACCGTATCGGTTAAAAGAATCTGTTGGCCGCCCGGCAGGCTTAAGTTCCTTGTTGTTGGGTCCAGTGTTGCAAACAGCTTGTCCTCAGCCAGAATTCCGGCACCGGTTAACCGGTTTAACAGCGTAGATTTGCCGGCATTGGTATAGCCGACTATGGCAGCCACAGGCATGTGATTTTTATCCCTCTGCTGTCTTGCCACCTCTCTGTGGCGCTTAACATCCTCTAAATCCGCTTTCAGAACACTGATCCGGTCATGAATCAGTCTTCGGTCAATCTCAAGTTTTTTCTCACCAGGTCCTCTGGTTCCAATTCCTCCGCCAAGTCTGGATAACGAACTTCTTAATCCTACCAGCCTTGCGGAACGGTATTTTAACTGGGCAAGCTCCACCTGGATCTTTCCTTCTCTGGTGGTAGCTCTTGCTGCAAATATATCCAGAATGACCATGGTACGGTCCATTACCTTTATCTGCAGGGCATCCTCTAAATTGCGCATCTGGGCAGGTGAAAGCTCATCATCACAGACCACTCCTGTTGCTCCAAGTAAAAAGATTCTTTCCCTGATCTCTTCAATCTTACCTTTTCCAAGATAAGTTCCCGGATGAATCCTCTCCCGGTTCTGAATGACCTTATCCACAGTAACGGCACCCGCTGTCTTAACCAGCTCTTCCAGCTCATCTAAGGATGCGCTCACGTCCGTGCCGTCTCCCGTACTTACTGCTGTTAAAATAACCTTCTCTTCTATCTCTTTTAACTCTATCAGTTCTGCCATTCCCTCTCCAACCTATCTTGACTCCAAAAATGTAATTTCCCGTTGTGCTTCTTCATCTGGTCCATGTACAGAAACATATTGCTCCATGGTATCCAGAGCCTTCTTAAACTCTCCCTTACGCTCATAAACAACAGCGGTATTGAACAACAGTTCCGGTACTTTTGACGCTTCCGGTGCTGCCAGGCCCTTTTGAAATGCTTCCATGGCTCCATCCCAGTCCTTTTTAGCCATCCTGCATAATCCCATTCGGTTGTAGATCATGGGGCCTGCCTCTCCTGTTGCTGCTGCACCTTCATAGAGAGTCATTGCATCCGATGTAGATCCCGCCTTTTCCATAGCTGCACCTGCTGCCATAAGAGCATTCATTCTTCCAGGCGCTGTGCTGTCCGGGTCCAGTTCTCTGCTTCGGTTATAATCAGCTATGGCACCGTCATTATCTCCAGCACCTGCTTTTGATGCACTCCTCATGTTTAAATATTCCGGTTTTTCGCCATCAACCTTGATTAAAATATCATAGGTACCGGAAGCTGCCTGATAATCACCAGAAAGATACTCCGCTTCTGCCCTGTATTTTAATACATCCATATCAAATTTTCCCACCAGGCCCTTTTTCGCATCAATAGCCCGGTCAAATGACGCAATGGCATCCTTGTAGTTTCCTTCCTCAAGGGCCTTAATTCCATCATCACGGTAAGTGTACCGATTCTCTTTTTTGCCGCAGCCTGCCGTTACTGCAAGAATCAGAATAAGAACGATTAAAAGCGTTCCATATCCGGTTTTTCTTTTCATGTTAATATCTCCAACTTTAACAATTCTATAAATGTTATTGTATTCCAGTGCTTCCGTGTCCGCCTCTGTCCTCATGATTTAAAGAATCGACCGCCTCAAAACAGATGGCTGGCTGATGCTCTGTAATACGGAACTGGCAGATCCGGTCATTGACATGAATCACGGTATCCCGAAGTGCATACGCAGGGAAAAACCACTGGTCATTGTTTCCGCAGTAAGTCTCATCAATAATACCCATGCTGTTGGTCTGAATAATGCCGTAATTTTTAAATGTACTGCTTCTTGGAACCACATGAGCTTCATAGCCGGCAGGAAGTTCCATGGCAATTCCCAGAGGGATCAGTTTGAATTCACCGGCCTTTAACTCCACTTCCTTCGCAGCCCGTAAATCAATCCAGTCGGATTTGCCGTCTATGTATCTCAGTTTTTCTATCTCATCTATAAAATATTTAATTTTTATGTTCGCACTCACTGTATGTCCTCCTGCTGTCTGTCGCCGTTTTCTTCTTCCGTAAGCAATATCCCGCTTCCGGATAGTTCTTCTTCCACTTCCATTCGAATCTCCGCTGCTACCATAGGATCCGCAGACGGTAAATTCTGAGTGGAACCAATTCCAAATCTTCTTAAAAATTCTTCTGTTGTTGCAAAAAGTGCAGGACGTCCCGGTGCATCCAAACGTCCGACCTCATAAACCAGATTATATTCCACCAGCTTGTTTACCGCATGATCCGACTTCACTCCTCGGATCTTCTCAATCTCAAGCTTTGTAACCGGCTGTTTATATGCAATGATGGAAAGTGTCTCCAGAACCACTTCCGATAATACCTGTTTTTTCGGAGCACAGGCAACACGGATTAAATTCTCATAGTATTCCGGGCGGGTGCACATCTGATAGCTGTTCTCCAGTGCAATGATCTGCATTCCCTTTTTGCCCGTCTCATACCGCTTCATCAGACGAAGCACCGCTTCTTTCGCTGTCTCCTCATCCTGGTCGATGGCAGCAGCCAGCCGGCCAAGCTCCACCGAATTGCCCATGGTAAAAAGAACCGCCTCAATGACCGCTTCCCATCTCTTTTCTTCTTTCGCACTCTTTCCTGACCCGTATGCTGTCAGAGTTTCTTTATCCATTGACTTTCTCTTCCTCTCCCAGATCCGAAAAATCCAGTTCCCCTTCCTCGCCTTCCGGCTCCAGGGTTTCAATCATCATATCATCAAATAAATGCTCCTGGATCAGAGTGATCTTGCCGATCTTCATGAGCTCCAGAAGCGCTAAAAAAGTGACCACTACCTCAATCTTGTCAGGCTGGTCCTCAAGCATCTTCCGAAAGGAAAACTTCCGGTTTCGTCTGGCAAAATCCATAACCGATTTTATCTTATCTTCCAGGCTTACTGCTTCCTTTCGGATGTTGCCAAAACGGCTTCTGATGGGATCCACCCGGTCCTCCGTCCGTTTCGTCACCGCACGGAAAATTTCCTGCAGCTTTGCCAGAGTAAGTCCGTCAAGAAGCTTGTCCAAATCTACAGGTGGCTCATACTTCGCCACCTGCGCAGGTACAGTAGGAGTCTTAAATAACAGGCGGTCTGCTCCTATCTCCCTGTCTCTTAACTCCGACGCCATATATTTAAAATATTTGTATTCCAGAAGGCGGGCAACAAGCTCTGCCCTGGGATCTTCTTCCTCCCCTTCTTCATTGATCTCTTTGGGAAGAAGCATGCGCGCTTTAATGTCAATAAGCGTTGCAGCCATGACAAGAAATTCGCTGACAATATTCAAATCCTCAGTTTCCATATGATTCATGTAATCTAAATACTGTTCTGTAATAGTCACAATGGGAATGTCATAAATATTCACTTTGTTTTTATCAATCAAGTGAAGAAGCAGATCAAGTGGTCCTTCGAAATTATCCAGTTTATAAGAGATTCCCATATATTCCTCCAAAGCAGATTGAAAGCATGCTAAAAAGCAGTATACCAAATTCAGACCAATCTGTAAACATATGGAAGGTTCAAATTAAGGATTCGGGTTTTAAATCCACAACCACCACCTGGGGCTTGTTATTCAGCCGGATGTTAATGGAGTGGGTTCCCAGGCCCCTGCTTACAATCATGTATTTATCATCTTTCTGAAACGTTCCTGCAC
>JAEWPQ010000106.1 GCA_023460575.1 Bacillota bacterium
AATTGCAGAAGCTTGTAATGCAACTTATGAGGGATTTTTTACTTTGAATGATAGTAATAAACAGATTTGATCGTATAATAAATGGTATTCTTATAGCTATATTTTATCCATAATACCGTAAAGCAGACTTTATTGATTAAGAATCAATTAAAAGAACATTGAAGGTGAATCAATCAGAAATATCACTGGGTTCGGATAAAAGTCAGGGGAATTCATCAGAATCAAAGATTGGATAAAACATAAATAAAGAAATTGTATCTCAACTTAATTCCTGATCGGAGCAGCTCCGGGCAACCAGGCAAGGAAATTGAGATACAAAAGAGGGGAGCTTCCTAAAACGGAGCTCCCATTTATGGAAAAATTTGTAGACGAAACGTGAAAAAAGAAATATAATGTAAATGCTGTCGCTACTCTAAACCCGGCAGGGGAAGGAGGTGCGAAATGGAAAGCATTTTAAACTTTTTTGTTTCGGTCATGGCAAAAGTAGCAGGATACTACATATGCAAATGGTTAGACCGAAACCGCAAAGACAGCTAGCCTAAAAAGAAACCCCAGAGACGGCCATCTCTGGGGTTTCGCTTTGTGCAAAATGGAACATTTTAAACTTTTTTGGATACCTTTATAATACACTAATATAGTGTATATGTCAACTGCTGGACAAAATATCTCAAGACTGCATCTCAAAATCTCTGCACCTCAATTCCCGCGCTTATCGCTGGCTGCAGTTCTCAAAATGAGATACAAAAACAAATTCTTCTTAATTTATTTGTACAGGGTCCGAATCCCTATGTAATTATAATTCCAGACTTGCCTCAACTGAAAACCAGAATAAGGCTTCCCTTATGAACTTTCTATCGACGTCACTTCTTGGATTCCATTCATCACAACTAATATCATCACCACTGTATATCATTTGTCCAAAAATAACATTCCTATATTCTGCAACTGCACAAAAGGCAGAACATTCCATTTCTACTACTAAGCAACCTTCATCTCTTCGTAGTTTCATCTTATCTCTAGTTTCTCTATAAATTGAATCAGTACTCCATGTTTTAGTAAGTAGATAATTGCATTTGTGCTTATTTAATACCTTTTCAATTGCTTTTATAGCTCTAATGTTAATAGAAATTTCTCTACTCGGCTCTATATAATGGTAAGAAGTTCCTTCATCTCTAACCGCTGAATTAGGTACTAGTATATGTCCAACTGCAATTTTCTTATCTAGAACACCACCACTTCCACACGAAATAAATTTTTTGCCACCTAATGCAATGACTTGTTCCATAAGTGCAGCTCCAAGTGCAGCTCCTACTCCCGGATGAAATACAGTTACTTTTTCACCTTTATATTCTAATTCAAAAACTGGATGTCTACCAATCTGTGAATAAAGTGTTTTAATCTCTTTAAGCTTTCCCTCATTAACTAATTTTTCAATTACTTCACTATAGAAGCACATCACAACTCTGTCAGACATATCTGTTTTCTTTATGAAATTTGATGGTTCAATAATATTATCTGATATTCCATCAAACTCAAGAATAGGAAATTCGTTTTTATTCATAATTCAACTCCAGTCTCTGATAATATTAAGTTCATTATACAAACTATAGGATTATTTATAACTATATTATACAACCATGAGTAGATTTTTCATACAATTATTTTAAAGTAGAAATAATGAATTCTGATCAGATCAGCTCACTATGACCCGGCATATCATGAAGAAATTCCAGGTTTCCACTCCCGATCAGATAGGAGATCCAGTTCAGCAGTTCACGGGTTCCTTTTATCGCATTAATTTGACATATATTTTATATAATATTAATACAATAGATTTGAGCATTAATATCTTTGAAGGGAGTTGGCTGGTTATTAATAATGAATATGCTGATTTAATAATAGAATACAGTGGAGACTATACTGTTTTTAACAGGTTTCCAACTGCGGAATATACTATTATTAATTATCAATACGCAGTAGTACATGTCCCGCTAGAAGTATTAACGTTTGATCTGATTAAAGAATGGGGTTATTCTGTGCTTCCTAAAGCATTTGGACTTACTAGCGCTTTAAGTTTAGAAGCAGCCGGAATTACAAGGCTGAGAAGAATACCCAATTTTAACCTAAGGGGAAGAGGTGTTTTGATCGGATTTGTGGATACAGGTATTGATTATTTAAATCCCGTTTTTCAATATGCGAATAACACTACCAGAATCGTTTCTATATGGGACCAGACAATTACCTCAGAAAATACTTCTGAGAGTGTTATATATGGAACAGAATACACCCGGGAAGAGATTAATCTGGCAATTGCAAGCGAGAATCCAATGGATATCGTTCCGAGCAGGGATGAAAACGGTCATGGGACCATGATTGCCGGAATAGCCGCGGGAAATGAGGTACCGGAAAGTAATTTTTATGGAATAGCTACAGACTCAGAAATTGTTTTTGTTAAGTTAAGGCAGGCAAAACAGTTGATGAGAGATTTTTATTTAATACCGGATGGTGCAGTATGTTATTCTGAAGTTGATATTTTGTTTGGAATATATTATCTGCTGCAAGTATCTAATACCTTAAGAAGGCCTCTGGTCATTTGCTTTGCCTTGGGTTCTTCGCAAGGTGGACATAGTGGAAGGGGACCATTAAGCAATACCTTATCAACCATTGGAAGGAGTCCTGGGGTTGCTGTTGTAGTAGCCGCGGGAAATGAAGGAAATGAAAGAAGGCATTATTATGGAATTGCTGACAGAATAACTGGTTATGATACCGTAGAGCTTAGAGTAGGAGAAGGGGAAAACGGTTTTACTATGGAAATCTGGGGTGAGTATCCGAATATCTATTCCCTCGATATAACTTCTCCAACAGGTGAATACATTCCCAGAATGGTAGCACGTATTAATGAGAGCTATACTATACCATTTTTGTTTGAACGTACAACAATAAATATTTTATTTGAATTAGTTGAAACTCAGTTTGGTGCTCAGGTTATTCTGCTGCGGTTTACTTTTCCATCGCCTGGTATCTGGCGCTTTAACATATATGAAAGAGGAGATATTAACCTTGGTTTTCATATGTGGCTGCCTATGGAAAATTTTATATCCAATGAAACATTTTTTCTTGTATCTGATACATATACAACAATTCTGGAGCCGGGAAATGCTTCAGTACCTATAACTGTTACTGCGTATAATTATTTAGATAACAGCCTGTATCTGAATGCAAGCAGAGGATACACAAGAACAGGGCAATTGAAACCCAATATAGCCGCTCCCGGAATGAATGTGGTTGGACCTGTACCGCGAATTGGTTTTATGGAGTTCACTGGAACAGGTGTAGCAGCTGCTTTTACGTCTGGCGTGGTTGCTATGATAATGGAATGGGGATATGTAAGAAATAATTTCCCCAATTTAAATACAGTTAGTATAAAAGTACTGTTGCAAAGAGGAGCCAGAAGAGGTCAGGATATCTTATATCCAAACAGAGAGTGGGGGTATGGAATATTGGATGTATACGAGATGTTCCAAGTGTTAAGATTAGAAGTGAGGTAATTGAATTTGAATACAAATAATCTATTATTGAATCCGGATCCATTTCTGCAAAGGCAAAGAGTCTTTCTGATAACTTTGGATAAACTTGAGGAATTTTCTTATAGAATTAATGAAGGGGCATCGGACATGGCCCGACTGACTGGAATTAACTATACCTGGGATGCACCTGTGGAAAGAGTGGTTGAACAACAAATAAGTGTCATTAATAATGCAGTGGCCAATGGTGCCGATCTGATCATGATTCAGGCATTGGATCCGATAAGGGTCTCGGGTGCTGTAGAAGCAGCAAAAGCAAGAGGTGTAAGAATCATATATGTTGACTCACCGGCAGTTGAGAGTGCACTGGTTACACTGGCAACTGATAATTATAATGCCGGGCAGACTGCGGGACAGCTAATGATAAATGAACTTGAATTAGCAGGTATAATTACAGGGGATATAGGTATCGTAGAAGGAATACCGGAGATGGTTACAAGGTTGAACAGACAGATTGGTTTTCGTGATGTGATAGAGCGTGATGGCAGATATCAGTTACTTGATACACGTTATGCACAAGGAAATCCCGTTGCACTTCAAACTGAAATAGAAGCTGTAATTAATGAAAACCCCAGATTGGTAGGTCTTTTTACAACATATGAAGTATCTACCACCGCTTTGGGATATGCTTTAATGGGAATTACAAAGCCGATCATTGGTATTGGGTTTGATCTTACTGATATAATAAGAGATATGTTGAACAATGAAGTTTTAAGAGCCACTTTAGTCCAAAACCCATATGCTATGGGGTACCTTGGCATGGCACAAGCTATAGCAGCATTAACAGGAAAAGATACAGGACCAAACTTCATTAATACAGGGGTTTCCATAGTAACAAGGTATATGAGGAGAATTGTAATATAAGGGTGATGTCTAAGGAGACAGACTATGACTGTAGAAGAACAATATAGAATAAGAAGCGAAGAATATGCTGACTTTATCATAGAATATGGTTATAACCCTCAAATACTGGAAGCTTTTGGAGATGCTGTCGTTCATATAATTAATGACGCCTTTGCTGTAATTCATATACCATTGGCATTAATTACAGAGGATTTATTAATTCAATTTAGCTATGCAATTATACCAAATATATGCGGCCTGACCAGTGATGTCAGTATTCGGGCATCTGGTGTGGATAACCTGAGACGTTTGCCGGCCTTTAATATGTTTGGAAGCGGAGTTTTAATAGGTATTGTAGATACAGGTATTGATTATCTGAATCCTATATTTCAGAATGCAAACGGGACAACTAAGATAATATCCATATGGGACCAGACAATACCTAGCGCAACAGCGTATCCTTTTCAAACATATTATGGCACTGAGTATCTGGAAGAACAAATTAATCTGGCATTAATATCAGATAATCCATTTGATATTGTACCGAGCATGGATGAAATCGGACATGGCACCATGATGGCGGGAGTTGCAGCCGGGACAGCAAATAATGAGGCTCAGTTTCAGGGAGCTGCTCCGGAATCCAGGCTCGTTATAGTAAAGCTTGCTCAGGCTAAGCAGTATCTCCGGAATTTTTATTTAATACCAAGAGATGCAGTGTCTTATCAGGAAAACGATATTATGTGGGGGGTCCAATACTGCATATTGACGGCAAGAAGAGTTGGAATGCCTATAGCAATATGCCTGGGACTGGGAACTTCGCAATCATCCCATGCCGGAGATTCCAACTTAAGCAATTTTCTTTCTTTTGTAGGAAACTATACAAATGTAGGTATTGTGGTATCTGCAGGAAATGAAGGAAATTTAGGCAGACATTTTTTTAGGATGATTGATCCGGATCAGATTAGTTTTCCCGTGGAATTATATGTGGCCGAGGGTGATCGTAATTTTAGTATGGAATTATGGGGGGAAGCACCAGCAAGATTTTCCGTGGATATATTATCACCTGGAGGAGAATATATCCCCATTATTACTGCAGGTTTAAATATAAATCGGAGAATTTCATTTATATTTGAAGAAACCGTTATTTATATAAACTTCCAATTAGTTGAAACGTTAACTGGAAACCAATTAATCTTATTTCGATTTTCAAATATATCTACCGGGATTTGGAGATTCAATGTCTATTCACAGACCAATCTGTCTGCCGGTTTTCATATCTGGCTTCCTATGGGGGATTTTATATCTGAAAGAACGTATTTTATCCAGAGTGATACATATACTACAGTTCTGGATCCGGGAAATTCCTTTGTACCCATCACTGTAACTGCTTATAACCCTTTTACTCAAAATATTTATGAATATGCCAGCAGAGGTTATACCAGTGTCAATGTGGTAAAACCTGAACTTGCTGCTCCTGGTGTAAATTATGTTGCACCGGCTTTGAATAATGAATTCATAAGATATACCGGAACCGGTGTATCGGCAGCACACACTTGCGGATTAGTTGCTCTGTTTCTTGAGTGGGCAGTTATAAGAGGAAACGAGGAATTTGTTAATACCATGATTATTAAAAGCTATTTTATCAGAGGAGCCAGTAGAGATGCAACACAAGTGTATCCTAATAGAATCTTTGGATATGGGCTCATTGATATATTTAATGTGTTTAATATATTAAGAACATTATGATATACAAAGTGAGGTGATTCAAATTGAATAAGGAAACAATAATATTGAGTACAGAAACATTTTTGCAGAGTCAAAAAATCTATTTAATTACGTTGGATAAGATAGAGGAGTTTTCTTATAGAATAAATGAAGGTGCAGGGGATATGGCCAGGCTGGCAGGTATTAACTATATATGGGATGCCCCTGAGGAAAGAGTAGTTGAAGAGCAAATAAATGTCATTAATAATGCAGTATTAAATGGTGCTGATCTGATTATGCTTGCAGCATTGGATCCCATAGGGGTATCAAGTGCCGTACGGGAAGCAAAAGCAAGTGGTGTTGGAATCATATATGTTGACGCGCCTGCTGATGAGGAAGCCATAGTTACACTTTCTACAGACAATTATAGTGCAGGAAGGCTGGCGGGGCAGCTAATGATAAATGAGCTTCAGGAAGAAGGGGTTTTTGAAGGTTCAATAGGTGTTGTAGGGGTATCTCCAGAGATTGTTACAACAATGACCAGGCAGTATGGTTTTTATGACATAATCGTTCAGGATGGCAGATACCGGCTTCTTGAGACACAATATGCACAAGGGAATCCAATTATTGCACAAAGTATAGTAGAAACGTATATTAATGAAAATCCTGATTTAGTAGGAGTATTTGGAACAAACGAAGGAACAACTATAGGTATGGGATATGCTTTAATGGCAAGTAATAGGCCAATCGTTGGGATTGGATTTGATGTTACAGATATAATCAGAGACATGTTAAATGCTACTGTTATAAAAGCTGTTTTAATGCAGAATCCATATACCATGGGTTATCTTGGCATGGCGTTAGCTATAGCCGCCTTAACTGGAAGAGAAACAGGACCAAGTTTTATCAATACCGGAGTTTCCGTAGTAACAAGGTATATGAGAAGAATAGTTGTATAAAAGGTACGGTTATCCAGTTGAGTTTTCATCTCAGATGTAACTTACCATTCTACCATAAAAACACCGCCTGTATTTTATATACATTATATTAAATATAGGCGGTGCTATCTGCTTTTTCAGTGCCCTCCCCAACAGCGGAGGGGAGGTGTCAAATGGAACATCTTAAATTTCTTTGGTTCGCACCTGCTTTTATCTAAAATAATCACTCTGCTCTGAAACAAATTCTATGGGCTTTTCCAGATCAGATTCCTTCATCTTCTGTATGGCAAGTACAATATACAGAACTGAGATTCCAAAATTAATGATACCAAACATCGGTATGGAGAACGGTAGAAAGGATACAATTGCCTTAAGTAATAAAGGCAGCGTTCTGGCATAGACTCCCATCTGATATAATTGTCCAAAGGTAAGACGGTACTTCATACAGGAGGCGGCTATCATTCCGATAAGTGCAACAACCAGCACTCCAAAGAAAAACAGCGCCGTCATGAATAGAAATGCCAGAATCATAAAAGCAGTTACAATCAGATAGGCACTGGGTACCCATTGCTGAAGTTTCTCCCTGCTGAAATCCATGTCAAAATCGGAAAAGTATCTTCCTGTAATTTCGCCTTTATTCTTTACAATAACCTTTTCCGAATCCATCAGAACTACCTGATAATAATCTGTAAGATAATCCCCGATCTCATCCGCATCATAAAAAGAGGTATCTGGGGAAGTATTTATATAAATATACGTACCGTCTTTTTCGTATTCGACAGGTTTCTCAACCCAAAGCGTCCCGTTACTTAAATTAAAATCAGGAACATAATCCTCTATGATTTTTACAAATCCCCCTGTTTTAAACTGAAATCTTAAAAATGGAACAATCATGGTCAGTGAAAAATATAGGACCATAAGAACAACTCCTGCTAAAAAAACTTTCCTGCGTTTATTTTTTATAAATCCTTTATAGCTTTTAAAATCGTAAATAGATAATGTAAGTTCCTTAAATACATTCATTTTCATTTTCCCCCCTTATAACCGTGCGATTGAAATTCCAATTCCAAAAACCAAAGCATAAACCAAAATCAGCACTACAAAATCCAGGGCCACTCTTGCGGCTATATGGATTTTTGTGTTGGAAGAAATTGAAACGGTAGCAGAACAGGCAATTAAACCAATCGCCGCTCCCAAAAGCCCATTTATAAGATTTATCATGTGTAATGCCATGAAGACATATGCCCATTTAGGAACATTAACTGGAACATACGTTTCTCCCGTTGCACAATCTTTCTCGTCAATCACCAGCTTAGTTCCCCCGATCAGGGAACTTACAATTAACAAAGCCTTTTTAGTTCCGATATTAACGGCATAAGAGGTTTGAAACCACTCCCGCTTAACCAGGAAGTCTTTCAGTTTGTTTGCTTCACTATTCACAAGAACCTTATTCCCCTTCAGCCTGATCTCATACTCCTTTTCATCAACCTTTACTTTCCATACTTTACCCATGCTCATGTATCCTTTCTCTTATGTGTTTTTATACATGATTATCTTATCATATGGTGAATGAAAGGAAAAGTCTTTCATTTATACTATTTCGTAATAGCTTCCAGTCTGTCTTTTACATTTCTTTTTAAGCTCAGCAATGTCTGCTGAGAAGTAGTCTATATTTTTATAGGTTGCTTGGAAACCTGATTGACGGGCATATCGTATTTCACGCTGAGAAAGTTTTTGCTGGTCAGCTGCTGTATGCTTTTCTTTGAGTCTCCGCTTCTGATTCGATTCCTTCCGCAATAACAAGAATTCCTGCATTTTTTCCAAATTCGGACAGCGCTTTAATCAGCATCTGCTTCGTCTCATCTTTGTGTACATCTCTGATCATGTTCATGTCAAGCTTTATTAAATCTGGTCTGGCACTGGCGATAATATTAAGACCGGAATAACCAGCTCCCACATCATCAATGGCGATTCCGTAATTCTGCTTCTGGTAGTGATCCACTGCTGAAGTAAATGCGTGGGTATCCAATATGGAGTCCCGCTCTGTTATTTCAAAGATAATGTCATTGGAACTTAATCCGAATTTTTGTAAGTATGATTTTGTAAAACCTTCCTTGAAGGTATTGTCATAAATAATATTACAGTTCACATTGAGAAATAGTTTTTTCCCCCGCTCCATATATACGGATTGTTCAAGCGCCTTTCCCCTGCACAGGGTTTCCAGCTCCCAGGACTTATTGTGCTTAAATGCGGTTTGAAACATTTCCTCGATGTTCATTTCAAGTTCTTTTTTTGAAATGCGGCTCAACGCTTCGTAGCCGTAGGTTTTTCCATCCACGAGCGAAACAATGGGCTGAAATACCGGCGTTAAATGCCGGCCTTCTAAAATTCTGTCTAATAGCTGTTGTTTGTCGTCCATGACAATGCTCCTTATTCCGTTCACATTGTGATGAAATAATTTTATAGGATGTAGAAAAATAAAACAAGCATAATACAGTAAAGAATATGTAATACTTGTTTTAAAAAATTCATGCTCCTTGAAGCCGGACGGTATCAGACGGTAAGGCGCCGTTTTAACTTAATCTTCCAGATATATATCATTTTAATAGGAAGAGAAACATTTAAAATGATATTCAAATATGCGGGAGCATTTGTGTGTTTTGATAGTGATGCTTTAGCACGGTAAAATAGTAACTGGGTTTTTATCCATGTAAAATGCAATATTTAGACTTCTGTTAGTTGCTTATGACGATAAAATAAAAAAACTTAAAAAAATACATGGCAATTTTCACAAAATATTAGAAAAAAATTCTACATATAACCTAGAAAAATTCGCTTAAAACGGGCGGCTTTACAATTTGTTTACATTTCAGGTTAAAAAGTTAATAATAAATTCAGAATTAAGGCAGTTAAAATTGTTCCAAATGTTCAAACAATTGTTAGCATTAATAAGATGTTATGAATCAGGCAAAAAGTTGACAATTCTTTCAGATGAAAGTATGATACACGGTATACTCAAACAACATTGTATATTTACAAGTACAATATGGCTGTTTGGGAACCATAAAGGAGAAAAACAGTCTCTAAGAAAGGAAGTGAGCATTACGGAGGAGCTGGCAGAGAAGTTATTAGAGGAACTGAACTGCGAAACGGTCTTTACCATTCCCATATTCGGCGGCATTCCAATTGCTGAATCCGTAGTGGTGACATGGGTAATTATGTTAGCATTGACTGTCATTTCCATCATCCTGGTTAGAAATCTGCAGGTTGAGAATCCTGGAAAGAAACAGCAGGTGCTTGAGATGGCCATCGGCGGACTTTACAATTTTTTTGAAAGCCTGATCGGTGAGGAAGGGAAACGCTACATCCCTTATCTGATTTCTGTGGCAATTTATATCGGTGTGGCGAACTTAATCGGTATCATCGGCTTTAAGCCTCCCACCAAGGATTTAAATGCCACTGCTGCACTTGCGTTTATGAGCATTGTGCTGATAGAATATTCCGGTTTTCATAAAAAAGGGGTAAAAGGTTTTTTTAAGGCATTTGCAGAGCCTATGCCGCTGTTAACCCCAATGAATATCATGGAACTGTTTATCAGACCTTTGTCGCTGTGCATGCGGTTATTCGGTAATGTTTTGGGATCATTCGTAGTAATGGAGCTGATCAAGCAGGTAGCGGGTTTCATTGTACCAATTCCGTTTACCATGTATTTTGACATTTTTGACGGATTGATTCAGGCGTACGTATTTGTATTTTTAACAAGTTTATTTATGAAAGAAGCATTAGAATAAAATTTTTGATGAAAAAGGAGAAATAATTATGTTTGCAGCAATTGGAGCAGGAATCGCAGTATTTACAGGTTTAGGAGCAGGAATCGGTATTGGTATCGCAACATCTAAAGCAACAGACGCTATTGCAAGACAGCCGGAAGCAGAAGGTAAAATCAGCAAAATGCTGTTACTTGGCTGTGCACTTGCTGAGGCAACAGCTATATATGGTTTCGTAGTAGCCATTCTTATCATTTTATTCCTTAAATAATTTATACTGACAGAATGTACATGGAAAAAAATAATAGAAAGGCAGGCGATACAGATGCTTAGACTGGATATGAACTTTGTGTGGAATATCGTGAATCTCATCGTCCTGTATTTTCTGCTGAGGCATTTCCTGATTCAGCCGGTTATGAATGTTATAAATAAACGGCAAACGATGATTGAGCAGAGCATCGGCAATGCACGGTCTTCTGAAGGGCAGGCAGCAGTTTTGAAAAAGCAGTATGAAGAGAAGCTGGCCGCTTCGGCAGAAGAGGGCGCAAGGCTGGTTGAGGAAGCGAAAATCCAGGCGAAAGCCCAGTATGACAGGATCTTAAAGGATGCACAGGAAGATGCGGGACGCGTGATCAGCGAAGCACAGAAGAAGACGGAAGCTGATCAGGAAAAAGCAATGCGTGAAGCAAAAGCCCAAATTGCAGGTCTGGTGATTGCGGCAGCAGCCAAGGTAGTTGGCCAGGAAACAAACGCGAAAGCAAATCAGGCGCTTTATGATTCATTTTTAGCAGAAGCAGGTGATTCCCATGACGCAGGCAGCAATTAATTACGGGCAGGTGCTGTATGAACTGTCCCTTCCTGGGAAGGTGATAGAGGATGCGGCCCTGGCGCTTAAAACAGTACCGGAGCTTAAGCGTGTGTTAAACAGCCCTGTGGTTCCAAAAACCAGCAAGCACCGGATTGTTGAGCGGGTATTTGACGAATCTGTCAGAATCTTTTTAAAGGTACTGGTAGATCGCCGTGATATAGATCTTGCAGATGAAATATTTGAGGCGTGGCGTTCTAGGGTATGTAAGGAAGCGGGGATTTTAGAAGCATCGCTTTATTATGTGACGATACCGGATGAAGAACAGATCCGTGAGATTAAGGCCATGCTTTGCAGGAAATATGAGAAAAAGGAAGTAAGACTCTGCATGATCGAAGACCCGGGTTTAATCGGTGGTTTCATGCTCCGTGTGGGAGATGTGGAGACTGACTGGAGTTTAAAGGGACGTCTGAGACAATTAGAACAAAATATAATGCGGAGGTGAAAAACGTGGCTTCCATCAATTCAGATGAAATTATTTCTATATTGAGAAGTGAAATTAAGGATTATGACGCTCATGCCAGAGACCAGGAAGTGGGAACTGTCTTAAGCGTAGGCGACGGCATTGCGACGGTTTACGGAATTGACCATGCAATGTACGGCGAAATTGTTATATTTGATAACGGTGTCAAGGGAATGGTTCAGGATATCAGAAGAGAAGATATCGGCTGTATTCTCTTTGGCTCAGACCGCGATATAAAGGAAGGCTGCAAGGTTACAAGGACAAAGAGACGAGCCGGAATCCCGGTTGGTGATCAGTTTGTCGGCAGAGTAGTGAATGCATTGGGAGCTCCTATTGATGGAAAAGGAGAGATTCCTTCTGATGATTTCCGGCCAATTGAAAATGAGGCCCCCGGTATCATTGACAGAAAGAGTGTATCTGTTCCAATGGAAACCGGTATTCTTGCAATAGATTCCATGTTTCCTATTGGACGTGGGCAGAGAGAGTTAATTATCGGAGACCGCCAGACAGGTAAAACTTCGATTGCAGTAGATGCCATCTTAAACCAGAAAGGGAAAGATGTCATCTGTGTATATGTAGCAGTCGGCCAGAAAGCATCAACAGTTGCCAGGCTTGTAAACACCCTGACTCATTACGGAGCCATGGATTACACCGTTGTAGTGTCCTCCACAGCCAGTGAACCGGCTCCTTTGCAGTATATTGCACCTTACTCCGGAACCGCGCTTGCTGAGTATTTCATGTATAAAGGCAAAGACGTGCTGATCGTATATGATGATCTTTCCAAACATGCGGTTGCATACCGTGCTTTATCTCTGCTTCTGGAGCGTTCTCCGGGACGTGAGGCATACCCGGGTGATGTTTTCTATCTCCATTCAAGGCTTCTGGAACGTTCCAGCCGCTTAAAGGAGGAACTGGGAGGCGGATCCATTACAGCGCTTCCTATCATTGAGACACAGGCTGGAGACGTATCTGCCTATATTCCGACAAACGTTATTTCTATTACAGATGGACAGATCTTTTTAGAGAGTGATCTCTTTTTCTCCGGTATGAGACCTGCAGTAAACGTTGGTTTGTCCGTATCCCGTGTAGGCGGTGCGGCTCAGACAAAAGCCATGAAAAAAGCAGCAGGAAGCATTCGTATCGATCTGGCCCAGTGCCGTGAGATGGAGGTATTTACCCAGTTCAGTTCTGATCTTGATGCGGCAACCAAGGAGCAGATCCAGTTCGGCAGAGGTTTAACGGAACTGTTAAAGCAGCCTTTATGCCATCCATTAAGCCTTCATGAACAGGTGATCAGCCTGATTACAGCCAATAACCGTCTCTTGCTGGATGTGGAAGTTTCCAAAATGAAAGAGTTTCAGAGAAATTTACTTGATTTCTTTGAGAGCGTTCATCCGGAAATTGTCAAAGAGATTGAGGAAACAAAGGTATTGTCTGATGAACTGAAGCAGAAGATCCTCGATGGGGTAGCAGAATTTAAACAGAAACGGGTGTAAGATATGGCAAATGCGAGAGAGATACAAAGCAGGATGAACAGCATTAAAAGTACCATGAAAATAACCAATGCGATGTATACCATTTCCTCGTCAAAGTTAAAAAGGTCCAGAAAAGCCCTGACTGATACGGAGCCTTATTTTTACGGGCTGCAGAGAACCATTGACAGAATCATAAGGCATACGCCCGACATTGATGACCCGTATTTAGATACCCGGCCGGAAATTAAAAAAGAGGACCGTAAAATCGGATATATCGTAGTAACAGCAGATAAAGGTCTTGCAGGTGCTTATAATCACAACGTTTTTAAGCTGGCTCAGGAACAGATTGATAAGGGAGGAAATCCCACCCTGTTTGTAGTAGGTGATCTGGGACAGCAGTATTTTTCCAAAAAAGGAATTCCGGTGGAACAGGATTTCCGCTATACAGTGCAGAAACCCAACATGAGCCGCGCAAGAATTATAGAAGAGAAAATCGTTGATTATTTTCTGTCAGGGAAACTTGATGAAGTGTATATGATCTACACCAGAATGGTCAATGCGATGAAAATGGAAGCGGAAATACAGCAGCTTCTGCCTATTCCCAAGAACCGTCCGGGACAGAGTGTTCCTTTAAATGTTCATTTAGAGGAAATCACTATGAAGCCATCTCCACAGGCTGTGATTGACGCGATTGTGCCTAACTATGTTGCGGGATTTATATATGGAGGACTGGTGGAATCTTATTCCAGTGAGCAGAACTCCAGAATGATGGCAATGCAGGCGGCTACAAAAAGTGCCCAGGAAATGCTTGATAGTCTTGCAATTACCTATAACCGGGTACGGCAGGCGGCCATAACCCAGGAGATAACCGAGGTAATCAGCGGAGCGAAGGCTCAGAAGAAGAAGCAAAAGAAGGCTTAAGTTTATCGTATTTTCCATAAATTGAGAGAGGAGGAGTCCTCACGACTGTGAGTAACAGATTATGAATAAAGGCAAAATTGTTCAGGTCTTAGGACCTGTAGTAGATGTGGAATTTTTAGAGGGCAGCGACCTTCCC
>JAEWPQ010000107.1 GCA_023460575.1 Bacillota bacterium
TAAAAAGGGAACGATGAGGTGCCTGCTGCATACCTTTTTTAACTGAATCACTTTTCATCTGCTGCACACTCCTTTTCTTTTTTCATAACTTTCTGATTATATGGAAATCCGGGAGCGTATAAAATCAAATGTTTTATCCGCTTCCGGCGATTTTCATGTTTTAAATTGTTGTGTGGCCAATGGGCTAAATAATCCGTTCTGCGATTAAATCACCCATTTCTGTTGTGGATACTTTTTTAAATCCATCAGAGTATATGTCTCCGGTCCGGTATCCTTCTTTTAACACCTGTTCCACCGCTGCTTCCACCGCTGCTGCTTCCTTATCTAAATCAAAGGAATACCGAAGCATCATGGCTGCTGAAAGAATGGTTGCGATGGGATTTGCAATATTTTTTCCTGCTATATCAGGAGCAGAACCGTGGCTTGGTTCATACATGCCGAATTTGCTTTCATTCATGCTGGCTGAGGAAAGCATTCCGATGGATCCTGTAATCATACTGGCTTCATCAGATAATATGTCGCCGAACATGTTCTCGGTCAGAATCACGTCAAACTGTCCTGGATTCATCACCAGCTGCATGGCACAGTTGTCTACCAGCATATGGCTTAGCTTCACTTCCGGATAGTCCTGCGCCACCTCTTCCACCACTTTTCTCCAAAGTCTTGAAGAGTCCAGCACATTGGCCTTATCTACACTGATGACCTGCTTTTTCCGCTTCATGGCAATATCAAACGCTTTTATAGCGATTCTGCGGATCTCATTCTCATTGTAGGTAAGCGTATCCACTGCAGTCATCACACCGTCCACCTCTTTTGTGTAACGGTCTCCAAAATAGAGTCCGCCGGTGAGTTCCCGCATGATGATCATATCAAAGCCGTCTCCGATAATCTCTTTTTTTAAAGGACATGCATCAGCCAGTTCTTTATAAAGATAGGCGGGACGGATATTAGCAAATAAATTAAGACCTTTACGGATGGACAACAGCCCCGCTTCAGGTCTCAGATTCGGTGCCACATCGTACCATTTTGAATTTCCTACATTCCCCCCGACTGCACCAAGGAGAACGGAGTCGCTTTTTTTTGCTGTTTTAAGTGCTTCGTCCGTTAATGGGACGCCGTAGGTATCAATGGATATCCCTCCCATTAAGACTTCTGTATACTCAAACAGGTGGTGATAAACCGTACCAACCTTATCTAATATCTTTCTAGCCTCTCCAATGATTTCAGGCCCTATCCCGTCGCCAGGGATTACTGCAATGTTATAATTCATTTGTACTCTCCCTCTGTGTCACTGTAATCTGCTGATATATTTCTTCTCATAATAGAACATTTGTCAGGATTTTTCAACTAAAATAAAATATTTTTACTGGAAAACATATATGAGAAAGGAATTGATACCATAATTGACAGTTATGAAAGAAAAAAAAGCAGTTCCGGAATCACTCATCCTGAACTGCTTTTTTAGTATTTACTTATCCATTTATTTACTTATTTCCCCATTGACAGTCAGGCATTTATCAATCGATGCCTTTTCTATCTCATTAACAAAGGAAGAATTATCTGTCCGTGTATAATAACAGCTTGAGTCCTCGTTCAGGTTACCTACAGACAGGGTAAATGCTTCATCCTTTCCATTCTTATTATAAGTATAGGTAATAACCGCAGAAGGCTGATCAAGGCCATAATCCTTTAACTCGGAATCATCTACGTTATAATTTGGACAGCTCTTTACCTTCAGGCTGGTAAGAGAATCAGCCAGTACATTCAGAGGTGAATTATCCTCCACCTTATTCTCCTGGGAGTCCGCAGAGTCCTTATACCATTCAATGGTTCCTTTCTCATCATCCAGCTTTTTCTTAATAAAATATTTGCTGCTATCTCCCTTCGTCACAGTAATGCTTGTGACATCGGTTCCTGCAGCAGCTGGAAATTCTTCCAGAGCCATAAAGTCATCAAGACCGCTGTCTGTCTCCGTAAACAGGGAAGAGCTGATGAGATAAGGGGTATCCTCTCCCTGGACCGCAGCATAGTAATCTCCGTCCTCCGTTGCATTACCAAGAAGAATCACTGACTTTTTATTGTCTGCAGCGGTTACTGTAACAGTACGGATCGGCTGATCCAGTCCATATGCGCCAAATCCGTCGCCTCCCTCCAGTTTTCTGACTGCCTCCAGCTTAGAGACAGTGGAGGCAATGCCATCCATCTTTTCCTGTTTCACAGGGAATTTATCATCCTGGTCATAGATCCATTTACCGTCTTTTTTTGTGAAGGAAAGTTCCTTCCCGTCCCGATCGTAAGAAACTGACAAAACATCGGAAATGTCGGTCATAAAGACCTTGGAAGCCTCCTCTTTATTTTCAGCCGTTTTCTGGGAGCGGTCCATATACTGCCCCACTCCCACATACACTGCACAGAGCACTGCCAGCGCGGCAGCTCCATATATCAGGCCGTTTTTTTTCTTCATAATCATGCCTCCTTCTACAGACGCCTGCGCTTTAACCAGATCATGAGTCCACAGCAAAGGGCTGCGGCAGGAATGATAAAGATAAACAGGATTCCCCACATGCCGCCATGTGTCACCGTATTGTAGGTCACTTCAAGACTCTTGGAAGGAATGGAAACATTGGCAACGTCATTAAAGTTGGAGGTTACTGCATTCATAAACAGGGTTAAATTGCTTAAATTGGTGAAGCTGGTATTTAAGCTTTCATCAATGAGTGAGGGCGTGGAAAAAACGGTCAGTCGGGCAGAACCCGTATCCAGTTTCTTTTCTGAAACAGCTCCCAGAATGTAGGTTCCATTCTTCTGGGAATCCGGAGTAACAAGCATTCCTCCGTCACTGGTCTGCAAAAACGGGGTTACACTAATTCCCTCCGGGAGATCTTGAATCTGGGTCAATGCACCTGACTGGAGAACCAGTGCCGTGCTCTTTATATCCACACCGTTTGTCACTTCACTTCCGGACTCAATGGTTGGGAAAATGTAGTAAGGATTATTCTGATAAAAGTTCTTGGTATCTGCAGCCATTCCATTTTCTAAGTTCAGGCCATATGCACTGATAATAGAAGTCAGGTTAGGACGCTCTTTCTCAGAATATCCGGCAAATATTAATACGTGTCCCCCTTTGTCTAAATAATCAGAAACCATGTTCTTCTCATCATTTGCAAGATCAGAAGCGGGAGCATTTATAAGAAGAAGTTCACAATCCTCAGGAATCTTTCCGTCTTTTAAGAGGTTAATGCTGGTAACCGTCAAATTGGATTTGCCCAGCATATCAGTTACGGTTTTTCCAAACGCAGCCTCTCCGTGTCCCTCTGTGACATAGATGGTTTTGGAAACATCACTGGTCACATGGGAAATGGCTCCTGTCAGCTGGCCCTCACCGTCAAACTCGGTTTCTTTTCCCTGTCCGTAATAGTAATAAGAGGATTCATCCATTTTAATGATATCGTTAAATGGAATGGACTGGGTTTTATTTGTGGCTTCGCAGCTTACAAACAGTGTACTGTCTGCCGCATTCAGTTTTTTAACCTGCTCCGGGTGAAGCACGGAATCCACCGTCTCTACTTTGATATGACTGGATAGATCTCCGTAACGTTTTACAAAGCTTGTGATCCGTTTATCCACGTTTGCCGGATCTCCCACCACGTAGATCGTCACATCCTTATCAAGTGCTTTCAACAGGTCACTGGTGGTCCCTCCCAGGGTGTAGATCTGGCTGCTGCTCATATCCCATTGCCGCACCTTTTCCGGAAGACGTCCCACAATCATATTGAGTATAATAACAGCAGCAATAACAATCACAGAAAGAATTGCCGTATAGCCGCCTTTTTTTAATTTTCTGGTCATTTCCATCCTCCTAACTCCATCTGCGTTTCTCTATGGACTGCACAGTCAAGAATACCAACAGGAATATAATGCTGATATAGGAAACCAGACCGCCTGCATCAAAGATATAACGGTTAGCAAAGTTCTGGAATACGCCGGTGATTGCTACCTTCTCCATAACACTGGTCAGCGCCCGGTCAAACAGCCCTTTTTTGATTAAGTATAGTCCAGCCATAACAATAATTCCAACTGCCTCCAGAATCACCGCAAGCCCGTTGTGGCTGGTGATACGGTTGACAATTAATACGGCAAAAGACCAGAGAAGGAAAAAACCAATCAGAGACCCCAGCGCCGTTGTAGGTAAAAATCCCACAAGATTGGGCCACAAAATCAGCAGCAGAATGATTCCAAAGGTGCCTACTGCCGCAATGATCTGACTCTCTGTCAGGGAAGATATAAACATTCCTATGGCAATATAAACACAGCCCAGTAAGAAAAATGCCAGAATTGCTGCATAATCTGCTATTAAATGGGCAGTTCCGTTTATCTTAATAATCAGCGGACAAAGGCAGGATAACAAAACCGGGACTGCGAATACGGTAACCATGGAAAGATATTTTCCAACAACTATTTTCCCTACAGAAACCGGAGATGTTAACAGCAGCTGATCGGTCTTTGTCTTTCTGTCATCAGCAAAGCTTCTCATGGTAAGAACCGGTATGCCGATCATGATAATTGTCACCATTCCCGATAAGGTATAGGAAAAATATGGATACCCGCTCATCATGTTGTACGCCATGAAGTATATGCCGATGAACAGTACCATAAAGGCAATGAAAACATACCCGGTCATGGACTGGAAGTAAGATTTCAGCTCTCTTCTATAAATAGCAGCCATTATATTTCCTCCTCTTCCTGGGTTTCTATTCCCATATCTCCGGACTCGGCATCTGCAGTCAGCTCTAAGAATACTTCTTCCAATGATGCCTTATTTGCATGCATGGAAAGAATGGGGATTCTGTTATCTGCAAACGCAAAGAAGATGATTTCCCTGATATCTGCTCCGCCTTCCCCTGTACCGGTCATACGGAAGGTCACCTTTTTCACCGGCTCTTCGCCGCTCTCCTTAATGCTCACGTCTGCTGTCTGTGGGATCGTGTCAAGAATCTCACGGATTTCTTCCTCCTCACCTTTCACCAGAAGCTCCATTCCGGAAGCATCTGCCATCTGGCGCTCTAAGTTTTCCGGTGTATCGCTGGCAATCAGACGTCCCCGGTCTATAATCAGCACATGGTCACAGACTGCACTGACTTCTGATAGAATGTGAGAGCTTAAAATAACGGTATGGTTTTTTCCCAGTTCTCTTATGGTATCACGAATCTCAATGATCTGCTTTGGATCAAGTCCCACAGTGGGTTCATCTAAAATAATCACCGGCGGGAATCCCAGTACTGCCTGGGCAAGCCCTACTCTCTGTCTGTAGCCCTTGGAGAGGTTACGGATCAGGCGTCCGCTTACATCTGTAAGCTTTGCTAAGTTCATCACCTTAAGGACTTCCTCTTCCCTGTCCTTTTTCGGTATTTTCTTTAATTCCGCTGCAAAATCAAGCTGCTCCCTGACCGTCATATCCACATAAAGAGGCGGTAGCTCCGGCAGATATCCAATACACCTTTTGGCTTCCTCCGGATCCTCTAAAATGTTATGACCATTAATCCACACATCCCCTTCGGTAGCACCTATGTAACCAGTTATAATATTCATTGTGGTGGACTTTCCTGCTCCATTGGGTCCCAGGAAACCATAGATCCTGCCATCCTCAATGGTAAAGTTTAAATGATCCACAGCCAGATGCCCGCCGTAATCTTTTACCAGGTTTTTGACTTCAATCAACTCTCTCTCCTCCTGTTCTTTTTCACATAATCGTGTCCTTACTTAGGGTAAAAGGGAATTGTGAAAATTGTGTGATTTAACTTTGTTTATTGTGTGATAAAAGTATGAATTATTTCGACAGGAGAAAAGACAGGAGCAGTCTGGGACATCCTGCGCCCCAGACTGCCAGTTATAATCAGAAGATTTATTCAGCCGCTAACCGGTTGATTTTGTGGTAAAACATATATTGCTGCAAAATACCTGCACAGCCCTCATACCTCTTAAGCGGAAAGCCGTCCGGATAATATGTGGTAAGGATCTGCTTTACATGAGTATCCACAGGGAACGCTCCCACGTGGTGGAGTCCAAAAAGGCAGACACAATCCGCTACCTTCTTCCCGATTCCCAGCTGCTTAAGCAGCGCAGCGTGAGCACTTTCATAATCCGCTTCCTTTAAACCGGCAAGCCACTTCTTTCCCTCCGGCCCGCTGCAGCCCTCCGCAATGGAAAGAATATACTTATCCCGGTATCCCAGCCCCAGGCCAGAAAGACCGCTAAGACCTGCCGACGCAATGGACTCCGGTGAAGGAAAAGTCATATAGCTTTTAAAAACCTCTTCCCACGTTCCGTCAGAAGACAGCACCAGGCCTTTTCCCGTCTTCTCCATTCCGAATCTCTGGCAGAGTTCTTTTACACTGCCCTTAATCCGGGGGATATTGTTATTCTGGGATATTATAAATGTGACCAGCATCTCCCATAAATCCTGGCGTAAAATTCTTACTCCCCAGCCGCACCTGATGGCCTCCCTCAAGTAAGAATCCTCCGATGGCACCCGTTTTTTATATCCGGCATAATCCACTTCCAGGTCAAGATAATGAGACCATATCGTTTGAAACGCTTCCTCTTCACAGGAAAAAAGGAATTCTCCCTCTTCCCTCACTGCTTCTATGTATTCTGCCCCGGCTGTGACAGACCAGACACCCTGTTCCAGCTCTTTCATGCGGAAGCATTGCCCGGACTTCGCAATCTGCCCCAGGTCCATATCGGTAATCTTAATCCGGTACATGGCTGACTGCTCCATTCTCACTGCTTCCAGCTAAATATTTCTCGTACTGGTCAGTAAAATACTTTATCTTATGGTCCACTTTACATAAGTATTTCTGCATTCCGGCGATCTGGTCCTCCACATCCTTTTTATGGGTTTCCAGCATGGAACAGCGTTCTTTTAATGTCTCTTTTCCCTGTAAGCTCAGTTCCACAAATTCCCGGATCTGTTTGATAGCCATTCCTGTATTCTTCAGACAGCAGATTAAAGAAAGCCACTCCAAGTCCTCCTCCGAATAACGGCGGATTCCGCTTTCACTCCTGTCCACGAATGGAAGAAGCCCTTCCCGTTCATAATACCGAAGAACGTGGGGCTTTAAGTTTGTCTTTTCTGATACCTGTTTTATCGTATAATTCATTTTTATCCTGTTCCGGCAGATTTTCCAATCTGTCTCTTGACTTAAAGTTAACGTTAAGGTTTACAATACTAACTATACAATAGTTTGATCCGGTGATCAAGCAAAATCAATAAGGAGGAACCTGAATGAAATCTTTATCAGACAGCTATATACTTTCTAACGGTGTCAAAATTCCCTGCATTGGCTTTGGCACCTGGAAAGCGCAGAATGGTGAAACGGCGGTTAACGCAGTGAAACAGGCCCTTGACACAGGCTACCGTCATATCGATACTGCCGCACTTTATTACAATGAGGAAAGCGTTGGAATCGGCATAAAGGAAAGCGGCATTCCGAGAGAAGAAATCTTTGTTACCAGCAAGCTTCAAAACGGAGAGCATGGATATGAGGAAACATTAAACGCCTTTGAGGCAACCATGAAAAACTTAAATCTGGATTACTTAGACTTGTACTTAATCCACTGGCCCAATCCCATAAAGACCCGTTCCAACTGGCAGGAGGCTAACGCAGGTACCTGGAAAGCATTTGAAGAGCTTTATGAGGCAGGACGCATCCGTTCCATCGGTGTCAGCAATTTTCGCCGTCATCACCTGGAAGAGCTTAAGAAAACAGCAAAAATTGCTCCCATGGTAAACCAGATCAGGCTCTGCCCGGGCGAAACCCAGGATGAACTGGTTTCTTACTTAAGGGAACAGAATATACTGGCAGAAGCCTACAGCCCTCTTGGTTCCGGCAAAATCTTCCAGGTTCCGGAAATGATTGCGCTGTCAGAGAAATACGGAAAATCCATTGCACAGATCTGTGTCAGATGGAGCTTACAGATGGGCTTTCTTCCTTTACCCAAGTCCGTCACAAAGGAGCGTATTGAGGAAAATGCCCATGTGTTTGATTTTGAGCTTACCTCCGAAGATGTATCCATCATAGCCGGCTTAGATGGATGCTGCGGTTATTCCACCAATCCGGACACCACAGATTTTTAAATAATGTATAGAAGAAAGGGGTATTACCATGTTAAATTTTAATTTTCACATTCCCACACGCATCTGCTTTGGAAAAGACTCTCATAAGGAAATCGGAAGTCTTCTGGCTCCTTATGCCAAAAAAGTCCTTTTGCATTACAGCGGAGACAGAATCAAAAAGAACGGTCTGTATGATACCGTCGTTCAGTCTTTAAAGGAAAACGGAATTGAATTTGCAGAACTGGGAGGGGTTGTACCCAATCCCCGCCTGTCACTGGTTTATGAAGGCATAAAAATATGCAAAGACCAGGGCGTTGACTTAATTCTGGCAGTTGGCGGCGGCAGTGTCATTGACTCTGCAAAAGCCATCGCCATTGGAGTCTGCTATGAAGGTGATGTCTGGGATGTTTATGAACAGGGAAAGGCAATTACTGCTGCACTTCCGGTTGCTACGATTTTAACCATTCCGGCTGCCGGCAGCGAATCCAGCAACAGTACAGTCATTACCAATGAAGAAAAACAGATGAAGCTGGGATATGGAAGCGATCTGGTCCGTCCGGTTTTAAGCGTCATGAATCCGGAATTTTTCTTCACTCTTCCAAAAAACCAGATTGCCAACGGTGTGGCAGACATGATGAGCCATATATTCGAGCGTTATTTCACCAATACCCTGCATACGGATTTAACAGACGGTCTTTGCGAAACCACTCTGAAATCAATTATGAAACACGCACTTCTGGTTTCCCAAGATCCGAAAAACTACGATGCCTGGTGCCAGGTGGGACTGGGAGGCACCATTGCCCACAACGATTTACTGGGACTTGGCCGAAGACAGGACTGGGCCTGCCATGGAATGGAGCATGAGCTGAGTGCCATCTACGATGTGGCTCACGGAGCAGGACTGGCTGTTCTCACACCTGCATGGATGAAATATGTCTACAAAACCAATATAAACATGTTTGTACAGTTTGCTGTTAATGTCATGGGTGTGGAAGGAAGCTTCCGGGATCCTGATGCCATTGTTCTGGAGGGAATCAATCGTCTGTCCGGGTTCTTTGTAAAAATGGGGCTTCCCACAACCCTTGAGGAACTGGGAATCGACAGCACCAATTTAGAGCTGATGGCTAAAAAATCAACCGGAGAGGCCTATGGCGTGGAACATCCGTTAGGCGGGTTGAAAAAGCTGTATTGGCAGGATGTTCTGGAAATTTATAAAATGGCTTCTGGATCATAACACCTTTATGACAAAATACGGGAAAGATCAACAAAGAAGACAGCCAGACTCAGTTGTTTGGCTGTCCTTAATCTAAAGAAATTGTTATAATAAAAAACTCTCACTTAAAAATATCAATCATTTCATTCTGGTTTATTCCCAATAAACTACAACATTCTTTGCCGCATCGTCTACATACGTCATATACCGAATGGATCTTTCAAACTGACTTCTGGGCATACTGATTAAAACAGAAGTATCCCACGGATTTATTACTACGACCGTGTTTTTATTTACACTCTTTATGGAATAGGAATGACCTCCATCTCCGATAATTCCTTTGCTCGGATCTGCTATATTAAAATCGCAGGCTGCTGTAATTCCCTCTCCGTTCTGGCATTTTGCAGCCATTGTGTTCATGATTTCAGTTTTATTTGAGGACCTGTATGTTCTTTGTCTGAATCCTGTCATTCTTGTAAAAACATCACAGGCAAAACAACCATTATAAACATTCATGGCCTTTTGTAAACCGGCCTCAATCACTCTGGCATCAAGGTCACCTTCTATGTATGCATTATAAACATCATCCTCAGTGACTGTTACTTTTCCACCGCCGAAATTAAGGGTGTAGGTGCCATTATAATTATCCGTAATCATTTTTCTGAAAATTTTTCTGCCATATTTGCTGTTGTCCAATGCCTGTATGGCTGAAACTGCTCCACAATCACCGATACTTCCCTGATGAAATGTATCTAACTTTCCATCCAGCTGTGATTCATTATAACCACCTGTTGCTGCCAAAGCAGTAACTGGTGTAAACAAAGTACTTGCTGCAATTCCTAATGCCAAACATAAAGCGCCTATTCTCTTTTTGATTTTTCTCATTTCCATACTTAAATCCATTCCTTTCGCTTCGCTCAGGCACAATGCATGATAAAAATGCTGGCTTGAGCTGTTTTTCTTTTATTAATTTATTGCAGGAACTCTGGCGGACTTCGCAGTTCTAAAAGAGTTCCTATTGTTAAAAATCATGTACAAATCTGCTTTGGCCTTGATGTCCACAAGACTGTTTCATACTTCCCTTCTTTAATAGCAAATTTTCTTTTTGTTCACCTCCCTGTTTTTTAATTGTCTCCAGGAATCTCCACCCATATTTCCTATCGCAGTTTATAGCAAGATTTAAAACTCTCATATTCCCATTTATTATAGCTTATTTTGTCACAAAAACACGTACCATGTAATAAATAACGCTCTGAATGTAACTTTCGGCTTAAATTAGTCGATTTTTCCTGGTTTTATGACAAAAAAATTACGCGCAAAAAAGATCAGGCAGTTTTGGCTCCTGATCTTTTTTGCTTTTATCTGTGCTTATTTTATTTTTTTCAGACAATCCTTAAGACCCTCTATATCCCGGTCAGCAAAGCAGTATCCTTCCATACCGCATTCCCTTGCCCCTTCCACATTCATCGGCAGGTCATCAATAAAAAAGCATTCCTCCGGTTTTAGGTGAAACCGTTCAAAGAGATGACCGTACATCTCCTTTTGAGGCTTCATGCACTTCACTTCTGCAGAAAAGAGAACTCCGTCAAAATATTCAATTCCCGGAATGACAGACGTATAGGTCAACAGACGGAGGGAGGCGTTGGAACAGAGGTAAATTCCATAACCCTGTTCTTTTAACTCTCTCACAAGTTCACCCATTTCTTTTACCGGATGCATATTATATTCATGCCAGTGCTTCAGACAAAGCTCTGCCATATCCTTTGCATGATCTGTGGACAGACGGGACTGCATTCTCTTTAATGCATCCTCCTCTGAAATCAGCCCCATATCAAGCAGCAGCCATTCCTGGGAATCAAAGACCGATGTACAGACTTCTTTTCGTTCCGCTTCATCTTCCATAAAAACGGTGCCCACCTTGTGGCCTTCGTAATCAACTAATACTTTTCCCATGTCAAATACAATATTTTTTATCATCTGTCTCTCTCCTGTAGTAATTCATTTCTTTTCTTAAACCAAAAATAATAAGGTACCTCTGCAAAAAGCATGCAGGCCCAACCAATCAGGCTGGCATACGCAACCCCCTTCAGTCCCATTACAGGAACGAGAAGTGACACGAATACCACCCGCACAGAGATCTGGATCAGGGTGGAAATCAGTGTAATGGACATATTTCCCATTCCCCTGAAGAACCCCTGGATTCCATTGGTAAATGCAGGCATGAGGTAGAAAAAAGCCATCAGCCCCAGATATTTCACTCCAATTTCCACCATTCCCGTATCGTTCCCAGATACGAACAGCTTCATTACAGGCTCTTTTATAACGAGAATTAATATGCAGATGAAAACCCAGTATCCTGCCTCAATCATAAGTCCTGTGTGAAATCCCCTCTTTATGCGGCCGCTGTTTTTAGCTCCCCTGTTCTGGGCCACAAAGGTCATGATCCCGCTGGAAATGCTCTGCTCCGGCGTAAATGCAAAATCATCCACCCTGTTTACTGCATTAAACGCTGCAATGGTGCTGACACCAAGGGGATTAATCATTCCCTGAATCAGCAGCTTACCGATTGGCTGACAGGACTGCTGCAGCGCTGTAATGGCTCCCTGTCTCAAAGTCAGATTTAAAAGATCCCGGTCCAGCCGCATTTCCTTCCTGCCCACACTGAGAAGGGGAACCCTTTTATATATGTAAAGAATACAAAGTCCCGCAGATACTGCCTCTGCAATATCCGTGGCAAGAGCAGCTCCTATCACATCCATATGAAACCATGCCACAAAAACCACATCAAGCAGTCCGTTTAACACAGAAGCCCCCGCCAGGAACCGTACCGGAGTTTTTGAATCTCCAACGCTCCTCAGTGCAGATGCCACTGCATTATAGAAAAATGTAAAAGGCATTCCCAAAAAAATAATCCGCAGATACATGGCTGCATCCTCTAAAATCTGGTCCGGAACCCGGAGCAGCCTTAAGATGCCCCTGGAAAAAACAAATCCCAGCGCAGCAACTATAAAGGAAAAGAAGCACCCAGAGAGAAGTACCGTTGAGACCTCCTCCTTTAATCTTTTTTCATCGCCTGCTCCGAAGAATTCACTCATCAGCACCGATGCCCCGATACAGATTCCTGTAATTCCTAAAATTACAATGTTCATAACGGGGTTTGCAGTCCCCACTGCCGCCAGAGCATCTTCTCCTGCAAAACGCCCCACAATAATGGAGTCCACCGCATTGTAAGTAAGCTGAAATAAATTACCCAGAACCAGAGGAATGGAGAAACGGATCAGCTGCGAGGAAATATTGCCTTTTGTCATATCTTTCATCTGATTACCCTTCCCGGATCAGTAACTTCTCAGCTGGTCACTTCCATCATCCGTTGTATTTTCCAGACGTTTCACCACTACATAATAACCAGCTTTTTCATTCACCTTAACATAGATCCGGTCTCCCACTTTATGACCCAGAATAGCACTGCCTAACGGCGATTCGGAGCTTATCAGGCCTTTCATGGAATTTCCACGAACGGTTGTTACCAGTTTATAGGTCTCCAACTCATCATCATCCTCAAAATACAAATCCACGGTATTATAAAGCCCGATTTCATCTTCTTTGGAATCGTCAGAAATAATCTGGGCAGTCTTTATCATTTTCTCCAGATAACGAATTCTGCTTTCATTCTGGTTCTTATCCTTTTTAGCCGCATGGTATTCGAAGTTTTCACTTAGATCTCCATGAGCTCGCGCTTCCTTAACTGCTTCCAGGGCTTCTTTTCGAACAACCAGCTTCCGGTATTCAATTTCCTGCTTCATTTTGTCAATATCATTCTCTGTCAATTTGTCAAACACGTTACTGCATCCCCTTTCTTCGTTTTGATTAAGAAAGGCCCTCACTTCCCTTTGGACCTGCTTCCACTGGTTTTCTCTTATAAAGAGACAAAAGCCTGTCTAAATATATGGATTTCAGCTGCTTACTTGCCAATGCCTGCTTCACCGGAGGCAGCTTTAAAATGGTCTCAAATAATGCTGCCATTGCACGGTGACTGGCAAATGCCTGATTATCAAAAATAAGATTCTGTAAGGTTCCCTTTTCAATGGCCTGCAGCACAAAACGGTGGGTGCTGTTTACCGGAGTGATGATCTGCTTTGGCCTCCGTTCCAGTTTTATCGCTTTCACACTGCAGTTTCTTGCGCATACGCCGCAGCCAAGACAGATTTCTTCATCCACCACTGCCTTTCTCTTTCCGGTTTCACTGTTTTCCATGGAAATGGCAAGAATGGGACATACCTTCTCGCATTTCCCGCATCCCACACAAGACTCTTCCGATATGCGGGGAATGTAATTGGTCGTGGCAACCGGATGCATGGGACTGAACTTTCTGGCTGCCTGAAGCGCTTCACAGCAGCATCCGCAGCAGTTGCAGATAAATGCCGGATGCTCCCTCACATTTTCTCCGATCTGCACCAGATTGCTGGCATAGGACCGTTCCAGCGCATCCATGGCTTCCTCTTTGGAAATCAGCCTGGTATAATCCCCATGCTCTGCCAGGGAACGGGCAACATTGTCAAAGGTCAGGCATACATCCCAGGGTGCATTGATTTCACAGGGATGGCCGGCATGCGACATCTTATGGCGGCAGTAGCAAAGCCCCAGACCGATGTAATCTGCTTCCTCCACAATGTGTGAGGCCCGTTCATAATCCAGGATATGGTTGGTTTTATCCGTCATCAGTACAGGTTCCTGAACATAGACTCTTCCAAGTTTTGTTTCCGTAGCAAAGAATAAGTCCTTAATGAAATCCTCTTCTACGTTCATGTATTGATAGTAAAGCTCACCTAAGTATTTCTGGTCAATATCTCCTCTTGTCCTCATCAGGGCAAATTCAATAAAACCTGCCATGGGAGGCGGCATGACAAACTTCCGGATTCCATTATGATAGGAATCCACCAAAAGGGCTTTTTCACAGAGGTGATTCAAAAGCCGTTCTGCCTTAAATTCCGTAGTCTCCCAGATTTTTGCTGCTTTTTTCACCGTAAACGGCCGTACCGGCAGCAGTGCCACCCACTTTGCTTCTTTCTCCGAATACAAAACCTGAAGAATTTTGTAAAGCGTCTCCGACTCAGGCGCCCCTTGTGTAAACCAGTTAATGCGGTCACTTAAATTTAAGTACGCATCACGGGCTGTCAGATGACCCATTTCCATTCCTTCTTTCTTTATGCTTTTTGTGCAATGATCTCTATTCGCCCCCGGGTGGTTCCCACCTTCTTTAAGGACTTTACAGTCAGCCCGAAAAGCTTTGCCAGATTCTTAGTTCCCTCTCTGGTCAGATAAACCTCCGAAGCAGCTTCCCGCCACAGCACATTCCCCTTCTTTTCCAGAAGATCCATTGATTTATCCAGATCCGGCGCGTCAAACCAGAGAATTCCTCCATCAGCCAGACAGTCAGCTGCCTTATCCAGAATCGCATTTAAATCCCGGCTGTCCGTAAGATGTTCAATGATGACCACTCCAAAGCTGCCCATTTTATCTGAGTTCATGGCCTCCGCCTCAATCAGAGAACTGACCTCATAACCTGCACTGACCGCTTCTTTATATAATTGACTGTTTTGACTGCCGATAAACAGCATGGAATCATCAGATGTCAATCCTTTAATATCAGCAAGTATTCTGTTACATCTTACCCGGGAGCGTTCTGCTCTCTTTTTTCTTTTAATAATCCAGGGTTCTTCCTTTGCCAGATAATAATTTCCGCATTCTCCGCACTTCATAAGAATGCGAACTGGTTTTAGCAGCTCTTTCCCCGTTTCATCCCCCTCCATGTAAAGAGATGCTCCGTAATGCACCGCACCTTTACCGGAGCAGACGGGACAAATTTCAATCTCTGCAAACATTAAATTTCTAAGCTCTTTCAGAGCCGTAAAATACCAGCGGTACAGACGGTCCCGGAACTCCCTGTCATAGACAAACAACCAGTTTTTTATGACTTCAGCCATCCATCTTGTCTCATGGATTACAGTCTTGTCCGCCTGAAGTACCTTTAAGTTTTCTTCCAGAGTAAGAAGTCCGGAAACAGCATCTTCTTTCAGCCGGTCATTTCCCTGAGAAGTAATCAGATGTTCGATCCCTTCCACTACGCTGCTGCACAAATTGACCATCACTACCAGCTGATTCATTCTGCCTGTCGCCATACATCCATCCTTTCCTG
>JAEWPQ010000108.1 GCA_023460575.1 Bacillota bacterium
CGCCGCCGCAGTGCCGCCAATATAGTTAGGCTAAGGGAAACGAAATAACATGCTCTACCCGGAAAATTTTATGATATATTTAACAATAACCGCTGCTCACATCTGAACAGCGGTTATTACTTAAAAATGAGTTTTTCAACCGTAGACAAATCTATGATATTTAAGTACTGTAAATTGTCTTGAGTTAAAATGAAAATATATAATAATTGCAATATCTGTTCTTGAGGTTTTTCTTTAATAATTCTTTCTTTCAGAAAGAGGATATCATAGTATCAAATATGTATTAAGTAAATCAATTGCCTATAACAAAACAAAGTTGCATGATGAAATACGATGTGGTATACTAAGAGAACAATTAAATAGGTCGTTCATTTAGTTATTACATAGTAGATTCATTATTATGTTATGGAAAATGGTTTGTTTTCTTTGGTACGCAATCGGATATGATTCCTTATATTGAGTGCAACCTTCCACAAAAGTGAAACCTTGCACTCAATCTAACGAAAAACTTATGGTAAAGGAGCGACCTATTTATGATTGTTAAAAATAATTCTATTATTATCAACTCTTTAGGGTTTCCTAAAATAGATAATATCCATGACTTATCTAAGCATATAAGGTTAAGTACAAGATTACTATATTGCTTATCAATGCAAACTGAATCCTATTATAAATCTCATGAAATATTAAAGAAAGATAAGACTCCAAGGAAAGTATACTCTCCATCATATACTCTTTATATTGTTCAGAAATGGATATTAAAAAATATTTTAGATAAAGTTCAACCCTCTCAAAGAGCAATGGCATTTAGAGCAGGAAATAATTATGGATGTAAAGCAAATGCAAAATATCATATTGGTACTTTGTATGGATTATCTATAGATTTAAAAGATTTCTTCCCAAGTATAAAAGCTGATAAAATATTTACTGTCTTTCGTGATTTAGGATATAATGATTTATCCTCTACTATTTTAACAAATCTTTGCACATTAAATAATGAATTACCTCAAGGTGGAGTATGTTCACCTGCACTATCTAATTTAGTATGCAGATCACTAGATTACAGATTAATAGGTCTTTGTGAAAAAAGAGCTGTCCGGTTTACTAGATATGCTGATGATATGTATTTTTCATGTGACAATAAAGATTTATTACATAAAATTCACCCTATTATTATAAAAATAATAAATGATGAAGGGTATGTTATTAATGATAAAAAGACACATTTTCATACACCATCTAATAGAAAACAAATAACGGGTATAACAATTGTTGATGCGGAGAATATTACTGGTAATATATTGAAAGCAAAAAAAGAATTTAAGAAAAATATACGAACTAATATTCATAAGTCAATTATTACTGGAGATTATTCCGACATGGCTAGGATTCTTGGATTAATTACTTATGTTAATTTTATTGAAAGTGCTCCAGACGATATTTATATGCAAAAAATTAAAAACTATATTATTAAAACATCAGCTAAAATAATTCATTACAAAGAATTAGTCGATGCTTATAACCTAAATAAATTTTATAAAGAAATTCCTGATTTAATATATGAACCATATAATTGGGGAGAAATGGACGAAAATGATTTTGATGAATTATCCTTGTTATTAAAATTGAGAGATAAATATTTATATAGAATTAATATGGATGATATTTGTAAGTATAATGGCTGGCCCGATTTTTTATTAAATTATGATAATCAAAATAACATATGTGATTACATTTCTCCTTTTGATTGAATATTCCGAGAGTCTGTGAAAGATTTTCTGTAAATAATTTTTAAAGGTTTTCTATGATAAAACATCAATCATAGGAGGCCTTTCATTATGGCAAAAGAAGAGAAAACCTTGTCTATGTTTAGACCCTTTTTTAATAAATAATTACAAATATCGCTATATGTATTCAGATGATTTGCTGTAATAACTGTAGTGGTCAAGCATTTTTGTAACACCACTGCCTAAATCACCCAAGCGCCATATCTCTTTTCAGTCAGTGTTAAATATCCGTTGTATGAATGCGGACGGATTTGATTGTACCAACTGTATGCAAACTGATTAACTGCATCATCAAGATCCTTATCTGTCTGAAAGTTGTATTGATAAATCAGCTCAGCTTTCAAAGTATTGTAATAACGTTCCATCGGAGCATTATCATATGAAGTTCCGGCACGACTCATACTTTGTGTAATTCCCCGCATCTCACAGAAATTCGTGAAATCAATGGAGGTGAATTAGACGCCCTAATCTGAGTGAAAGATCAGTTGCGAAGCATCGCAGTGCTGAGCATGGATAGCTTTATCAAGCGTTCTCATTGCAAGGTCGCTGGTTATGAATTTACCATTTTCGCTAGCAACAACGCTTCTGTCATAAAGGTCTATGATTTTGCAGTTGTAGCGGACAGTTCCGTTTGTAAGATAAAGATATGTAAAGTCTGTGCACCAGACGCGATTTGGCTCATTGACGACGAAATTCTGATTCAGAAGATTAGGAAAAAGCTTATTGGGAGTTCCTTTTTTATAGTTCGGCTTTCTACGGCGAGGAAT
>JAEWPQ010000109.1 GCA_023460575.1 Bacillota bacterium
GTGTATGGACCTGTTCTTGATAAACTGGAGCGGGAAGGATTGCTGGAAATGAAAGAAGGATTCTACCGGCTGACGGAACGGGGAATTGATATCAGTAATTACGTTATGAGCCAGTTTTTGATGTAACAGCAGGGGCTGCAAGGAGAGTAGGAACTCATTCTCTCTTTGCAGCCTTTTTTGTACCGTCATCAGGGATTTTGTTACTGAACCAGAAAAACCTCCATATTTCTGGTTCCATAAACCCGGGTTTCACCATGTGTATTGAAAAAGATATCGATATGATTGCCTTTTACACCGCCTCCGCAGTCCTCCGCCGTATAAATCACACCGCCGATCATGAGACGGCTTCCATAAGGAATCACTCTGGGGTCAACGGAAATGGTATGTCCTGCTGTTGCGACCGTACCTGTGCTGGTGCGTCCTCCCCATCTTCCTGAACAACTTCTGCAGGGGCAGTAGGCGGTGGTTCTGAAAATCCCAAGGGAACGAAGTCCTGTTGCAGAAGCGAAGGAACCCACGCCGTATACTCTGGAACCGGAAAGCTTCTGACCGCCGGCATAGGCTTCTACAAGATAGGAGCCGTCGCCGTAGCTGCTCCAGGGCACAGATACTTCAAAGCCGTAATTTCCTGTGCCCGTGCCCTGATCAGCTAAGTCCTTTCTGTATTTCGAAGCAGAAGCGGTCAGCTCACCTACAACAGCTCCGGTTGTCTGACTGGTAATGGTGACTTTAACCTCTTCGGAGGAAGATGGATCGGAGCTGTTCCATGCCCAGCCCCTGATACTGGTTTCATCTGCACCGTCTATAATTCCCGGAGTCTGTCCGGCAAGAACATGAGTGGGTGCTGCAGTAAATAATACTATCATTAGTAATGTTCCGAGGAACCATTGGATTTTCTTTGTTCTTATCATGTAATAATTCCTTCCTTTCTTTTTTACAAAAAGTACATACAATTTAATACAATATAAATATATGTAACACATTTGTAATAAATGAGGTACAAGTAATCATTTTACACTTTTTTCTATATTTGTCAAGAGTGTATAGAAATTTGTATTTTTGATGCGTGTTTTTGCTTAAAAAGTTTGAAAAAATTTGTTTATTGAAATAATTGTAAAAATATTATATACTAAAAGAAAAAGAATGGGGATTAGTATGAAAAGGTTAAAATGTATTTTTTTATTTACCGTGATGTTAATTACGTTTGGCTTCAATGTTTTGGCTTATGCTGATACAGTAAATGGAGATGATGTCATGTTGGATTTTTATGTCACATCTTCTGGATCAATTAAAGTTTACATTAGTGAATCTGATAATGAAGTAGGTGATTTGTTATTAGAAGGCCCTACAAGATATCTTCAGTTTGTAAAGCAAAATGTGAGTTTGAAACCAGGGAAAACATATTATTTGCACATTCTTGTTCATGATGCAAATAACGATTCCCCCGGATTTGCTGGAAAATTTCAACTAAATAAAAAAAGTTTGCAATTTGAGAATAAAGGACAGGTTTTAAATGCCAACGTAAAAGATTTTAGAGTTAGTACAACTGCTTTTGGAGAGAACTATATACAACCAACAGAAGCACCAGATGGACATCGAGTTACGACATATGATCCGTATAATAATGTATTAAAAGATTCTAAGTGGATTTGGACAAATCAAGGCAAAGATAGTATGTGTTCTCGATATTTTTCTACAAAGATTATGCCAATAAATCAAGTTCAGGAAGATCCAACATTAATTGCAGAAGCAGTACCAAATGATAAAAGCATTGTTTTATCGTGGAATTCAATTCCAAACACAATAAGTTATAGCGTTTTAAGATCGGGAACATCAGGTGGTCCCTATACTGTGATTGCAAATGATATAACAACCACAAGTTTTGAAGACAAAGATGTAAACCAAGGGACAACATATTATTATACTATAAATTCAAAACTATCGGATACAAAAAGTATTAATTCAAAAGAAGTATCTGCTACGTTATTAAGACCGAAAGCATCAAAAATAAAAGTGGTTTTAAAACCAAATGAGAAAATACAATTAAGTGTTGATGATAATTTAGATGAAAATACAAATATGATCTGGGAATCTTCGGATATAAGTGTTGCAGAAGTGAACAATAAGGGGGAGGTAACGGCTCTAAAACCTGGGGAATCCATAATACAGGTTAGGAGCTTGGATGGTACCTACACGGAGACGATAAGCGTATTAGTAATAGAAAATGCAGATGATTATCGATTGGCTGTAGACTTAAGAGTTGATGAGATAAGAAGGCTAACCGTAGATGATTTCACAGAAGCAGTAAAAGCCTTTTGGACTTCATTAGACCCCTCAATAGCAACCGTATCAAGTAAGGGTATAGTCACTGCAAAAAGCAAAGGTCTGGCATTAATAATTGCTAAAGATAGCGAAGGCACAATCATTGGGCAGATGTATATTCGGGTAAGGTAATTATTATCTAAAAACAAACAATAAACAAAGGCATATTGTGAGCCTTAACTGCTAATGATTCGTTTATTCTTGTTAAATATAAATCCATTTATTATAATAAAATATTCGATATTGGCAATAAGCATATTTTTAAACCAAAAACACCTTTCCAGTGAAGTGTGCAAACCACTATAATACTGGAAAGGTGATTTTATTATAAATATAGGTGCCTTATCATGTCATTTTTAAGTTAGTAGTGCTTGATACAAATAAAATAATAGCCCGATTAGGTTTTTCTCCACGTCGGACTATTATTTGAATATATGTTAAAATTTAGAGACTCGCCATATGCATATGGAGCACAGGTTTTAATTTAATTATCTCTCTACTACAGCAAATATCTCTTTTGACTGTCTTCCGAAAGCCAGAGCTTCTCCGCGGCTTCCAAAATAGATATCCACTTTCTTTCCTCTGATACCGCTTCCGGTATCTTCTACAGTATAAATAACTCCGTCAATCATGACTCTTGATCCAAGGGGCAGAATAGTAAGATCTGCGGATAATGTGTGCAGCGGCTGGGGGATCGTGCCGGAGTAAGTCTTCTGCTGTCTTCCTGAGCTGCTGGGGCAGTAGGCTGTTGCAGAGAATATTCCGAGAGATGCTCCTCTTTCGTAAACAGGACCTGTGGGTGCTTTTTCTTCTGGCGGTACTTTCTTCTCTATGCCCGGTCCTGCCTCGTCACTCATCGTGGCGTCGCTTGCAGTAGCAACCGTTCCGATACTGTTCTTTTTCATTTGGTTATCCGTTTCAACACTCCAGGACTGTTGGTTTGCTGTACTTTGGCTTTCAGCCGTCTGGGCAGCCATTGCAGTAGTGGATAACAGCAGAATACAAAGGAGTGTCAGAAATCCGGTGATCCGAATTCGTCTTGAAAAACTATTCATGATTTACCTCGCAATCGTGTTGTTATGGTGTATCAATTACCATTATATTACAAAAGTGTTAAAAGTCAAGAAAAAAATGTCACAGGCTTTGTAATATTTGATAGAAAATTGATATAAAATGTACATGCAGGTAACAAAAACTTCATTTAAAAATTTTCAGGAATGTATTGACAAATGTAGAAAAAAAGAATATATTATGAAATGAAGATGTTAGCACTCCTAAACGTTGAGTGCTAACAAATACCTCTGAAAGGAGCGTGGCAGTTTGGATGATAAGGACCAGCTTGATGAGCGGAAGATCATTATTTTAAAAGCAATTATTAAAACTTATCTGGAAACAGGAGAGCCGGTAGGTTCCCGAACGATTTCAAAATATACGGACTTGAATTTAAGTTCTGCCACTATCCGTAATGAGATGTCTGATCTGGAAGAGATGGGTTATATTATGCAGCCTCATACCTCTGCAGGCAGAATTCCATCCGACAAGGGTTACCGCTTCTATGTGAATACGATTCTTCAGGAAAAGGAAGATGAGTTTACAGAGATTAAGGATTTAATGTTAAAGCGTGTGGACCGGGTAGAACTTCTCCTCAAGCAGGTGGCAAAGCTGCTTGCCCAGAATACCAACTATGCAGCCATGATCAGTGCGCCCCAGTGCCATCATAACAAGTTAAAGTTTATCCAGCTGTCCAAGGTTGATGAAGGAAAACTGCTTGTAGTAATTGTGGTGGAAGGCAATATTATAAAGAACACCATAATCCCGATTCGTTCGGAATTAAGCGACGAAGGACTATTGAATCTTAACATTCTTTTAAATAATGCTTTAAACGGGCTTTCAATAGAAGAAATTAACTTAGAAGTGATCAGCAGGCTGAAGACCCAGGCAGGTCCCCACAGTGAAGTGGTTGACCGGGTTTTATCCGAGGTGGCGGCAGCCATAAGAGCTGATGACGAAGATCTTCAGATTTATACCAGCGGAGCAACCAACATTTTTAAATACCCCGAGTTAAGCGACGGAGTAAAAGCAAGTCAGTTAATCGGTGCGCTGGAGCAGAAAGAACTTCTTCAGGAACTGGTGGATGATGTAAACAATTCGGAAAGCAGTTCCGGAATCCAGGTGTACATCGGAGATGAGGCACCTTTTCAGACTATGAAGGACTGCAGTATTGTTACCGCCAACTACGAACTTGGGGAAGGCTTAAGAGGAACGATCGGCATTATCGGCCCCAAGCGAATGGATTATGAAAAGGTACTCAATACGCTGAGGAACTTAATGACCCAGCTGGATACCATTTTGAAAAAAGATGAAAGGTGAAGGGTAGAATATTGAGCATGGAAGATGTGAAAACAGATGAGAATCTGGCAGAAGAAACGATGAATCAGGAAGATGCCGTTTCCTCTGAAAAAAAGATAGAAGAAACTTGCGGCTGTAATGAAGAATCTTCACAGGAAGAACAGGAATCAGATGAGATGATACAGTCTGAGGACGATGCAAAAGAAGAACCAGGCAAAAAGGGCTTCTTCGGTAAAAAGAAAGAAAAGAAGGACCCAAAGGACGAGAAGATAGAGGAACTCACAGACCGTCTTCAAAGATCAATGGCTGAATTTGATAATTTTAGAAAACGTACCGAAAAAGAAAAATCCGCCATGTTTGAAATAGGGGCAAAAGATATTATAGAGAGAATCCTTCCTGTAGTTGATAATTTTGAACGGGGCCTCGCAGCAATTCCGGAAGAAGAAAAGGAATCACCTTTCGCCGACGGAATGGAGAAGATCTATAAACAGCTGATGAAAACACTGGAAGAGGCAGGGGTTAAGCCGATTGAAGCGGTTGGAATGCCCTTTGACCCAAGCTACCACAATGCGGTAATGCATGTGGAAGATGATTCTCTTGGTGAGAATGTAGTTTCCCAGGAACTTCAAAAAGGTTACACCTATCGGGATACCGTGGTAAGACATTCCATGGTTCAGGTAGCTAATTAATAAAATAAATCAGAAACTCTCACAATTTTGTTTATAAAATAGGAGGAAAAAACTATGGGTAAGATCATTGGAATTGACTTAGGAACAACAAACAGCTGTGTAGCCGTTATGGAAGGCGGTAAGCCAGTTGTTATCCCTAACAGCGAAGGTGTAAGAACAACACCGTCTGTCGTTGCATTTACTAAAAACGGAGAAAGACTGGTTGGTGAACCTGCAAAACGTCAGGCAGTAACCAATGCAGACCGCACCATCTCTTCCATCAAAAGACACATTGGTACTGATTATAAAGTAACCATTGATGGTAAGAATTACAGCCCTCAGGAAATTTCAGCCATGATTCTTCAGAAGTTAAAAGCAGATGCAGAGGCTTATTTAGGAGAAAAGGTTACGGAAGCAGTTATTACCGTACCGGCTTATTTTAACGATGCACAGCGTCAGGCAACCAAGGATGCAGGAAAAATTGCAGGCCTTGATGTTAAACGTATTATTAACGAGCCGACAGCAGCAGCGCTTGCTTACGGTCTTGATAATGAAAAAGAACAGAAGATTATGGTATACGATTTAGGAGGCGGTACATTCGACGTTTCCAATATTGAAATCGGTGACGGAGTTATTGAAGTACTTTCCACCAACGGCGATACCCGCTTAGGCGGAGATGATTTCGACAACCGTCTGACACAGTGGATGGTTGATGAATTCAAAAAGGCAGAAGGCGTAGACTTATCCGGTGACAAGATGGCTATGCAGAGATTAAAAGAAGCTGCTGAAAAGGCAAAGAAGGAATTATCCTCTTCCACAACCACAAACATCAACTTACCTTTCATTACAGCTACAGCAGAGGGTCCAAAGCATCTGGATATGAACTTAACCAGAGCAAAATTTGATGAACTGACACTGGATTTAATCGAGCGTACCGCAGTTCCGGTACAGAGCGCGTTAAAAGACGCAGGAATGACAGCAGCTGAGCTTGGAAAAGTGCTTTTAGTCGGCGGATCCACCCGTATGCTGGCAGCTCAGGAGAAAGTAAAACAGCTGACAGGCAAAGAGCCTTCCAAGTCATTAAACCCGGATGAGTGTGTAGCGATTGGTGCAAGTATCCAGGGCGGTAAGCTTGCAGGCGATGCTGGTGCAGGCGATATCCTTCTTCTTGACGTAACACCCCTTTCCTTATCCATTGAGACAATGGGCGGCGTGGCTACCAGACTGATCGAGAGAAATACAACAATTCCTACAAAGAAGAGCCAGGTTTTCTCCACTGCAGCAGATAACCAGACAGCAGTTGATATTCATGTCGTACAGGGCGAAAGACAGTTCGCAAGAGACAACAAGACTCTCGGACAGTTCCGTCTTGATGGAATTCCACCTGCAAGAAGAGGTGTTCCTCAGATCGAAGTTACCTTTGATATTGATGCCAACGGTATTGTTAACGTTTCAGCAAAGGACTTAGGAACAGGCAAAGAGCAGCATATCACCATCACTTCCGGATCCAACATGTCCGATTCCGACATTGATAAGGCTGTGAGAGAAGCAGCTGAATATGAGGCTCAGGATAAGAAACGCAAGGAAGGCATTGATGCAAGAAACGATGCGGACTCCATGGTATTCCAGACAGAGAAAGCTCTGCAGGAAGTCGGAGATAAGATCGCAGATACGGATAAAGCAACAGTTGAGGCTGATTTAAATGCATTGAAAGAAGCGATTAACAGAGCACCACTGGAAGAGATGACAGATGCCCAGATCGAAGATATTAAGGCAGGCCGTGAGAAACTGATGAACAGCGCACAGGCATTGTTTGCAAAGGTTTATGAGCAGGCACAGTCCCAGGCTGGAGCAGGCGCAGGCCCTGACATGGGAGCAGCAGGAGAAGGAGCTTCTTACCAGGACAGCGATGTTGTAGACGGAGATTATAAAGAAGTTTAATAATAAGTCGGTTGACAGGACTTTGGGGAAAGTGTTGTAGGAATACAGCACTTTTTCCGCAGGAATAAATTCCTTACAATTATGAGAGGTAGACCTAAGATGGCAGAAAGTAAAAAAGATTATTATGAAATCCTTGGCGTTTCCAAA
>JAEWPQ010000110.1 GCA_023460575.1 Bacillota bacterium
TTATTTTAACGTTACATTTAATTTTTAAATCACCATATGTAATATGCTCCGCCATACATTTACTCCTTGTTTTTCCTGTGTTTAAATGAGCAGCATCCCCCTGTTTCCATGATTTCCTGTTCTTCTCTTAAACTCACCTTTTCCATTATCTTTCAGTATCTCCAGCAGCCCCCGGTAAATGGCTCCATTTCCGTTCCCGTTAAAATCCTCTCCATGTCTGGCTGAGAGGTATTCTTCCATACAGGAAACTGATACTACTCCGTTATTTGATAAGGCGGCCATTGAAAAGCCGGCATCCAGGGGATCGGATACTCCGCCTTTTATTAATTCTCTGGCAAACTGTCGGACAAGCCTGGGATTTAACGTGCTTCCTCCCGCTGCGGCATAGGGCTGGTAAATCAGATTGATGGTATCGTATTCCGTAGAATAATCGGAAAAACTCTCATAGGTACTGCGGAGTCTGGCTCCGTTTTGCAGCCGGAATCTGCATAATTCCATTTCAGTCACACCATCCGCTTTTTTCTCTTCCAGTACAATCCTGGTATTCCCGATAATTTTGCCCATCTCCCTTGCTTCCGTAAGAAACTGCACTTTTAAATACCGCATTCTGTCCTCTGCCTTACAGTCCATTACAAAGGGTTCCGTCAACATATACAGTTTTTCATTGTGATAAATGATACCTGGAGAAATAAACAGCACCCCATTATCCCAGGTGAAATTGCAGCCATTTATAATACCGTTGCCAAACCCCTGAAATGACAAATCAAATAAATTCTTCGGGTAATCCCTTAACTGATCCAGCATCTCTACCCTGAGAAGCCGCTTTTTCTCAAATTGAGGATATACATATTGAAACATCTCACCGCCTCCTGTCAGCACATAATAATTTCATCTATTTCCATAGTTTCTTCAATTGCCATAATTCCAAAATGGTGTTCGTAGTAAATCTCCACGTGATAAGGCAGTTCCACAAACATATTGACCAGAAGCCCCATTTTCCCTTCTAATGTCTTATCCATCCTTCTGCCGATAAACACCAGTATTTCATATGAATTCTGGTTGCTGTGATACACGATGTTGTCAGGAATCAGTTCTTCCATCATATCCTTAAACATATCTAAAGAGCTGCCGGTTTCATACTGCTTTAACATACCGCTTAAGATAAATTCACGTTCATCCCGGGTGAAAAGCCCTATGGCATTTCTGGCAGATTCTCCAAATGCACATTCTTCCAAATCCCGGTAAAGGAGCTTTTTATGATACTCCTCCTTTGTCATACCTGACAAAGCATCATTTTGGGCAAGGAGATGGAAGATCAAATGAAACAGATTATCACGGAGCATGGGATAATCCTTAAGATCCGGCTGGTAGAAATCCTTGAAAATGTTGTAGAAGCGGTAGTAAGGGTTAACTTCAATCACTTCCCCCTCCCCCATCTCCTCCTGGTTTAAGCATGGGATGGACAATTCCATATAGGAGCTGAATCTTCGGGGCATTTTAAAACGAACGGTAGACTCCGTCACGCCCTGCTTTCTCAACTGAAGCATTGCTTCCCACAAATAATTCATATGAGTTTTCCTCCGCATTCATATTCCGGATACAGTTCCTGAACCTCTGAGGTAATAAAGCTTGCTAAATCCCTCAAAAGCCATTTTTCTCTCCCTCTTGCTTTAAAGTAAATAACTAACCTCTTTTTCCCCGCTCTGTCCCGGATCTCATCCTCCATAAAAAAATTCATGGGATAGGTTTCCAGGCTCTCCTGATTTTGTTCCAAAAGAGCACAGTCCTTATATTCGATAAACTCTTCCAGTCCAAATCCACGGATAAACCGCTCTAGCTCTCCTTTTGTCTTTACCATCTGCCTTGTTTTTTCCTGAAAGCGTTCCGCGAATCCGTCTTTTCTCAAATTTTCCATAACAGGATAGGTATAGCGGTCAATCTTCTGATCAGACCCGCTCCTGATCATAAACACATCCCATTTTTTCGCATTTGCAATCTTTCCTGTTACCAGAAGCTTTTCTCCGCTTTGTCTGACACTGCGTATTCCGGCTTTTTCTTCCACCAGGTAAGCGTGGTCTGTTCCGTAATCCCGAATGGAAATCACATGCTCATAGTTTTCATGATCACTGCAGGCTACTGGAAATCCCACGCTTTCCAGCTTTAGATGCCTCACATTCCAGATTGGTATCATATCGTACTGAACAAATTGATTATATTCTCCAAAATCAGCCCCAAAGCTGGTGATAACCTCATCGTCACTGATCTCCTCCGGGAGGCTGGTAATACAGATATCCGCCATCTTAAACAGATAAGGAGCATTGATTGTTTTCCAGGGGATTCCATTTTTCATGAACAGGTGATAAAGATGCTCCAATTCCTGTCTGTACCTTCTGCTTGGCTCCAGTGAAATGGAAACCGGATATTCCTCCCCTGCCTTTAATCTTCCGGTAAAGTTATCCTGGTTTTTTAAGACTTCCTCCACCTCCATGGCGTCACATTGGAGAAATACGGTTGTGAGACAAAAACGTCCTTCCTCCTCAAGCTTTTTTCTCACCTCGGAAATCTCAAAAACCTGTTTATCCAAATCCGATTCGCAAATGGGACTCATTAAATGGTGGGAATTGTCTAAATATCCACGTTCCATAATACCGGTCCGGATCAGATAGCGGTTGACATCATACACCAGGTCATTCATCACCCGTTCCTCTAACATCCGGTACATACGGACATTTGTCTCATACAGCTCTAAAAAAACCCCTTCCATCAGATTTTTAAATACAATCCGCTCCTCCAGATTGGTAATCGACTGGATCTCTTCCCGGATCATCGCCTTCATCTCTTCTATCTGGTCCATTCGTGCCTGTCCTCCTAACTTTATTGCCATCCCTGTTTTCTTAATCTGATTTACTTCCTCCCATCAAAGAAGTTCTCTTCCCATGTATCATCCTCAAAATCAAAGAAAGTCTCTTTTCCTTTATAAAGCACCTCATTTTCCCGCAGCACCGGAAGTACAATAAATCCCCATCTTTTTCTGGATACCCATACGAAGAATTTCATCTCACCTTCCAGAATGGTATCTGTTTCTTCCTGAATGACACTTCCTGCATACTGACTGTCAATCTCTTCCTGTGTTGTCTGGTCAAAGGAGGCCGTATCATACTGAAAATAGCAGGTCTTTAAATGTTTTCCTTTTTCATCATTTAAATAAAGATCCAGCTGCTTACCTACCATAAAACGGGAGATGCACCCGATATGTTCTTCCTGATCCAGACTTCGAATCAAAATCTTTTCCTGATTTTCATGAGTATAAGCCATGATTTCATAAGGAAGTGTCCGCACCTGATAATTCTGGTTCACCTTCATATATCCTCTTTTGCAATTCATGAAGTAGGAAAGGGCTCCATTTAAACAGCACATTTTCAGTTCAGTTTCATCCGCTTCTCTCTTTGTATTCTGAATCAGCTTTCCAGGAACATACTGTTTTAAAGCCTCTGTAAAAAGACTTGATTTGCAGGACTGTCCCGTAAGTTTTAACATCTCATAGTCCTGAAGTTCTCCCTGTTCAAACTTCTGGTCCAGAAAACGCTCCATAACATGATAAATATCTGGTCTCAAAATCTTTTCAATCTCATTTAAGTACAGGGAAAAGGAGATTTCCCTGTCAACATGAACCAGACGTCCGTCCCCAAATACAGAGAGCTTCCATTTATCCAGAAACATCTGGTTTTTTTCCTCATTTCGTGTAGTTCCAATGAAAAGCTCATATTGAAATCTGGCCTGGAAAAATGATTTTTTTACCTCTTCTGCAAGCTGAAACAAATAGTAATAGTTGTTTTTTACGCGGAAATAAGATTCTCTGTCCCGTTCTTCATACTCCTTAAAGCAGGTTGGAAGAAATTTTTCCGCCTTCTTATATTGATCGATTAAGTTCTGAATGCAGTCACTCTCATTTGTAAACCCGGGTTCTTCTGCTTTTAAATATCCCCATGCCTCTGCTATCCTGATCTTAAGCATCTGAAGGATGCGATAAGTCAAATTATTCCCGCCAAAATTCGTATCCCCGTTTTCATAGCTGGTTTCCAGATCAATGGTATAGGAAACCCGGCTGTTATCAATTAAGAAGCAGCCTGAAGTGAGATCTGTGGTTCCGCCTCCGCAGTCAATGATCAGCGCATGATATTTACGGCCCTTCTCATAGAGATTCTGGCTGATCATTCCATATATACTGTGAAAGAGGACTGCCATCCCCTCATCAAGCTCACAGCTCACGGAATAATCCGGCAAAAGCTCTTTAAACAGCTCCTGAAACTTTTCCTTCTGGCGGATTGGAGCAAGAAACTGGATGTTTTGAAAGCTGCATTTAAACTGCTGTTTTGCCAGATCAATTAAATATTCCAAAAATGCCTTCAGCATATCCCGGCGCGGAATTAAATATTTAAAACCGCTTTTTAAAATCACGCCTTCCGGACGGTTTGAATCACTGATCCACCGTTTCATATCGTAAAAAACAGGGATATCTTCATCCTGATAATTCTGACTTGCCAGAGTCAGGGCGTCGAAACCGAATACAAACTCCGGTTTTCCTTCGCTTTCCCTGACACCGATTACGCTTGGTATAATGTTGCCGCCCCCTGCCTTTGCAATCTTAACAGTTCCATCATTTAAGCAGATCCCCATGGCAGTGTTGGAGCTTCCGAAGTCTATTACTAACGGAAGTTCTGTTTTTGCCACCTCTTTTATTTCAATGTCTAAAAGCGGGATCCGGATTCCTTCCATATGTCCGGGTATTACAGAATGATTTCCCTGGTAACAGTCATAGAGGAACTCTGAATCCCGCTCATTGGGGAAATACAGAATAAAATACTGATGCTTTTCCAGGGGAAGAATCTCCATGCCCTTCCCCTGAAATAAATAGTAAGTATCTTTTATTTTTTTTATATAAAAACACGTATAAATACTGAAGTTCTCATCTATGAGAAGTAAGTTTCCCTCATAGAGCAGAACATCAGATTCAACCGTATATCCGTCAAGTTCATTTAATCCCGTTCCCCGGTAGATTGCAATTGTGCCGGGGATTCTCACATTCTGACTGGAAGTGATATGTATTAAATTCCTGTCAAAAAATTCCTGGAGACGTATCAGTCCCCCATTGCAGGATGAGGTAATATGCCGATATTCCTTCTGCCCCCGAAACCGCATAATCAACCTTAACAGTCCCTCCCGGTCCATGGAATTCCCAGACGGTATAATCAACTTTTCCCTGCGGCATATCTCTCTCAGCTGAAATGTGGTCATATTCTCCAGCCCGCTTTTTTTATAGGTATTTCTATCCGGTTCCTTTTTCCCCGGGTGCAAGGTATAGGTGTATCGGCTCATGTACATTTCCTCACTTTACTTTTTATCTGTTTTTTTACTGTCAACTCCAGGACCGTAATCTCCTGATGTTTCTTCCTTTGATGCGGCATCACTTTCCAAACTGGCTTTTTCCGCTTCTTTTGCTTTGATTCCTGCTTTGGCTACTGCAATTTTCTGATTCAGCCCATCTGCCATATCGGACAGCTCAAGACGGACATAAATTGCCTGCGCAGTCTGATAATAAGTGATTGCGCTTTCATACTTTCCTTCCCCCAAAAGCTCATTTCCTTTATTTTCCAGATCAATGGCATTCTTCTGATCATTTAACTTCTGCTGATTTTCCAGCTCCCGCTGTTCATCCTCTTCCTTTTTTGCCTTTTCCTCGTCAGCCTTCACGGACTCGTCTTCTGCTTCTTTTGCTGCTTTGCTCTCTTCTTTGGCTGCGGCCTGGGCAGAAGCCGTTTTCTGGCTGTCCTTATCCATCTTTTCCTCCAATGCCGCCTGTTTTGCCATAGCCTCTTCTTTTCCTGCTGCAAAATAGAGGGAGGCTGCTTTGTCTCTGGCCTCACGGTAAGCTTTTAATGCGCCTTCCAATTCACCATAGCCCTCTTTTTGCTGTCCAGACTCAATTAAATCAAATACACTGATATAATCTCTGGTTTGTTTTAACTGGCTCTCTATGTATTGTTTCCCCACATTTCCTGCCTCTACAGACAAATCTTTTGCTTTTAAGTAGAGATCCTGGGCTTTCTGATACGTTTCCCCTTTCATCGCATCATCAGCCAGTAGAATCTGATCCGCCAGCCTTTTATATAAATCTGCCTCTTTTGATTCCTTTTTCTTCTTTAAGCCATCAGCCAGCTTCTTTGCTTCTTTGTAATCCTCAGATGCTTTTAAATAGTTGTCATACCGTAAATATTCCTCGCCGCTCTCCATATGGATTTTAAGACTGTCTTCCTTACGTTCTATGCTTCTGTGACGAAGGAAAAGCCCCAGGCTGATTCCTCCTGCTACCAGGAGAATGGGCAGTGCAATGAGCAAAACCTTCTTAACCGTAATTTTCTTTGCAGGCGGCTGGTAAACCTTGTCAACAAAAGTCACGGCAAGACTGTAATTATCCACCTCATCCGTTTCCTGTTTTCCCAGGATTGAATCTTCTGCTTTATCAAGAATTTCTCCAGGCTCGGTCGCCTCCTTGACTGCTTCTAAAAACTCTTCCTCGCCGTAATTCTCCCATGCACCTCTGGTAAAAAGAGCAAAGCTGTCTCCGTCTTCCAGACGGATTTTCTTAGAACCTGAAATTTCCGGCTGCCCCCGCTCTCCAAGATAGGAATACAGATTATTCCGTGCCTCGTGGGCAGCTGCCTGATCCAGCGTGATCCTCTCCTCACGAAGCAGATTTTCAGTGAGGGACTGATCTGTTGTCTTTACTAAAATACGGGCATTCCTGACCAGATAAAAACGGCTGTTTCCTGCATAAAAAAAGCGAATGTTTCTATAATCTGAAACAACCAGAACAACGGAAGCCTTCAGATGCATTCCTCCACGCTGCTTAAGCAGTTCCTTGTGGGCGAGATTTATGTAGTGCTTTAACTTCACTTTCTTCATGGAAGGTCCTTCCACAAAGCTGCGGATCACACTTTCCACCACCAGCTTTGCACTGTTGATCTCCAGTTCTCCGTCAAGACTGTCTGCAAGCACGTAGCAGGCAAAGTCATCCATCTCCACATAACCAAAGTAATCTCTGTTTGTCAGCTTATGCCCTTCCTCCGAGATATACTGGGTCCGGAATTCCGAGTTAATTCTTCTCATCAGACACCTCCGCTTTTATTAACACTACGCTTCCGTTTTCTTTGTCCACACCTTTTTTCCGTTCTGCTTCCATAATCAGGCTGTCCGCCTTTTCCTTTAATGTGTAATCTCTTAATAAAATGTCTTCCAACTCTGCCCATGAGAGAACATCAAAAATCCCCTTGGTCATCATCATGATGATGTCTCCATGCTTTAAACGTATGGGTTTGTCACAGACTTCAATATCCCGAAATCCATCCATTCCAAGATAATTCCATATCCGGTCCTCTTCCATCGTCCAAATGGTTTCCTGCCTGGATAACGCGCCGTCCTCATAGGCATTTAATGCCAGAACATTAAGAGTCTGTCCTTTGCTTATAGGGATCAGCTCCTGGTTTCTGAACAGAGCAACCCTTATATCACCCGCCAGACCATAATGAAACGTAATTCCGTTTATAAAGGCTGCAGCCAGACACGTCCCCCCTCTTCGTTCTCCCAGTGTCTTCTGCACTCTTTGGTTTGCTTCATAAAACGATGTTTTAAAAAAATACTCAGGATTATGCAAAACCTGATAGGGCTGATAAGCGTCGAGTACGGCATCCATGGCAGTCTGGGCGCATACTTTTCCTGTATTGGCTTTACCGATTCCATCGGTAAGCACAGCCAGTATCCCTGCACAGCTGGATTCAAATCCGGCCAGATCTGACTGTATTTCCTTATCTCCCATCGTCTGGCTGATTACACACCTGCCAAAAGACCCACTCTCATTTTCCTCTTTTCTGTTCATTTCTTCTGCAGACAAAAAAATTCTGCCTGCGCTGAAAACGAGTAAAGCTGCTCCTAGACAAATCATTATTGTCAGCATCATTTTTGATCATCCCATTCAAAATTTTCTCCGCACAAGGGTACAAATAAGAACCGGCTTTTTCCCAGCTCAATCACATCATATGGTTTTAGCTCTGTGGGAATATAAACTGCTTCTTCATTGAGATAAGCAAGTCCTGCTGCATCGCCAGGCAGGATCACCGTGTTTCTCTTTTTCTGATCGTAAACAATTATGGTATGGTTCTTGCGGTTGATCTCATTGTCCCCCAGAATCTGAATATCCATGTCATCTCCTCTGCCTACAAAATTCTTGCCACCATGAATTTTATAATCCATTCCGATTCTGGCTCCGGCTATACACACCAGCCAGCCGCATACCGGACTGACCTCTTCCTGCAGCAGCTCAACAGCCGGCTCAAAACCAAGAGGTTTCGTATCATCCTTTTCTTCCTTTAATTTCATCTGACAGTATGGACAGGTATTTCCATAACGTCTTGCATTAAATACGTGTCCGTTTGGGCATCTTACTAAGCTCATGTTTTACTCTCCAATCTATGTTCTTATGTCAATAAGAGACGGGTATTTGCTATGTAAATAATGTCTCCCGCCGATAGTCTGCAAGGCCGGTTTGTTACCTGATAACAGCCGCCGTCTTCCACCTTTTTGATTTTTACACCATTTTGAGAACCTAAATCCTCTAAATACCAGGAATCCAGGCAAAAATTAAGCACTGCATGCTGAGGATCAATAAATGTGCTGTATTCACAATCTTCTAAATCAACATCAATCTCTTCTTCCTCATTTTTCTTTCCTATGATCAGAGCCGTTTTTCCGGCCAGATCCCATGATTTTAAAGGTTTTTCCTTTTCATCCAGAAGCACCAGCTGGCTGATACCTGGCATTTTTTTATGTTCCGCTGCATTTTTCCTGATTTTCGTATCGTGGGGAGTCAGCAAAACCAGAATATCGGTCAACGCCAGGATCGAAACTGCTCCTATGGGAATCTGTATCCACATGCCTTTGCGATTTAAATAAAAGAAACACAGGTTAAATAAAACCGAGCAGATCAACACTGCTAAATCAAGTACAATTTTCTTTTTTTTGATGGATTTCATGCGCCTTCGGGCTCCTTCATCATTTTTTTACGCCAAAAAAAGAAGAAAACAAATCATCCGGATTCACCGGTCCGGTAGTTTTTTTAGAGTTTTTATAGGTCTCCCCGTAGGTTTCCATTCCCTTCCCAGGCTGAAAACCGAAAAAGCGTTCAAACTGGCTTAAATCAGGAGCTGGTCTTTCATTTCCATTATTTGAAAAATTATGGCTGTTTTTCCCCTGCTCCTTTCTTGTGCTCTCCCGATTTTCACTGAAGCCAAGATCATACCGCTTCCGCTTTTCTTCATCTCCAAGAACTTCGTAGGCTTCCTGGATTTCATACATCTTTTTGTTTCCCTCCGGATCATCCTTGATTACATCCGGATGGTACTTTTTTGCCAGCTTTCTATAAGCTGCTTTAATCTCTTTTTCTGTTGCCTGTGAGGTTACCCCCAGAATCTTATAGTAGTTAAGCATTTTATTATCCTTACTGAAAAGGGCTGCCAAACGGCAGCCCCCACATGTTTACACGCTGTATCCGCCTTCCACAGCGATTTGCGCCATCTTGTCTTTTTTCTGCTTCACAATCAGCTTAAATGTACCTACACCCTCGGTATCGCCGTAATCTTCCTTATAGTCAACTACGAATGCGTTGGGGTATGTAAATTTGCGAATAACCTGTGATGCTGCAATAACTTCAATGGTTACTTTCCGGTAGCAGTCAGATTTCTCTGCCGGTACTAAAGACCAAAGTCCCAGCTGTCTTGTTGCGTCAAAGGGATCTCCGTCTACTGCTGTTAAAATCTTTCCTGAAATTTCTACAGTGCTTCCCAGATCAGTGGAACGGGCATTGGAGTCGTGGGGAATATCGGTTCTGAATTTCACTCCTGTAATGCTGATTGTTCCTAAATCAATGGTAGATGGTCCTTCTACTTTTAATGTAAATCCCATATTTGGTTCCTTCCTTTCTTTACCTTATTTTAATTATTCTCCGCTGAATCCGCCTTCGAATTTCAAGTTTACCATCTTATCCTTTTTCTGCTTGATAAGAAGCTTGAAAATTCCGGTACCGGTTTCATCTGTAAAATCCTCTGTGTAGTCCACAACGAAAGCATTGGGTACTGTAATCTGTCTTACCACCTGTGATGCGCTGATCACATCAATTTCAACGTTGCGGTAGCAGTCAGAATTCTCTGCCGGAACAAGAGACCATCTGGCCAGCTTGCTGGTATCGTCTGCGGCTTCCCCGCCTACTGCTGCCAGTATCTTTCCTTCAATCAGTACCGTTGAGCCAAGATCGGTTGATCTTGCGTTGGAATCATGGGGAATATCTGCTCCAAACACCACATTTGTGATGCTTGTTTCACGCAGTTCCACGGATTCGCTACCTGTGATTTTCATTCTAAGTCCCATAAATTTTCCTCCATTCTTTTATATATGTTTTTTGTAATCTATAAGCCGGATAAATACGGCTTCCAGTTACCGATTTTAAATATCTTTTCTTGAATTCCGAAAAGATCAGGTTTTACGCTGACTGTCCCTTTCTGGTCAATTCAACTTTTAAGTTTCTCGTTGTATTGCTGAACGTCAGCTGTACATTACAGATACCATTTTTCTCATCTATATTGAAATCCAGTTCATCTCCATCCTGAAGTAAGGAGTTAACGTACTGGCGGTTTGCATCCCATTTGCTCTTCTGGCTGCTTGGATTATTGCTGAAGAATTTGAGGATCTTGTCCTGCTTGAAGTCTCCACTGTAAAAACGCAGCATTCTCTCTATGTAGGTAACTACAAGAGTCTTGTAAATGGGTTCAAATTCTGTTCCGTTGCTCAGTAAATTTCTTGCTTTGTAAACCATGATATTTCTGATATCCCTGCCCTTATGCTGAGCATTATCGGAAGTAAACACAAAGCCAAATCCTGTATTGTTAATGGAATTCTTAATCGCATTGGTAAATCCTGAGATTTCCTTTGTCATGCTTGTGGTTACAAGCAGTGCATTATCATCTGCTTCAATATCATAACGCACACCTGGATATTCCATGGACGTATTGGGGAATCTCTGTTTCAAATATTCCGGACACTGCCAGGAAGCTGCAATACCTGCTGCACCGTAAGCCGCTCCTATGTAAACGCCTTCGATCCACATCTTCATGATATCTTCTTTTTCCTGAGAAAGAGCAACATTTCCCTCCTCATCAATTACCATACGGTTATCCAGAATCAGTCCTGATTTATCCTTTGGTATAATGGTTACATTAGGAATACAGGGTACCACAAATTCGCTGTACTCTTTTTTCATCAAAGGTGTACATTTATCTTTAAAGATTCCTATGCCTTCTGTTGCCACATAGCTGAAGGTGCTTTCTTCACCGGTGGAAAAACTGAAGAATGTAGTAATCTTATAAGGAGTAATTGCATTCATCAAAATAGCGAGACTTTCCATGGAATTTGTTCCAGGCTTCTTCTCTTTCTGATTACCGGCAAAACGCATTCTCTGAAGTTTTCCGCCGCCGGACTGATTGAGTTCCACATCAGGTACAATTCCAAACCACAATGTATTTTCAAACTCATTTTTATCGTTTGTAGTATTTAAGTAGGTTAAAAGTCTTGGCAGATTACTTGATTTAACTAACATCTCCAAAGGAATATTTGTAATAAGGAGTTTTGGCTGCATTCCTTTTTCCTTTACCTGATACTGATCGAAAAATGCCTTAACGCCAAGGATCTTTTCAATCAGAGGTTTTACAGCCTTTACAAAATCGTCCTTGCTCTTTTTGTAGAATTCAAGGTACGTATTGTAATTACGAACTTCTAATTCGCGGTCTACGCTGCTTTCCACGGTTGAAGTAAGGGGACAGAAAGTTCTGACAACCAGCTCTCTTACATAATCAGAAGGTGTATCATTTAACGCATCATAATCATCCCGGAATGTCTGTACCAGACTGGAATTAATATGATCATCTACAACTGCCAGCTGAGTTCCCTCCTCCTGTTTCATCTCGAGGATTTTTAATTCTCCGTCATCTCCCATGCTTAATAGTCCGGCTTTAAATTCCTGTCCACCCTGTGCCGATTCCCCGCTTCCAAGAAGGAGACGGGTCTTAATATCTTCAATCGCAAGAGGAAGCATGGCTAATACGTTATTGTAGTTATGGCTCGCCTGCTCGAACTGAAAGTTTAACTGATCTCCCATATCCAGTCGTTTGGGATCCTCGTCATCCAGCTCCATGTACTTGCCGTATGTATACTGAATCTCTTTTCTAACCTGGCGGATATCTTCCATAATTTTTTTCGGCGAAATCATATCGAGAACATTGCTGAACTTAAAATCCACATTGGCAACTCCCATAGCTCCTTTTGCGCCTTGAAGAGTGATCAGCATATTTAAGAGGTCGTTCATCTCATTTAATGGGATTTCCGTAATACAGTTGTCCGGAATATTCTCCGGTTTTACCAGACTGTACTGGATGCTTCCGGTCTTGGCATCGCACCAGGAGTAAACAACCGGTGCAAACTTCTCCAAAAATTCCGGAAAACTTTCTACCAGAAGCATTTCATTGATTTCCTTGATCTTGTCATCATCAAGGCTTGTCTTTCCTCTGACATCTCCGATCAGGGTGAGTAAATTCAGCTTTTCCGGATTGATTTCTGAAAATAATATTGTCCGGTTTGTTTGTGTAATTGTTTCCATAAGCTTCTCTCTCTCTTTCTTACTTTTATTCATTCGCTTTCTTCCTAAAAAAGGAATGATAAGCGTAAACAACTAGATTAATCCTGATTTAGTGCTGTTACTGAATCATTGATATATAATGAACCTCCAGATCATAGATTCTATCTGGTGCTGTTATTGATATAATGTCGCCGAAGCTTACACTGTACTGAATCTTCTTGCAGACAATGGAACTGCCGATCATAATCGAGGAATTAGATGAATGATACAAAATCATACGCCGATCCTCATCTGCTATCAGAAAGATATTATCAAGTCCTAAATTGGCAGATGCTTCCGGATATTCTTTCATCAGATCACCAAGGCTGACTCTGTTGTCTTTGATCTTATACATAGGAAAGGTAAGTGGCGGGATTTCTTCATCTCCCTCAGGCTGTCCGATAAAATAAGCATCCATTTTTCCCTGAAAACGGTTCTGCGCTTTTTTCTCCGTAATTACCTCAAGCTCAGGCTTTGGTTTATGGAATATTCTCCATATAACCGCGCCAAGTATCAGGACTGTGATTAAAATAGCCCACCAATATGCCTGCCACACAGGCATGACTGAAATCAGATACGTATAGGATATGGCAGTCTCTCCATCAGAAATTTTGAAAATGACATTCTGGAGACCGGATTTAGCCGGCTTGACATGTAAAACCCCTTCTTCTATTGATACCTCTGCAGCGCTGTTTGAATTCTGTTCCAGTGTATAGGTAAGGGCGTCCCCATCCGAATCGGTAAAATAATCATTGAGTACGAATTTTTTTTCGCTACTTAGCGGATTGTATTTAATTTGATCGGGAAGAGCACCTGCTGGTGGTGTATTCATTACCTGAACCCTGACAGTATCAAATATGCAGGATTCCATAGCATCGTCCAAACGGCCATCTATGTAATAAGTTCCTGATTTTGTAAGTGTTGCCTCTCCTGTAATCACTCCATCTTTCACAGCTGTACTAAGACTGCTTCGTCCGCCCTCCGATTGTCCATCTGCGTACAATTCAATTTGGGGTGTGAATCCTTTGTAGAAATTCTCGTCTGATATCACATTCCCCGCTTCGTCCTTAAAATAAATCTTAAACGGCAGCGGCTTATTTCTGCCAGTGGACGAATCTATTTCCATAATTGGGATCAAATCTCTGTAACTGACCAGGTAGATCTTTAACCCCTGATTTTCTACTGTTCCTGTCTGAACGGTTAATTCTCTGATATCTTTATTCACATCTGATATTTTTGCAACAGAATAATGGTATAAATTGACCGGTTTAATCTGCTGGTCTCCATAAAGAACGGTGGTGTCACCAATCTGCTGTGGTGAGATCATCAGAACGTCCATTTCATCTAAGTAAGAATCATCCAGCTTAATCCGAATGCTCTGACTTCCTGCCGCATAAATACCATTGGTTATCTCCTGGATTTTGTAAGCCATATTGGAATTAAATATTCCATACAGTACTTCAATCAGTGTCTCTGGTTTTTCTACCGAATAATTCTGTCCGCCTGTCTGGCCTGCAATATCTTTTAGAATCTCTTTGTTTCCGTCATATTTTCCAAAAGCAACGGTATAAACCGGAATCCCCTGGGATTTACATGACTCGATAGTATTCTTTAAATCTGCATTGGAGGTTTCTAATGTTCTTCCCGTTGTTGAACCTTTTAAATCCGATTCCCCGTCTGATATTAAAACAACCATTCGCTTACGGCCGCTCTCCGGCCCTGACAGACCAAAAGCATAGCTTAACCCCAATCCAATATCTGTATTGCCGGAGTAGCCGGAAGCATCCATCAGGCTTTTTAAAGCGTCCCTGTCTTCCTGGGATTTTACCGAAGACGGAGCTGCTGATGTGACGATCTGATCATTGTAAGCTACAAATCCAATCCGTATGTCAGCACTGTGAACGGTATCCACAAATGCCTTTACCATACCCACTGCCGTATGGTCCGGATCATTGGTTTTCATGGAACCGCTGTAGTCCATGACAAACATTACGTCAAGCCCGTTTTTTTTACTGGCTATTTCCTCTGCGGATACAGGGAACGTAACAGATAGAAAAGCAAAACAAATTAGAACCGCCAATACTGCATTTAATCTCTTCATATACGCCCACACCTTTGTATTAATTTGTTAGTTACATTATAGTACAAAAATCATCAAAAAAACCGTTCATGTAATATTTAGCACGCTACATGTAATTTTTGGTAATAAAAATTGGTTTTTTTCTTATAATTTTACATTTTTTATCACCAATCTGCTTTCATATCATCAGCTGAAAGGTAAAATGAGATTATCAATTTCTGGATTTTCCAGATAATCAACAAGCATTATACCAGAATAATTGCTGTCGAAGCCAAGCTGCATGGAAAGCTCACCTCCAAGCTGTTGGATATACCATCTGTCGTTATATTTTAAAGTATCAGTACAAATGATATAGCGGGCACCATTAAATTCAAACACAACCGCAATGCTTTCCGCTTTATCCGATCCGTAAATCTTCATCCTCCTGAGCCTTAAATCTTGAAATTTATCTGTTCCATATGACTCTGACAATTGTTCCGGATTAATATATCCCAGAACTTTTATGGAATTTAAATTCAAACGTTTTGGCATCTCTGATAACGCTGAAGAAACATTTAATTTTCCCGTCTGAACCAGATCACTCATATCTTTTTCTGAAAAAACGCCCAGTGCTGTATATTGTTCTAAAAATCTCCGCTGAATCTCTTTTTTTCTGCTTTGAATGTTTAAATCTTTGGTAAAACCATTTACAACAGGAAGGTTGATTTCCTGCTGCATGAAAACATATCCTCCGGTAGTTTCTAATCTGGTCTGAAAATCTAAATGATCCACATAGCTCTCTACTGCAAACGCACCAATCATCTTGTCCTGATCATTGGCTGCAAGACTTTCTAAATAGCTTTTAACTGCCATTTGAGGCGAATCAAAGCCTCCTGCCTCAATGTTGGAAACTGCAGATTTTTCCGCTCCACGCACGGCATCCGTCTCTAATAGATTTTTTGAAAAATCAGGTACCAACTGTTTCAGACTCTTCTCATCCTCATTATCTAACGGGATACTTCCTACCGCTTCCCTGTCTATTCCTAACATATTGGCAAAAATCCCGCCTATCTGGTGATTAAACCATCGGCCATTCTTTCTTATTACATCAAAAATAAGTAAGTACTTAATGTCATCGGCCTCAATAGCTGCGACACAGCTTACCATCTTATCACCGCCACTCCGTTGTGCTACCTTGATTAAATTTTCCTGGTGTTTTTGACTTGCATATACCTCTTCTAACTCTTCCGGAGCAACAAACCCCATCAATTTTATTGATCCAAAATCTACCCCCCTGATATGACTTTCCAATTTTTCCACAAATGCCGTTACATCTGCCGGATCTTTTAAAATCACAGGGCCTTCTTTCTCCAATTCAAGCCCGCAGAGAATAGTATATTGCCGTATAATATCATCTGTATTAATATTTTCTGAAAAGGTATCCGTCATACGCTTCAAATCGTTGTCCCTAAGGCCTTCTAAATAAGCTGTGACTGCACTTTCCGGCGAATCAAACCCTGCCTGAGCCGTTGTCTGCGACATACTTAAGGCCTCTTTCCCCTTAGAAAGTTCCGGCTGGATTTCTGAAAAAACTCTCTTCCCTTCCTCCACTGCAGGTTTCTCCTGCCAAGAACAGGCAGAAACAAGTGCCGTCACCAATAATGCTGCCGCAATTGCCAAAGTAAATTTATTTCTTTTAATCATTTTGATTGCCCTCCCGGTAACTTCAAATCAGTCTTATGTTCAGTTACATTATAATACAAATTTTGACAAAATTTCGCTTCATGTAATAATTAGCAGCCTACATGTAATTTTTGGTAACAAAAAAAGAAAAGCAGCTGCTTAACTGCTCTCCCAAGATAATCATTATTATGAAATATTATAGTTTCCATTGCACAAGGCCTCCTCCTGCTTTCCCTCCCCCATAAACAATAACACGGCGCAGATCCTTACCATATAAGGAACCATCCATTGGTTAAAAATGGTATATACAGGTGTCGGTGCAGTCATCTGACTGAAAAATCCATAAGTGTCCATATCCGACATAAAAATCTGATAATCCTGCCACTCTTTAAAAGAGCATAAAACAGCTAAACCAATGGTTATGACTGCTCCTGCAATAAAATGCTTTAAACTGGTTTTATCAATGCATAAAGCCTGGCTTTTGTTTTTCAGAGACATTCTCATCACAATAATTACCATAGAAAATACGGTAACTATTTTGAATGCCATAAATATCGTGACAGCTATGGGATATGATTCAATAAAGAATGAAATCAGGTTATGAAAGATATATATTATTATTTTTTCCAGAATGACTCCAATAATAAGGTACAAATACAGGACCTTTTTATATCCCTGCCACTGACCGTCTTTTTTTGATCTCCAGTCTGATAAAATGAATAACAGGAGAAGCGCTTCTCCATATATAACAGCTATCTCCAAAAGAGACCGGATCAAATAGTGGGCAGTAACAGGAAGCGGCGGCAGTAAGATAATGACATCCGTAAACATGCGGCTAATAAACCGGATGCTTCCTTCCAGCCAGACAATCCCCCCCATCAGCATCATAATAAAGTAATAATTTATTCTTTTTGCCATCTTATACCCCATTTACCTGGTGATTTTCAAATCTGACACCACCCCATCGTTTCAAACATAATCTCCTCCACTTCCTTGCGCCTGCTGCGGCTGACCGGAAGGCAGGTTCCGTCCATTAATTCCACCACGTCATTGGAGAACCTGGCAATCTGGCTGAAACTGACCAGATAGGACTGGTGTATTCTGATAAAACGAAATTTACGGTCTTTTAATTCGTTTTCGATCTCTTCCAGACTTTTGTATAATCTGTGACGGCCTTCTTCACATGCAATCTCAGTCAGGCGGAGCTTACTTTCAAAATACAGCACTTTCTTTAAATATACCTGGCACTCGGTTCTGCCATATTTAAAGTGGTAATATAAGTCTTTTGTTTCGATGAGATTCATAATGTGGCTGAAATTATTATTGAATTCAGGATCCCTGACTGGTTTTACAAGGTATCCTATGGGCGCCGAACGAAAGGCCTGATTAATGTATCTCTGGTGAGATGTCATAAAGACAATTTGTACCATGCGGTCAAATTCACGGATCCGTTCTGCAGCCATCAATCCATTCATGCGTTTCATCTCGATATCCATATAAATGATGTCATAACGCTTTCCTAAATAAACAGCCCTGACAATTTCATCACCGTCACAGAAAGTCTCCACATCCAGATCCATTTCTTTTTCATTCCCAATCCTGCGCAAACGCGTTTCTGCTTCCAACAGCAGCAGATGGTCATCATCACATACTCCAATTTTCAACATGGCCTCTCCTCCTATTATCCAGCAATCTCCGAAATCAGTTTTCTACAGATTTGCTTCCTTTTCATATATTAACAATTTGCCAATTTTATTTGTTAACGGTCTCAGCATATAACTATTTTCGACAACTTTCAACCCAAGTGCCAAAATTATACACGTTGAGTTCCAAAATTGACACGTTTTATTTTTTCAAAGTTACATTTTTCATATTGAAATGATATTTTTTAGTCAATTTATAATCAAAAATTTTATCAGAATTCTAATACAAAAAAACAAAAACAGGGATGACCGGTATGACCTCAAAAAAGAGGTACACCATTCATCCCTGTTTTCATCTTAACAATTCAGGCACCCGTTCCTGAACTATTAATTACCTTATCGATAAATATCGTTACATACTCCTTACAGAATTGGGTTCCTGCTCCTTTGCGCAGCTCACTGACCGCAATCTCCTTTGACAGCGCATGGCGGTAACTTCGTTCACTGATCATTGCATCATAGGCGTCTGCTATGGCGATAATTCTGGACTGTATGGGAATCTCCTTCCCCTTCAGCCCTTTGGGATATCCGCTTCCATCCCAGCGTTCATGGTGGGCAAGCACGTAATCCGCCATTTCTGAAAGTTCATTCACTGTGCTTAAGATCCGGTATCCGATTTCGGGGTGCTTTTTAATTTCTCCCCATTCATCAACGTCAAGCTTTCCATTCTTATTAAGGATGCCCTCCTCAATCGCCACCTTGCCAATATCGTGAAGAAGACCCACAGTCTTTAATTCCTTAATGTCATCCTCCTGAAGCTCAAGGGCTTCTCCCATCTTTTCACACAGTTCTGATACACGGAGGGAATGCTGTTCCTCCCTGAAATTCTTTTCATGAAGCGCAGCCATAATGGTATAAATGGTTTTCCCTCTCATACTTGGACTTTCCATCAGTTTTTTCCTGTACATAAAATCTTCGGCTTTCTTTAAAACTTCTGTAATGGAATCGTCGCTGCTGCTCTTTATGCTGTATCCGAAAGAAATTGAAAGCATGATTTTATTCACAGACTGAACCTTTGCCATATCACTCATGGATGAAATCATCTTTTTAATTTCTTTCTCATCTGTATTCGGTGAAAAAACAACAAATTCATCTCCGCCCAAACGGCATATGATATCCTGGCTGCGGGTATTGTTCATAAGAACCACCGCCGCTTTTCGTATGTACTCATCACCTGCTGTGTGGCCGAATGAATCATTGATCAGCTTCAGACCATTAATGTCAGCCATGGTGATCACCAGCGGATAGTGATAATCCTGGTTTAAAAGCCTTAGCTGCTCTTCAAAATATCTCCGGTTATACAGACCGGTAAGGGGATCATGGTAGCTTAAATAATTCAGCCTCTCCTGCGCCTGCCTGCGCTCTGTTATATTATTAATAATCAAAGCCAGCTGGCATTTCCCCGGACAAAATACAATTACCTCATAGTAAATACCTGTCCTGTGCTGAAACCGTTCGTAGCGGGCAGGCTCACCGGTTTTCGCAGTCTTTAAAAGGAGTTCCCATATATCAGGTTCCAGAGTATCATGTATATCACAGAAATATCTCCCAATAACAGATTCTTCCTGGTCACAGGCCAGTTCCTCATAACATGGGTTTACATCTATCAGCTTATAATGCCTGATATCGGTTTCACGCTCTCCCTCAAACAGTGCCATCCCAAGCTGCATATGGGCGATGATTGTCCGATATTTTTCTTCACTTTCCATGAGCTTCTGATCGTAGAGACCGATCTTCTCATACTGCATCTTCAGTTCTTCATAACTTCTGCACAGCTCTTCTTCAGCAAAACCAGCTTTGTTTAGCAGTCTTAATATCACATAGTATAAAAATACGGAAGTACAGAATACAAACAGGATTCCCTTCATCATGCTAAAAAGCATGGCTTCAAGGAAATTGCTGACAATGGCTGGAACCAATCTGTCAGAACAAAATATCCAGAACAAACCCAGCAGAAAATAACTCACGCAGATCTTGATTCCTTCCCGCTTCAGTTCCTTTCTGCTCTTATTTAACATAAGGAAATGTTCACTCAGCCTTTTCCACATACCGTCCCTCCTTTGTTGATTTTATTATACACGATTTTCATTCTTCTGAAAACCAATAAGTGATTTTTTTCTATAGTTGGAAAAAACTGACAATAAAAAAACACGGTCTTAAAAAGCCGTGTCTTCCAAAAAAATAAATTAATTTTACAAGGGCATAACATCAATATCTTTTAACTCACGGCGATCTTCTGCCTCTAAAAGAAACACATCTGACATGTGAGCCGCTATAATTTTTTTCCCGCCTCTGTCTCCTGTAAGCTCCATCAGGTTTTTCCTGTATTGACTGGAGAATATGGCTGGATTGCCTAATTCCCCTCTGAAACATAAACAGGCAAGCCCTTTCCGGCTTTCCCAAAAGCCTCTCACCAGTGCCTCTATGGTGGATGGCTGTAAATAGGGCTGGTCGCAGACTGCAAAAAAGAAATCCGTGTCATCCTTTTCCAGTTCCTTAAGTGCAAGATGGATGGAATGAGAGATTCCAAGTCTGCTGTCCTTGTTTGCAATGATCTTATATCCGGAATCTTTCATGTATTCCATAATTTCATCATACTGTGTGACAATCAGTTTTCTGGAAAATAACCCATCCGGAAGATGATCAATTGCTTCTATAATATACCGATACATGGGCTTTCCGTTTATTTCATAAAGCAGCTTATTGCCGTTAAATCTTAAGCTGTCCCCCGCTGCCAGGAGAATCAGTGTCATATTCATTGTGAAACCCTTTCTTTTTCAGTAAGAAGCTTCTTTCTAAAGCTTAATACAGCCTCTAATACTCCCCCTCCAATGGCAGACGCCTTATCTGATATGGTATAACAGTGCCCGGCTACTCCTCTGGGATCAATATCTCCTGATTTCATCCCCTTAAAAACAGTCACACCATCCTGAAGCAGCCCCCTAACCACGCCGCCTGTTTCAGCAAATACAGGAGCGTCATTAACATATCCAACCACATCTCCCAGATTTACCACAGTTCCAATGGTGACAGCCGGATGAAACACGCCGTTTCCCACAGAACGGATGATCCGTTCTTTATCATAACCGCCGATTATTCCAGGGACTCCTGTGTTGGGAACTGCACTTCCCTTCCAGATGCACCGGCCCAGGTCATGACCGCGTTTGGTCTCCACCACTCCATGGCAGTCCACGCCTGCCGTAAAACCTGGTCCCACTCCTATAACGATATCTGCATCTGTGATCTTTGTGCCCAGATTCCGCTTTGCTATGATGGCATCTACAACCACATCCGGCTTCAACTCTTGCCGGATGCGGCATTCTTCATCAACCACCACAGCCACCTGGTCCCCTGATAAGGCTTCCTCTATCTCTTCCATGCTGCGGCATAACACTCCGGTAACATCCTCCACCTTGGCTCTGCCTTCATAAACTGCTCTGGAAAATGCCACTGTACGCCTCACAGAGGTCGGTACCGGAATTTCCGTCATAACAACGGAAAACCCGCAGCGCTGCAGGCGGCAGGCGATTCCGGAAGCCAGGTCACCTGCACCTTTGATCAATATTTTCATCCTACCAGCCCTTTCCAAATCCGCAGTTTGGATAATGACATTCATCGCAGGAGAGGCAGAGCCCTCCTTTTCCAAGCTTATCCAGTTCTTCTTTTGTCACCGGATCATCTGCCATCAGTCTTGGCAGGACTAAATCAAATACCGTTCTTTTGGCATACATCACACAACCGGGAAGTCCAGCTATCGGAATGTTCTTCCCATCTTTTCTGTAATAGGAAAGAAGAAACATGGCTCCTGGCAGAACCGGCGCGCCGTAAGATACCACTTTGGCACCTGTACTGCGGATTGCAAGAGGCGTTTTATCATCAGGATCCACACTCATACCTCCGCTGACTAAAACCATATCTGCTCCCTGACTGATAAAATCAAGAATCGCCTCAGTGGTATGCTCCGGCTTATCGTCAGTTACTGTCTGCCCCAGAATTTCTCCTCCAAACTCTTCTGCCTTTGCTCTCAAAACGGGGCCAAAGGCATCCTTGACCTTTCCGCAGTGCACTTCACTTCCGGTTGTTACAATACCGACTTTCTTATTTTTATACGGCAGGATGGAAAATATCTTTTTTCCGCCGCACATATTTTTCACCGCTTCCATTTTATCCTTGCCTATCACCAGTGGAATAACCCTGGTTCCGCACAGTTTGTCCCCTGGCTCCACAGGCGTATTGGGATGTCTGGAAGCAATCATCATATCTCCTGCACTGTTTACTGAATCAAGCAGACCGGTATCTATTTTAAGAAGTCCCCGTATGGTGGATTTTAATTCTATTTTCCCCTCTTTTGCATCGCCTCTGTCCATATGGTCGTTGATGCATAATTCACACAGTATTTCAGCCGCCTCATTTTCATGATACATCGTATCATCCTTTTCCCATACATACAGATGCGCTTTCCCCATCGACAGCAGAACAGGAATGTCTTCCTCTGTCACCACATGTCCTTTACGAAATCTGGCATCCTTTGATACTCCTGGTATAATCTGGGTCATATCATGGCAAAGAACCTGGCCCACTCCATCTTCCGTTCTGATTTCCTTCATCTTGTTAACCCCTTTCCTGTTCCTGTAATTGCGTGAATATTCTTAGAATTTTGTATCCTGCCCGGATTCCTTAAAACTGGCTGCCGCACACCACTCCGCCCATTTTCCTCCCAATTTCTCTGCCACTGCCCGGGCACGGGACAGCTTAAGTTCATCATCTGCTTTGTTAATCAGAATCCGGTACTCCATGGACTCAGCTCCCTTTCTGGTTCCATTGGTGCTGGTCAGGATCCTGGCAGCATCACCCGGAGTAATCCAGCCTTTCATCGTCTGACTGCCAAATACCTGGGGCACCAGTTCATGGCGGAAACAGGTTTTCTCCCATGGTTCTCCAATACAGTCAAGCCCCATACACCCGATCACTGCATAAGTTCCTTCTGGTATAACCGGTTCCTTCATGGCCGGTATCTTAATAGGAAGACGTTTTGCCCCATCGGCCTCAACAAGAAGAACATCACAGAGGCTTAACAGACTTTCCAGTTCAGACAATTCCATTCCTTTGAGCTTTCCCTCTCCGGCAGGAAGGCCGGTCACCAGTACCCAGCCTTCCAAAGAAGAAAAATGCTCCTTATGACCGGCAATAAAATCACTGACTGTTTTCCAGTCCTGTGCTTCTGCAACAATTCTGTCAGCAGGGTAGAAAATATGTGTGCTGGTAGTTACAATTACCCGCTTTCCCAGACCCGCCAGTTCATCGGCAAGGCAGAACATGGCGGTTGTCTTACCTCCTCCGCCGGTAAATGCAACAATCATGGGTTCTTCCAATGTAAGGCGGAGCGCCTCCCACAGAGAATCCTTTTTCTCCGGCTGTATATTTTTTTCTCTTACTTCAAAAGCATATGCGTTTTTTAATTTCATCAGGAAAACTCCATCGGTCTGTTTCTTGGCACATAGGAGCCTGTCTTTTCCAATAGTACTTCACCGTTTTTAGCAGCCAATCTGCCTTTTAAAAATACAAGCTCCGCTTTTCCCTCAACGGAAATCCCTTCAAAAGGACAGTAATCCACATTGGCAGCCTGATTTTCAACAGACATTGTCCACCTGGCAGCGGGATTTAATACCACAATATCTGCATCACTTCCGGGAGCTATAATCCCTTTCTTTGGATAAACACCGTAAAGCTTAGCAGGATTTTCGGAAAGCAGACGGCACATCTGTTCCACAGTCAGGCCATTCTTTTTTACTCCGAAGCTGTACATTAAGGCAGGACGTGCCTCCACTCCAGGCATACCGTTTGGTATCTTTGTAAAGTCATCCCTGCCTGCTGCCTTCTGGGCAGTAGTGAAGCTGCAGTGGTCGGTGGATACCGTCTGAATCTGATCCGCCTTTAGATGCTCCCACAGCCGCTGTCTGTCTGATTCCCTCTTAATCGTTGGTGAAATTACATACTTACTTCCCTCAAAGCCGGGGAGGTCATAAACTTCCTCATTAAAAATCAGATACTGGGGGCAGGTTTCCACATATACCTTCTGACCTCTTTCTCTTGCATATAAGATCTCTTTATAACCGGCTTCTGAGCTTAAATGTACGATGATAACCGGACAGTCCGCCACCTGGGCGATCTTTAAAAGACGGCCTGCTGCTTCCGCCTCTACCGCCGCAGGTCTTGTCTTTTTATGGGCATTAACGGAAAAATTACCTTTTGCTTTTTCTTCCTCCACCAATGCCTCTATGATACCCTTGTTTTCACAGTGTACACCGGCAATTCCTCCGGCCTCTTTTAAACGCTTTAAAATCTGGTATATCTTTTTATCCGCCATATACATCTCATCATAAGTCATATACAGCTTAAAGGAAGTCACGCCCTCAGAAATGATGGTGTCAAGCTCCTCACTTACAGAATGGTTCCAGTCCGATATGGCCAGATGAAACCCATAATCACAGAATGCATTGCCATCCGCCTTTTCATGCCAGTGGTCCAGTGCCTGATGGAGACTTTCTCCCTGGTACTGGGTGGCAAAATCAATGATCATGGTGGTTCCGCCTGCTAAAGCAGCTCTGGTTCCCGACTCAAAATCATCTGCAGTTACAGTACCTGCCACATGAAGATCAAAATGTGTATGGGCATCAATAAATCCCGGAAACACAAGTCTGCCGGATACATCGATTATATCTGCCTTCTCATCATTTATATCCTGTTCCACAGCCAGAATTGTTCCATCCTCCATGAGAACATCTGCTGCAACAGCCTTGCTTCCCGAAATTACTGTTCCGCCTTTCAACAATGTCTTCACAGCAAATCCACTTCCTTTCTTATGATCCGGTCTGCTGTTTGCATACCGGTCTATGTCATCTATTTTCCCTTTTTTCCGGTTTCTTGTCAATCCCAAAAAGGCGCAGAGAAAACAATTTTCTCCTGCGCCCTTTCCCGGGTTATTTTTTCTTTTTCCGATATGCCGTCTCTTCCAAAGGCAGGGAGGTACGAAATATTCCGTCATACTTATAATAAGCACCCTGTACAGCCGGTGCCGTAGGAATGGAGGTAATTTCTCCGATTCCGATTGCACCGTAGGCCAGTGGATCGTGATTGCGTTCTACTATTATACTCTTAACATCCGGCGTCCTGTCCGCACGAAACAGTCCAAGAGTACCGAATTTTGCAAGGGGAACACCATGATCCAAAGGAAATTCCTCCGTCAGGGCATATCCCAGCGACATGATCACGCCGCCTTCAATCTGTCCTTCTACAGACAGGGGATTGATGGCTTTTCCCACATCATGGGCAGCTGCCACCTTTTCCACGGTGCCGTCTTCCTTTAAACAAACCACCTGGGTTGCAAAACCGTAGGCCACATGGGAGACCGGATTCTTCTTTTCGCTTCCCATGGGATCTGTAGCAGCCAGATATTCTCCAAAGTACTCTTTTCCATTTAAAGAAGACAGTTCTTTCCCATTCTTTAAGTCGTTTAGAATCAGGCCGCATGCCCGTATGGCGGCTTCTCCTGTCACCAGAGTCTGCCGGGAGCCGGAGGTGGTTCCGGAATCAGGGGCCAGATTAGTCTCTGCAGCCACATAGATTACCTGATCGCCTGTTATGCCAAGTGATTCGCACACGATCTGCTCCAGAACAGTTCCAAGTCCCTGGCCAATGCAGGATGCACCTGATCTGATATGGACTTTCCCATCTTCAATGGTAAGCCTGCACCTTCCCCAGTCCGGAAGTCCCACACCCACACCTGCATTTTTCATGGCGCAGGCAATTCCTGCATAAGGGCTGCTTTCATAGATATCCTTTACTGCGAGAAGGGTTTCCACAAGTGCCGTTCCTTCTGCAGCGATCTGGCCGTTCGGAAGTTCCTGTCCCGGCCTTATGGCATTGCGGTAACGGATTTCCCAGGGACTGATCCCCACTTTCTTAGCAAGCAGGTTTAAGTTGCATTCTATGGCAAAACAGCTTTGTGTAACTCCGAATCCGCGAAATGCTCCTGCAGGCGGATTATTGGTATAAACAGCAGTTCCTTCAATATCGATGTTCTGATAATTATAGGGCCCTGCTGCATGGGTGCAAAGCCGCTGGAGCACAGGTCCTCCCAGTGAGGCATAGGCTCCGGTATCCGTTATGACCGTTGCAGTCATTCCGGTGAGATATCCGTTCTCGTCACAGGCCGTGGTAAATTCCATGGTTGCAGGATGACGCTTTGGATGAACCATCATGCTTTCTTTCCTGGTCAGCTTTACCTTTACCGGTCTGCCTGTGTAGTAGGATAAAAGAGCTGCGTGATGCTGAACGGACATATCCTCTTTTCCGCCGAATCCGCCTCCTACCAGCTTATTGATCACATGAACCTTTGAAAGCTCCCAGCCAAGCATTCCGGCACATTCCTTTTGCGTATCGTAGGTTCCCTGATCAGAGGAATAGATAACAGCGTCTTCCTTTTCCCGGTCCACTATGGCTATGGCACACTCCGGCTCCAGAAAGGCATGTTCGGTAAATGGTGTGTCATAATGCATGGTTACAGAATAAGCGGAACTCTCTATTGCTTTTTTAGCATCTCCTCTTACCAGATGTTCATGGGCTAAAATATTACCGGTATCATGAACCAGAGGTGCATCCGGCTTTAAAGCTTCCTGCGGCGAGAAAACCCCTGGAAGCTCTTCGTAGTCAATCTTGATTAACCCCTTGGCTTCTTCCAGTATCTCGGGAGTGTCGGCTGCCACAAGACAGACTGCATCTCCCACATATCTGGTAATTTCTCCTTCCGTAATCATGGTATCCCAGTCTTTTTTTAAATGTCCCACTTTATTCCTTCCCGGAATATCTTTAGCTGTTAAGACTGCACGGACTCCGGGCAGCGCTTTTGCCCTGGAACTGTCTATCGATAGAATTCTGGCCCTTGGATACTGGCTCCGTACTGCGCTACCGTATATTAAGCCTTCCACTTCCATATCATCCACGTATTCTCCGTAACCCAGAACTTTTTCCGGTACATCCAGACGATGAACACGCTGTCCCACAGACGTTACTTCAGGAGCCTTTAAATCCCTGACATCTTCACGCAGCAGCCTGGCTGCAAGAAGAATGGCATCAATAATTTTCTTGTATCCGGTACAGCGGCAGATATTCCCCCTCACTGCAAAGGCTGCCTCTTCCCGGGTCGGATCAGGATTTTCATCAATTAAAGCCTTCGCACAGATAACCATACCCGGGATGCAAAAACCGCACTGAACAGCTCCTGCCTGCCCGAAGGCGTAGACAAACACTTCTTTTTCTCTGTCAGACAGTCCCTCCACCGTCATGACAGATTTCCCCTCCATCCTGGCGGCTTTCTGAACACAGGCTTTTACAGCCTTTCCGTCTATTAAAACGGTACAGGTCCCGCAGGCACCCTCACTGCATCCGTCTTTCACAGACTTAAGTCCCAGATCGGTTCTTAAAACGTCTATGAGTTTTCTTTCTTCCGGTACTGTTACGGTCTCCCCATTAACCAGGAAACGAACCATTGCTTCACCCACTTTCTTATCCTAAAAGATAATCGTAGTCTTTTATGACGGTTTCCACAATCTTTAATAGTCCCTCAGGAACTGCGTCAAACTGCTCCCCTGCTTTCCCCGTATACAGCTTTCCCAGATACCGGATCAGAAATGTACCGGTTTTTCTGTCAGTTACGGTGAAGCCCTGATTTTTACTGTTATTTAAATCCGCTTCATTTGCAAACAGGGTGAATTTGTCTAAATACGGAGCGCTGTCATATGGACAAAAACTTCGGCAGTTTCCGCATTCATTGCATAAATAATCCACATGAAGGATCTGATGCTTTGTTAATCCAGGAATCAGGAGTGCCAGATTGGCTCGGTTCGGACAGACCTCTGCGCAGTTTTCGCAGATGCTTTTACAGCCAAGGCACCTGGTACTTTCTTCCTGACCGGCCAGGGTCTCTTTTAATATTCCCCTTCTGCCGTAAAGCTTACTGGTATCGGATGATGTGCCGTCAAAATCCCTTACGGCCTTTTTCCCCAGAATGGATTCAGCCGCCATCCTTGCATCTCTTATGGCTTCCACCACTGTTCCAGGGCCAAAAAGACCATCTCCCACTGCATAGACTCCTGGTACGCCTGTTTCCAGCGTCTCCTCATTCACAAGCACTCTTCCCCTGTCTGTTAATTCAATGCCGTTCTTTCTATAAAACTCCTTTGGTACTCCCTCACCAACTGCGGCTATGACCGTATCTGCAGGTATGGAAACGGTCTCTTTTGTTTCTGTAACAGCCCTTCTTCCGCTTTCATCTGCCGCTGAGAGCTTCATCACGCTGCAGATGAGCTGACCATTACTCCACTCTGTGGGAGCTAAAAGTTCCATGAATTTTACCCCATCCTGCATGGCAAGCAGCAGTTCTTCCTCATCTGCAGGCATGTATCGTTTCGTTCTCCGGTAAATGAGAGAAACCTCTTTAACACCACGGGTTCTGACAGCTGCTCTTGCCGTATCCATGGCTGTATTTCCTCCGCCGATTACAGCAACTGCCTTTCCGATCTCCACGTTTTTATCCATTTCCCTGTACTGATTCAGAAAATGCAGGGCGTTCATGGGTTCGCCTGTTTTCAGATTCAAAACTCCCGGCTCGCCTGCACCTGCTGCCAGAATGATAAAATCAAAGCCTTCTTCTTTTAATGCAGCCAGATCTGTTATTTCCGTATTCAGCCTTACTTCTGCCCCATAAGAAAGACATAAATCGATGTCATGATCAATCACGTCCCCTGAAATTCTAAAATCAGGAATGACGTTTCGTACTACGCCTCCAAGCTTTCCGTTCTTTTCAAAGATAGTAGCAGGCATGCCGTTCTTTGTCAGAAAATAAGCAGCAGAAAGGCCGGCCGGACCGCCTCCTATAATTGCAGTTTTTTTGCCTGTCAGTTTCCCTTTTTTAATGGTTTTCCGATAACTTTCATATCCATTTTCCGCACAATGCAGCTTGGCCCCCCGTATATTAACCGGTGATTCGTAATGATTCCTGGTACACATATTCATACAGTTATGGGCACAAATGGAACCGGTTATGAAAGGAAGGGGATTTTTCTCCGCAATCACCTCCATGGCCTCTTCATAGTTTCCCTGACCTGACAGTTTTAAATAAGTGGTAATATCCTGATGAATGGGACAGGCCTCCTGACAGGGTGCCGTATAGCAGTCAAGCAATGGTACTGTTTTTTTCATCTTCCTGTCCGGCAAAAGCTTTAAGGCTTTTTTATAATGAGGATCTGAAACGGAATCTTTGGCCAGCTTTGAAGCTTTCACACGATCTACTCCCTGAAATGAGACGCCTATTTCTTTTGTCTTTTCCGCCATTTGAAGGAGTCTCTGGTAACCGCCAGGTTTTAAAAGGGTAGTAGCAACTGTAACCGGCCAGATTCCTGCATCTATAATGTCCCTGATGTTGTGATAATCAGCTCCGCCGGAGAATGAAATTCGAAGCGCGCCTTCAAATTCTTCGGAAAGTCTGGCTGCCAGAGCCATGGACAGAGGGAAAAGTGACCTTCCCGACATATACATCTCCTGGCTTGGAAGCTCGTTATTTTTTACATCAACCGGAAAGGTATTGGTAAGCTTTACACCAAACTCCAGCCTGCTCTCCTTCGCCAGTGCCATAAGCCTCTTCAGCATAGGGATTGCATCCTCATACTGAAGATCATCAAGAAAATGGAACTCACCGAAGGAAATATAGTCATATCCCATCTGGTCCAGGGTATTTCTGGCAAATTCATAGCCCAGCAGTGTGGGGTTGCATTTTATAAAGGTATTCAATCCCTTTTCTTCTATTAAATATACTGCAATCCGCTCAATCTCCTGAGGCGGACATCCATGTAAGGTAGAAAGAGTCACGCTGGTGCAGATCCGGGAAGAAATGGACTCAATATCCTCTTTTGTCACATTCTGAAACTGCTCTGAATGATCCAGAAGATACTGCCTGCAGGATTGGAACGTTTCCGTATCTTTTGCTTCCATCATGGAGTCAATAAAGGAATTGACTTTGGGGGATTTGATTCCCTCCAGGTCATAGCCCACACTCATATTAAACTGAAAGCCATCTATCCGGCCTAATCCGTACTCTTTTGCCATAAAGGACAGTAAAAACCAGGCTTTGATATACTCCTCCTGAGCCTGAGGAACATAAAGCTCCGTGGACCATTCACAGTTGTAGCACTCATCCTCCGCCCTGATGCAGGGCTTTTCTACCGGCAGATCATCTCCGTCTAAAATCTGCACGGTCTTCAGTTCAAAAAAACGGCTTCCTGCATAGTAAGCAGCTGCAATGTTCTGTGCCAGCTGGGTATGGGGGCCTGCCGCCGGTCCGATTGGTGTTTCAAGAGTTCTGCCAAAGAGTTCCCTGTTATGTGACCCTTCCGCCCGGTAAGGACGGTACACTCCGAAAACGGAGTCCTGTTTATTCTGTTCTCCCATTACCCAGTCCAGTAATTGTGAAAATGGCATAGGTGTCATTTTGTCTCCCATTGATATCCTCCTGCATCCGGGCTTAAACGCAGTGAATCTTTAAGCCCTGTATGAATATTCTCAGACTGTTTTTTTATCGTCCGTTGATCCGTGCAGCAAGCGCTCCCGCCGCTTCCCTGCAGTCTGCCATAAGCTTCTCTTCGTCAATTCCCGTAAGGATTCTGTCTTTCATAAGTACCTTGCCGTTACAGACGGTTGTAACCACACTTCGCCCGGTCATACCAAACAGAATATGACTGTTTGCGTTCTCTGCATTCATGGGTGTTAACGGGATATAATCCGTTACAATAACATCGGCAGCTGCACCTTCTTTTAAAACTCCCAGCGGTCTCTTAAAATATCTGCCTGCTATTTTTGCATTCCCTTCAAAGAGCATCTTCGGAACTTCGCCCCATGCCGCATTGGGATCGCATAAATGGTGTTTATGAAGAACATTGGCTGTCTTATAAGACTCCAGCATATCGTGGGTATAGCCGTCTGTTCCCAGACCGGTTAAAATCCCTCTCTTCACCAGCTCCATCGTGGGAGGACATCCACAGGCATTTCCCATATTGGATTCCGGATTGTGGACCACCATGGTGTCTGTATCAAGTATTAAATCCATCTCATGGGGATTAATGTAGATGCAATGACCCAAAAGCGTCTTTTCCCCAAGAATCTGAAAATCCATAAGACGGTCAACAATCCGTTTTCCGTACTTAATAAGGCAGTCGTGGAGATCTTCAATGCCCTCTGCCACATGAATGTGGTACCCTGTTCCGTCAGGCTTATGGGCTGCCGCAAATTCCATGGTCTGATCGGATATGGTAAACTGGGCATGCATTCCCATCATACCTGCAATCATGTCACGTTCATCAGAAAGAGCATGGCGGATAAACGCCTCATTCTCAAGAATTCCTTCCTTTGCCTTTTCCTCTCCTGCGCGGTCGGATACCTCATAGCATAAGCAGGTTCTCACTCCGGTTTTACCCGCTGCATCCTCAATTTTAAATAAGGAGTCCCTGATCTGTCCGAAACTGGCATGATGGTCAAAAACGGTTGTCACTCCGTTTTTAATGGAATCCACATAAGTGGCCATAGCGCTTAAGTGAACATCATCCAATGTTAAATTCCTGTCTATGGTCCACCAAAGACCGTCAAGAATCTCCAAAAAGCCGTGGGGATCGTACCCATCAATAGCTAACCCTCTGGCAAAGGAGCTGTAAATATGCTCATGGGTATTGATAAAGGCAGGCATGATTACCCCTCCCCTGGCATCAATGTATTCCGCCTGGGGATAAGCCTTTCTCATCTCATCAGTGGTGAGAACACTTTTTATAACCCCATCCTCCATAGCCACTGCACCGTCTTCCAGAAACGGATTCTTAAGATCTCTTGTGATCATTCTTCCATTACCGATTATCAGCATGATTCCATCTCCTTTTCATTTTCTAATATACGAAAGCAAATTGCTAATTTTCTTATGTATACAAACCTGACAGAAGTAATTTCATGGTCCAATACTTTATTTTCACAATTTGCTTACATTTTATCTGTTTCATCTTATTTTTTTATGCACATTATACCATAATTCTCTGTTAAAAACAGTGTATCATTTCATTTTCAGAATTGCAAGCATGAATTACAAAAATAATTAGTAAACCTAAAAATTTTTTAGAAAACCACTTGTAAATAAATTTTTTTATGCTATGATGAGTTTATCAATGATCCTGTAAGGAGGAGAAAAGAATGGATTCAAAGCTTCAGTTACTGACACAGATCGCACAGGGAGTCGCAGCTCACTTCGGCAGTCAATGCGAAGTGGTGATTCACGATCTGAGCAGGGAAAACATGGAAAGCTCCATCGTTTTTATAGAAAACGGCCAGGTCAGCAACCGTAAGATCGGAGACGGACCCTCTGAAATTGTTCTGGAGACTTTAAAAAAGGATCCTGATCTCTTAAAAGACCGTCTCTCCTATCTGACACGAACCGAGGATGGCAGAATACTAAAATCCAGCACCATGTACATAAGGGGAAACGATCATACCATAGACTACATCCTTGCCTTAAATTATGACATTACCGGACTTCTAACCGTTGAGAATGCGGTGAAATCTCTGATCTCTACCGGTGAAGCAGCCGGTGATCACAGCAAAGAGCCTAAAAAGATCACCCATAACGTCAATGACCTGTTGGATACCTTAATTGAACAGTCCGTGGCTTTGGTTGGAAAACCCGTAGCCTTAATGAGCAAGGATGACAAGATTCTGGCAATCCAGTATCTAAATGACGCGGGTGCATTTCTCATTACCAAATCAGGCGACAAGGTCTCCAGTTATTTTGGTATCTCAAAGTTTACTTTATACAGCTACATGGATGCAAACAAAGAAAAGGCTTAAGCATCCTTCCAATGATACCCGTTAATTTTAATTTAATATAAAGGAGAATGTGCAGACATGAAACAAATCGAATGGGCTGTAAACACCATGCCAAAGACCGATGACAGACATCTGCCTGTTATGTCACAGGAGGAGGTGCAAAAGGCAAGAAACTTTCACGAAAGCTTTCCCCAGTACAAAGAAACTCCTCTGACAAAGCTTCCCCATATGGCAGACCACCTGGGATTAGGTGAGATTTACATAAAAGATGAATCTTACCGGTTCGGTTTAAATGCCTTTAAGGTATTAGGCGGATCTTACGCCATGGCCAGATATGTGGCAAAGCAGACAAAAAAGGAAGTTTCTGATCTCCCCTATCAGGTGCTGACCTCAGAAGCTTTAAAGAAGGAATTCGGTCAGGCCACCTTTTTCACCGCAACTGACGGCAACCACGGAAGAGGCGTTGCCTGGGCTGCCCGCCAGCTTGGCCAGAAGGCAGTTGTCTTTATGCCAAAAGGGACTACAATGAACCGCTTTAACAACATCAAAGCAGAAGGAGCAGAAGTAACCATCGAGGAATTCAATTACGACGAATGCGTCCGCATGGCTGCAGATGCCGCTTCAAAGGTGAAAAACGGCGTGGTGGTCCAGGACACTGCCTGGGACGGCTACGAGGAAATCCCTGCCTGGATCATGCAGGGCTACGGCACCATGGTGATGGAAGCAGACGAACAGCTTAAGGAATACGGATGTGAAAGACCTACCCATGTCTTTGTTCAGGCAGGTGTGGGGTCTCTTGCCGGAGCAGTGGTTGGATACTTTAATAACCTTTATAAGGAAAATCCTCCTGTCTGTGTTGTGGTGGAGGCAGATGTGGCAGCCTGTCTTTATGAAGGAGCGAAAGCGGGAGACGGCAATATCCGGAACGTGGGCGGCGATATGCAGACCATTATGGCCGGCCTTGCCTGCGGAGAACCCAATACCATTTCCTGGGATATTTTAAAGAATCATACCGCTATCTTTATCTCCGCACCTGACTGGGCAGCTGCTGCAGGCATGAGAATGCTGGCTGCGCCAATAAAGGGAGATACTCCTGTTACATCTGGAGAATCAGGAGCTGCGCCCTTTGGAGTTTTAGCTTCTGTTATGAAGGATGACTCCTGTCAGGTTTTAAAAGATCACCTTGGACTTAATAAAGATTCTAAAGTTCTTCTATTTTCAACAGAGGGAGATACTGACCCGGACCGTTATAAATCCATTGTCTGGGAAGGAAAAGATCGTTAATCAATTCATAAAAACCGGAGGTTAAAAACATGGATTACGAAAAAATCAAAGAAGCAGCAAAAAGTTACGAAGCAGACATGACAAAATTTGTGCGTGACATCGTTCAGTATCCAGGAGAAAGCTGCGATGAAAAAGCTCATATCGACCGGATTGCACAGGAGATGCAAAAGCTTGAGTTTGACAAAGTGGAGATCGACCCCATGGGCAATGTGCTTGGTTTTATGGGAACCGGAAAAACCCTGATTGGCTTTGATGCCCACATTGATACGGTCGGAATCGGCAACAAATCCAACTGGAATTTCGACCCCTACGAAGGCTACGAAACTGATACGGAAATTGGAGGAAGAGGTGTTTCCGACCAGTGCGGCGGACTGGTATCTGCTGTTTACGGTGCCAGAATCATGAAGGATTTAGGTCTTTTAAATGATAAATACACCGTTCTGGTTACCGGTACCGTTCAGGAAGAAGACTGCGACGGACTTTGCTGGCAGTACATTATCAATGAAGATAAGATCCGCCCGGAATTTGTAGTTTCCACAGAGCCCACTGACGGAGGTATTTACCGCGGTCAGAGAGGACGCATGGAAATCCGTGTGGACGTAAAGGGTATCTCCTGCCACGGCTCTGCTCCGGAACGTGGTGATAACGCAATCTATAAGATGGCTGATATACTTCAGGATGTCCGCTCCCTTAATGAGAATGATGCAGCTGATGATAAAGAAATCAAAGGACTTGTTAAAATGCTTGATGAATCACATAATCCGCAGTGGAAGGAAGCAAACTTTTTAGGCAAGGGAACCATTACTGTTTCAGAGATTTTCTTTACTTCACCAAGCCGCTGTGCAGTAGCCGACTCCTGTTCCGTTTCCTTAGACCGCCGTATGACAGCAGGGGAAACCTGGGAAAGCTGTCTGGAGGAAATCCGCAGCCTGCCAAATGTTAAGAAATACGGAAGCGATGTCACCGTTTCCATGTATGAGTATTCCCGTCCTTCCTATAAAGGCCTTACCTATCCGATCGAATGTTACTTCCCAACCTGGGTCATTCCTGAGGATCATAAAGTAACCAGATCATTGGAAGAAGCTTATAAATCCTTATACGGGGATACAAGAATCGGTGCCGAAGAGACTGTCTCCATGCGGCTTGCACGTCCTCTCACCGACAAATGGACCTTTTCAACCAACGGCGTATCCATTATGGGACGCAACCAGATTCCATGCATCGGTTTTGGACCGGGAGCAGAAGCCCAGGCCCATGCACCAAATGAAAAGACCTGGAAACAGGATCTTGTCACCTGTGCAGCTGTATATGCCGCACTTCCCACTGTTTACTGCAAAGAATAAAACTAAAATCAGGAGGCTTACCACATTATGAAAACCCTACAGGATTATATCGACAAACTGAATTCCTTGAATTTCAAGGAGATGTACGAAAATGACTTCTTTTTAACCTGGGAGAAAACGGACGACGAGCTGGAAGCAGTCTGGACCGTTGCAGACGCACTCCGCTTTATGAGAGAAAACAACATCTCCACAAAGGTTTTTGAAAGCGGACTTGGAATCTCCTTATTCCGCGACAACTCCACCCGCACCCGCTTTTCCTTTGCCTCAGCCTGCAACCTTCTTGGATTGGAAGTACAGGATTTAGACGAGGGAAAATCCCAGATCGCCCATGGAGAGACTGTCCGCGAAACTGCCAATATGATCTCCTTCATGGCAGATGTAATCGGAATCCGTGACGATATGTATATCGGAAAAGGGAACGCCTATATGCACCAGGTTTCTGATGCAGTGACAGAAGGCTATAAGGATGGAATTCTGGAACAGAAGCCCGCACTTGTAAACTTACAGTGTGATATCGACCACCCCACACAGACCATGGCCGACATGCTTCATATCATTCATGAGTTCGGCGGCATCGAAAACTTAAAGGGTAAGAAGCTGGCCATGACCTGGGCCTACTCTCCTTCCTATGGAAAACCCTTATCAGTCCCTCAGGGTGTCATCGGATTAATGACACGTATGGGAATGGAAGTGGTTCTGGCACATCCGGAAGGCTATGAGGTAATGCCGGAAGTTTTAGATGTTGCAATGAGCAATGCCGAAAAATCCGGAGGCTCCTTCCGAGTATCCAATGATATGGCAGATGCATTCAAAGATGCTGACATTGTTTATCCAAAGAGCTGGGCACCGTTTGCAGCCATGGAAAAGAGAACCGATCTTTACGGCAGCGGCGATATGGACGGAATCAAAACGCTTGAAAAGGAACTTCTGGCTCAGAATGCCAATCATAAGGACTGGTGCTGTACGGAAGAACTGATGAAGACGACTAAGGATGGAAAAGCCCTCTATCTTCACTGCCTCCCTGCAGATATCAACGATATCAGCTGCAAGGACGGCGAAGTAGAAGCTTCCGTATTTGACCGTTACAGAAATCCGCTTTATAAAGAGGCCAGCTATAAACCATACGTTATCGCTGCCATGATCTTTTTAAGCAAATTTGAAAATCCCCAGGAAGTATTCAAAAAGCTGGAGGAAAAGAATTCACCGCGTAAATTCTCAATCTGACCTAAGGGGATCACTCATATGGAGAAAAAAAAGAGAATTGTAATTGCCCTGGGCGGAAACGCCCTTGGCAATACCCTGCCGGAGCAGATGGCAGCAGTGAAAATTACCGCAAAAGCCATCGTGGATCTGATTGAAGAAGGCTGTGAGGTTGTGGTTGTCCATGGAAACGGCCCTCAGGTAGGAATGATCAACAATGCCATGAGCGCATTATGCAGAGAAGATCCGGATCAGCCTAACACTCCGCTCTCCGTCTGCGTTGCCATGAGTCAGGCATATATCGGCTATGATCTGCAGAATGCCTTAAGAGAAGAACTGGTGAACCGGAATATCAGACATATTCCGGTGACCACCATGATCACTCAGATCCGTGTGGATGAAAAGGATCCTGCATTTTTAAATCCCTCTAAACCAATCGGACATTTTATGACAGCCGGACAGGCTGAGGTAGCGGCGTCAAAATACGGTTATTTAATGAAAGAGGACGCAGGAAGAGGCTACCGCCGAATGGTTGCTTCTCCAAAGCCTCAGGAAATTATTGAAATTGAAGCTATCCGCTCTCTTGTTGACAGCGGACAGCTGGTGATCGCATGCGGCGGGGGCGGAATTCCTGTTACCTTAAATGGGAACCACTTAAAGGGTGCCAGCGCAGTCATTGATAAAGACTTTGCCAGCGAACTTCTTGCTGAAGAACTGGATGCAGATCTTCTCATCATTCTGACAGCCGTGGAAAAGATCGCTTTAAATTATGGAAAGCCTGATGAGAAATGGCTGAGCAGCATTACCGCAGAAGAGGCGAGGCAGTACATCAAAGAGGGACACTTTGCACCTGGCTCCATGCTTCCAAAGGTAGAGTCTGCAGTAAAATTTGCAGAATCCAGGAAAGGACGGACAGCCCTCATTACTCTGTTAGAAAAAGCAAAAGAAGGAATACTAGGAAGTACGGGAACTCATATTCAACAGTAAAGCATGTTAAAGGAGAACATTTTACTATGAGACAATCTGACAGGCAGTATGCATCCATTTTTAAACTCGACGGCATCCCCAGGTTTTCTCACGCACTCCCCCTTGCAATACAACATCTGGT
>JAEWPQ010000111.1 GCA_023460575.1 Bacillota bacterium
CTCTCATCCACGTCATCTGGAATCCTGCCGGATACAAAAATACGAAGCAATATAGCTATTACAAACAATGTGAAATAAATGACAAATCTGTTTATGTTTCCCTTTTTTTCAACCATCCTCGTTCCCTCTTTCGTTATTCGATTATGTAAATAATATTAACTTTTATACAGGAATAAGAAATGGTTAGTGTAATAAATTTTAGTTTTATTGTACTGAAACCATATGAAAGCTTTATTTGGCTAATTATGGTGATGAAAATGATCCACAGGAATGGGGGTAGGATTTGATGACAGACCAGAGCAGCTAGATGAATAAAGCCGGCAAAATCAAATTCCTGCCGGCTGTATGAGAACGTATATTGAAAAATATATTACCTGGTTTAAACTCATGAAAGCAGATTCTGTTCTTTTTATATGCAATCAAAAATAGTCTTGGCTGCAAGATATTTCCCATAGTCAGCTTTCCATTTTTTATGAATCTCTGAGGAATCCCATTCATTTAAAGCATCAGGTTCCATTACTATTTGTATCATTAAATCATAGCGGTTTGGCCTGTCAATACATGATGGAAATGTCTGTACCTGATGGATTCCTGGCATCTCAGCTGCATGTGAAAACAGTTCATTAATATGACTGATTAATTCATCTTTATTAGAGACAGTATCTAAAAATTTAATAATGATATGGTGTTTCATGGCGCCTCCTTATATTGTTTGGCTTTATCATATCATATTTCATTGTTATTGAAAACCCGGTTTTAACGCAATTGTGTATCGTGCAGTGCATGGATAAACCTTTATAGTTTATCCATTGAGAGGTTATAGTGGATTTTTATGTCACTAAATAAAAGTCTAAACAACAGCCCCGGCAGGAAACAAGAAGCGGTCCGGGCATATATTAAAGGAGATACACAATCAGTATAGAAAATAGGCGAAAAAGATTATTACATCAAAATTTTCATGAGGAAGGTAATAAAATGAGTGGGAAAGATGAGATGACAAATAAGTGTTCCAGAGAAGTGAAAAATGCTGCAAAACAGGATTACATCTTGAGAGGCCAGCCAGCATTAACTACCAGTGCCACGATGCCGGCTTATCAATATACAAGTCTCTGCCTGGATCCTGCGCTTCGGGAGCCTCCGGTAAAAAGAAGGCAGGAGAAGCATGCCCCCAAATAAAATTGGTTCCCTTTAAGCAATGGAGTAGAGAAGTTCTGTCTTCTATGCATACAAAGGATCTAAAATCACCTTTCACATCTTGTCTTTGTGTCCCATATAATATAGTACACTAATAAAAAAAGAGGTGTAGAATATGGGCTGCTTTGGCGGATCCTGCTGGAATAACTGCAGATGCAGATGTAATTGTAATAACAATTGCAATAACAATTGTAACAACAACTGCAATAATGAGTGCGAAGAAGTTGATAGTTGTGCAGAAGAAAGAAGAAAAGCATACTGGGCCGGTTTCAGAGATGGTTGTAACGATCCACGCTGCCGTTGGCGCAACGATGACGATAAATGCGATTAAGATTAATGGCGCGGAGGCCTGCATTCAGTTCAGGCCTCTGCTTTTTTATGAACCTACGGTTTTGCATTTCTATGTTCCTGCTTCAGAATAAATCAGGTACAATTTCCGGATTTGCTGCATATGCTGAATGATATGATAAAGGTGTCAAAGGAAATTCGGAACTATGCGCGGAGAGAAAAAGCGGCGGAATCGCATTTGGAGTGGAAGGCGGTATGCTCACGGGAGCATCAGACTTCAGGTTAAGGGAATATCCTGCTACAACAGGGCTGCAAAGTATGAACCAAAGATTACGGGGCAGGTCAGAGCAATAGCAAAATGTGCAGGAATGGATCTGGCTGGAATGGAAAACCGCATAAAATCAAGGAATTCATACTTAAAAAAAATCAAAAGGAACTATTGGCCGGGCTTCCATGGGTACGAGGTCAAGGATATATTAAGATATACTTATACGGCTCCTTCCGAAGAGCTTGCAGAGAAGATTTTGAAAACAATGGAGCTTTATTCCCAATCAGGCTATCATACAGTTGAAATCAAGAATTACTGGCTTGACAGGCAGAGTCCTTATAAAGGTATTAATACTACCTTGCGCTCCCCTGACGGCCAGATTTTTGAGTTACAGTACCACACACCGGAAAGCTTCTTGTTAAAAAATGGTAAAATGCATGAATTATATGAAATGCAAAGACCATTGAAAGATAGAAACAGCAAAGAGTACCTGGAGCTGTGGAGCCAGATGCTTTTGCTGTCAGATTCCGTGAAGATTCCTAAGGGAATAGAAAAGGTAAGGCATTAGAAAATAAAACAGATCCCAGCAATCAGCCGCCGTGATGCGATGCAGCCATGAAAGGTTCATGGTTGTTAAGAGCAGCAGGGCGGAAAGTTTTTTGCCATGGGAATGAATCACTTAAAATGGGTTATCATAGTAAAAAATTCACAAAATTTTCAAATATTAAGGGATTGCATTTCAGAGAGAACAGTGATATACTGCTACATAGTTAACTAGCTAATTATTAGGAAGCTAACAGAAAAGGGAGTATTTGCAAATGAAATCAGCGTGTCCGTTCCAGGATAAAGGATCAAAAGGAAACCTTTCACTGCCCCATAGTGTAATGGTGAGATATATGAAAATCATGAAGCTGTACCGGTATATTCTGGATGAACGCTTAAGGCAGACAGGGGTGTACCGGAGTCAGCATCAGATTCTCATGATGCTTTCAGATCACTCCAACGTGTCTCAGAAGGAGATTGCAGAACGCCTTTATGTGTCTACTGCAACCATAGCGGTATCGGTAAAGAAGC
>JAEWPQ010000112.1 GCA_023460575.1 Bacillota bacterium
TAATGTCTTTTGCCAACAGGTCATATTTTCCCATTGTTAAATCCTCCATTTTTCTTTTTTATTTGAAATATGAAAGTTTAGCCAACCTAATGTAACCATCTTGTCATAAAACAGTCTTATAAACAACCCGTTCAATATGAAGCGTTAAATACAGCTTTTCATCATTGGATACCTGATAGTTATATTTCTTTTTAAGAAACTCACAGATCTTTTCGGCACACTCATAGGCATTCACATATTTTTTCTTAATGATCATAAGCAGGTCATCCTGTTCATCATCAAGATAAGTTTTTCCCTCCAGCAGTCTCTGGGCGAAAAACTTCAGATGAGTGATAAAGCGGTAATAATATAAGGAGTCTTCGTTAAAGAATAAGTGAAAATTATAGGAAACAATGCTTGTGATCTCAGCGATCAGCTCAGCAACCTGATGAATCTCCTCAGCGCCTTTTCTTGTTACAGCTTCCACAAAGTGAATGGCAATAAAACCGGCTTCATCTTCCGGCAGGCGGATGGAGAAACGTTTTTCGATCATATCCAGTGCCTTTAAACCAATCTGAAATTCCTTCTTATAAAACTTCTTTATATCCCAGAGAATGGCATTTTTGATCCCGATCCCCTCCTGGAACCGTTTTACTGCAGAATAAATATGATCGATTAAGGATAAATGAATGGTATCATTTAAATCCGCCTCTAAAACCGTTGAAGCATATTCAATCATCTCTTCTCCAAGTTCCACATAACCGATGGGAATATTGGCAACCAGTTCCTGAAACCGGTTGTTAATCAGGGGGTCGGACAAAACAAAAATCTTATCAATCTTACTTTCATCAAGCTCATCTCCATTCTTCTTTTTAAACGCCAGACCGCATCCCATAACCACCTTTTCCACCCCGTTTTCATCTTTAATAACGACAGCGTTGTTATTAAAAATTTTGTAAATGATCATGCTTCTCACCCCTGTCCAATGGTATAAATGATCCTCAAGTTCCTGTTTTTGGCGAAAAAAAACCTGTTTACCATGTATTATGGGCAAAAAATGCCACAATAACATAATAAACAGGTATAGCTTGCAAATGCAATCACCATCCACTTGACCATAGTATAATATAAAAAAATGATTTTAGCAAGATAAATTATGATTTATTCAAATATTTTCCATGCCACAATAAAGCCGCTTTACATGAATCAAAGCATTCTCCATTATCTCAAATACTTGTTCATCATCCAGGGAATAATAAACAAATTTCCCCTCTTTTCTTGATTTTACCTGACCAGATACCTTAAGCAGCCTTAATTGATGGGATATTGCAGATTTTGTCATATCTAAAATAGCGGCCAGATCATTCACGCATAATTCACTTTTTGATAATGCATACATTATCTTTATTCTGGTATCATCACTGATTAATTTAAAGAATGCAGAGAGATGAGAAAAACAGCCGTCATGTTCCATTTCTGATTTCACTCTTACTGCCAATTCCTCATTAATCGCCTGACAGTCACACCTGTTAACTGAATCTCCCATACTGCACCATTCCCTGATCCCTTCTACCGGATTCTATGACATAACAATCAGCTCTTTTAAGCGTGCGGTTAATATAGGCAGTGACATTTCCAACATTCTGGTTTAAGAAAAAATGTCCTCCGTTAAAATATACAATTTCTGCCTCATTTAATACATTCTCGTTCCACGCTTCTATGCCTTCTTCGGTAATCGTATCATCCTTACCGCACAGAATCGAAACTCCACACTCAAGTTTACTTTTTCCAGGCGTAAATATGTATTTTTCCGTAATTTTATAATCTGACCTTATTAACGGAACAAAAATTTTAGCAAGCTCGGTGTCTTCGAAAACAGCTTTCGGCGTACCCCCCATTTTTAAAATGGCATTCTTAAATTCATTTTCCGGCAGATTATGGATTATTCTCTTTCTTTTCACATTCAGCTGGGGGGCCCGGTTTCCGGAGAAAAAAATATGTTCCGGCATAGGAAGACCTGACTTTTTTAATTCATGATATAATTCAAATGCAATCCAACTGCCCATACTGTGCCCGAATATGGCATACGGTGTATCTTTTATCTGATTTTTTATGGAACAGCACACATCCTGTGCTGCTCCATTCATACTGTCATATAAGGGTACATCAATTCTGCTCCCTCTTCCTGCTAATTCCACAGGCTGCAAATCTATATCCTTATCCAGAAATTTGCTCCATTGATAGTATATCATAGCAGAACTTCCCGCATAAGGCAGACAAAATAACTTAATTCTGCTCACGTTCTCTCTCCTTTACAAAACGATTAATAAATCCCACCTTCATGCAGTGCTCAAGCATTAACCTTACCTTTTCACGGTCAAGCCTGGACCATTCAAAACCTGCAGCTTTCAAAATCACATCCGTTTTGTTGTTTAACAGAGTAAATGAGGTCTTTTCCATGCTTCCGGATAACATATTGGTGTGGACAAGAATCTGAGTGATGTCATCTGTTTTATCTGCATCATCATATTTTTTTAGCAGATTCTCCACAAATTCTGCCGGAGGAATGATCTGCACCTTCACCCCAGCCTGATTGATCAGCTCTGCAACGAAACTCATGCTCACGGTGTGACTGTTATACAGGTGATACGTTTCATTCTGCAATTTTTTTCTGTCAAACAGCATTACAACCGCTTTGGCCACCTGATCGATGAAAGAGAAATTGATGTTCTTTTCTTTTGTTTCAGGAAAACACCCAAGATTGATACAGGATCTGATCACAGCATAGAACGCGTTGTTTGTGATATTTTCCTGGAAAATGCCTGTGGCAGAGTCAAATACCAGATTCCCTACCCGGAACACATTGGCATCTAATCCTTCTTTCCGTGCTTTTACAACCATCTTCTCGGCTTCAAATTTCGTCTGTGAGTAGTAGTTTTCCGAACTCTGTCCCAGATCACAATCGTATTCGGTAAACAGCTCTCTTGCCTTTCCCTCTATAGCTCCCTCTCCTATACTGGTTGTGGATATAAGGTTATACGCTTTTTTCTTCCCTGTCCGGGCAAATTCAATCAGCCTTTCATTCCCCGCTACATTGGCATCGTACAGTTCAGAGTAGTGACCATAATGCTTCACGTTCGCCGCCGAATTAATAATTACATCAATTTTATCTGCCAGCACTTCATACAGTTCCTGGCTTAAGCCCATATTGTCTTTTGCCAGATCTCCACTAAATGCGAAGACTCGGTCCGCTAAGACATTCTTTAGCTGCGCATCCGGATTAAAATAATACTCCAGCTTTTTACAAAGCCTTTCAAAGGCTTCTTCGTCATCCTTACTTCTGATCGGCACATATAGCTTATAATCGGTATTTTGCAGCAGCTGATATAAAATATGGATTCCCAGATAACCGGTGCTTCCAGCCAGAAGGATATTTCTGTAATCTGCTTTTTCTGATAAATCCATCTTCTTATACTTCTGGATCCTGGTCTTATATTTAATGATACGCTTTTCCATTCCTTCATCTAGGGCAGACACACCGCTTTGTGCTGTAACAGCCGCTTCTCTATAGGCATTTAAGGCATTCTTCAGCCTGTCTTTGGAGTATCTGATATGATCAGATAAAACCCGTATCGTCAGACACTTAAAAATGTCGTTGATCTCTATTTCAAACTCCATTGCCAGTTTTGATACGGTCTGGATCGCTTTAATAGAATTACCTCCAAGTATAAAGAAGTTATCGTCAATACTGATCTGCCCGATTCCCAGGACCTCCTGCCATACCTTCTGGATTTTGGCATCTGTGTCATTTCTCGGTCCGATGTACTCTGCCTCCCCATTTCCGCCTTTCTCCGGCTCAGGTAATGCTTTTTTATCGATCTTACCGTTGGTAGTCACAGGCAATGCAGCCAACTGTACAAAATAGGACGGAACCATATAGTCCGGTAATGCTTCAGCCATCTGTTCCCTGAGTTCTGCGGCTGCCAGTTCTTCTTCTCCCGTATAGTAGGAAACAAGATACTTATCTCCATGACTGTCTTCGCGGGCTATAACCACTGCCTCTCGTACAGACGGACACTGAAGCAGCCGGGCCTCAATTTCTCCAAGTTCGATCCGAAAGCCCCTGATCTTCACCTGGTCGTCAATCCGCCCCATATACTCGATATTTCCATCCGTAAGCCATCTTGCCAAATCTCCCGTATGGTACATTCTTTCACCAGCCATAAATGGATCAGCTGTAAACTTTTCAGCTGTCAGCTCCGGTCTGTTTAAATAACCTCTGGCAATTCCATCTCCGGCTACACACAATTCTCCTGCCGCACCTACAGGCAGCAGATTGCCGTTTTTGTCCAGAATATAGATTCTCGTGTTGTCCACAGGTCTTCCAATCGGTACTGAACCGTAGCACATCTCTTCTTCCCTGTACTTCCAGGCGGAAGTTATAATGCTGTATTCCGTCGGACCATAGGCATTCATATATTCAACACTGTCTTTCCACTGATCTGCCATGTTCTTTGTAATAGCGGAACCGCCGGTAACCAGTTTTTTCAGTGTACGCAGTTTTCCAGGTTCAATTCCGGCTAAGTAAGTAGGCGGAAGCAGTGCTATGGTTATTTCCTTTTCATTAACGTATGCTTCGAATTCGTTTAGGTTGTTTATGGTGTCCTTTGATATGAGATACAGGGTCCCGCCTCCCAGCAGACTTGTGAAGATCTCCCATACCGATGCATCAAAGGAACTGCTTGCAAACTGAAGCATCCGCTCATTTTCGTCCACCTTCCAGTATCTCTTAAAATAATTCCGGAGGTTTATGATTCCATGATGTTCTACCATAACTCCTTTGGGTTTTCCCGTTGATCCTGAGGTGTAGATAATATACGCTAAATCTCCTGCACTGCTTAGGTTCTCAGGATTTTCCCCACATTCACTAAATTGGTCATCGAGGAGAATCACCTCACTGTCAGTCACAGCTTTCTCCTTAAGATGCCTTTGTGTCAGGACAACCGCTGCGCCGCTGTCCTCCAGCATATACCGGATTCTATCCTCCGGATAATTGGGGTCTACAGGCAGATAGGCGCCTCCTGCTTTTAATACTCCAAATATTGCAACAATCATTTCCAGAGAACGTTCCGCCATAATGGCAACTATCTTATCTGTTCCTGCCCCCTTGCTGCGCAGTATTTCTGCCAGGCCGTTAGCCCTTTTGTTCAGTTCCAGGTAGCTTAAACTGCTCTCACCAAAGACTACCGCTGTCTTATCCGGATACCTCCTGACCTGTTCCTCAAAGGCGCCATGAATGGTACTGTGTTTTGGATACGGCTCCGCTGTCCTGTTAAAGCAATATAATATATTTTTTCGCTCTTCTTCATCAAGTATCTGAATATCCTTCAGCTTCACCTGGGGATTTTCTGCCACCTCTTTCAAAATATTAACAAAATGTTTTAGAAGGGCTTCCATGGTTTCTTTTTTGTACAGCTTAATCCCGTATTCCAATTCGAAGGAAATGCCTTCCTGTGTTTCAATGGCAGCCAGAGTTATATCAAACTTTGCGATAGGAGCCCCGCAGCCATAAGGAGCGGCTTTCATTCCTGCCAGTTCAAAGATTCCAGTTTCCATATTCTGAAGCGCAAACATGGTATCAAACAAAGCATTTCTGCTCATATCTCCCTTTAAGCCCAGTTTTTCTACTATCTCTTCAAAGGGATAATCCTGGTTTTCATACGCGCCCAGTGCCATTTCTCTGACTTCTGCCAGAAATTCTTTATATGTTTTTTCTCCCTGGGGATAATTTCTCATTGCCAGGGTATTAACAAACATCCCTATTATATTTTGCAGATCTGCATGAGGCCTTCCGGCAATGGGGGAGCCGACTATAATATCTTCCTGCCCTGTATATCTGTAAAGCAGCGTGTTGTAGGCTGCCAGCAGTACCATGTACATGGTCGCTCCGTTTTCTTTTGCAATTTCACCAAGCTTTCCGGTGATTTGGCTGCCTAAATGGAAACGAACTCTTCCTCCTTCAAAGCTTTGCACTGCCGGTCTTTTGTAATCTGTCTGCAGGTTAAGTACGGGTATCTCACCCCCTAATGTCTCCAGCCAGTAATTTTCCTGCTGTTTCAGTGAACCATTCCCAAACATCTGATTCTGCCAAACGGAGTAGTCCCTGTACTGAAGCTGCAGTGGTTTTAATTCCCCTCCTTCATAAAGAGCGCTGAATTCTCTTAGCAGTATCTCCATGGAAACACCGTCGGAAATGATGTGATGCATATCAAACATCAGGATGTAGGTGTCATCTTTCAATTTTACCAGTCCTGCTCTCAAAAGAGGTGCCTTGTTTAAGTCAAAAGGTTTTACAAAATTACGGACTATCTCCTTCCCCTCTTCTTTCGTGGCTTCTTCATAGCCGACTGTAAAATCAATGTGATCGTCCACCCATTGGACCAGTTCACCATCTATTGTTTTAAAGGATGTTCTTAAAGTTTCATGGCGTTCAATCAGCTGACTGAAGGCCGCCTGCAGATGTTCTATATCAATATTACCTTCTATCCGCAATGCAGAAGGCATGTTATAGTTAATTCCATTACCTCCTAGCTGGCTTAATACATAGACCCGCTTCTGCGCAGAAGACATTGGATAATACTGCTCTTTTTTAGCCGGCTCAATGGATGCATAGATATCTTCATTTGCATTTTCTATGTAATTTTTCATTTCAGCAATTGTCGGTCCTGCAAAGATCTCTTTTAACGGGATGTTGATGTTAAATTCCTTGTGGATTTTGGAAACCAGTACGGTCGCTTTTAAAGAATGTCCTCCCAGTTCAAAGAAGTTATCCATTCTCCCGATTTTCTCAGCTTTCAACACGTCCTGCCAGATAACCGCCAGCTTTTCTTCCACAATTCCCTCCGGTTTCACGTATTCCACACCGGTATCGATTCTGCCCTCCGGCTCCGGAAGTGCCTTTCTGTCAAGCTTTCCGTTAAAGGTAAGGGGCAGCTTCTCAAGCTGAATAAAATAGGACGGCACCATATAGTCAGGCAGATCCTTTAACAGGTATGCTCTCAGTTCCCCTGTTGTAAGTTCCTCTTTTCCTGTTATATATGCACAGAGATATTTTGTCCCGTATCCGTCTTCCCGGTCGATCACTGCGGCTTCCCTTACTGACTCATGGGTCAGCAGACGGTTTTCGATCTCCTCCAGCTCGATCCTGTATCCGCGGATTTTTACCTGATAATCAATTCTTCCAAGGAAATCAACTGTTCCATCAGCCAGCCATCTTGCCAGATCCCCTGTCCGGTACATCCTGCTTCCTGGAACAAACGGATTTTCCACAAATTTCTGCTCTGTCAGTTCGATTCTGTTTAAATAGCCTCTTCCCACTCCGTCACCGGATATGTACAGCTCTCCAGCCACGCCAACCGGAAGTACCTCTCTGTCTTTTCCAAGAATGTAAACTTTGACATTGTCAAGCGGCACTCCGATCGGAATGGAGTCCAGTCTGGCTGCGGTTTCATAATCAATTGTATATAAGGTAGAATCCACACAGCATTCTGTTGGACCATAAACATTGGTGATCCTGGGTTTTTCTCCGGCAATCCCATCATAGAAACTCTTTACTGTTTCTATCCCCAGCGCTTCACCGCCGATTACAAAATGCTTTACCGTCACGGGGGCTTCCCCATTTAGCATGGCATTCTCCAGAAAACGGATATGTGCAGGGGTACCATCGGAGACATCAACGGAATGTTCTTTATAGTAGCGGAGCAGACTTGTGCCATCCAGCCTTGCTTCTTCCGGCACGATGCAAAGTGTATGACCCAGCATCAGAGTTGGGAAAATCTGCTTGACCGATGCATCAAAAACATAAGGTGCCACAAGTGCAACTTTTAAGTTTGAATCGTACTTTCCGTAAATATGCCTGTTTAAACCTGCTGTCAGATTCAGCACATTCCTGTGCTCGATCATGACTCCTTTGGGCATACCTGTTGTTCCTGAAGTGTAGATAACATAAGCCATATCCTGCGGAGTATTAACCGGAGCCATATTGCCTGGGTCTCCCTGATACAATGACTCATTCTTTAAATCCAGTATTTTTCCAGAGAATTGCACTTTGTCCAAAACTTCCGTCTCAGTCAGCAGGACTTCCGTCTGGCTGTCTTCCAGCATATACCGGATTCTGGCTTCCGGATAAAGGGGATCAACAGGCAGATAAGCACTTCCTGCTTTCAGTACTGCCATAATTCCCACTATCATTTCCACCGAGCGCTCTGCCATAATTCCTACCGTCTTATCAGGACCTGCTCCATTTTCTCTCAATACTACAGCCAGCTGATTGGAACGTGCATTCAATTCCCCATAAGTCAGACTGTTTTCTTCGAATTCCACAGCTATCCGGCCAGGACTTTTCTCTGCCTGTTCTTCAAATACCTGAATTATGGTCTTATTCCTGGAATACTCTGCGGAGTTGTCATTAAAGCCATATACAATTCTTTGAATTTCTTCCTTTTTCAGCACCTGAAGATCCTTTAGCCGGGTCTTGGGATCAGAGGCAATCTCTTCCAGCAATGCAGTATAGTGCATTGCGGCTTTCTCCATGGTTTCTTTACGGAACAGCCTGGTACAGTATGCCAGTTCAAGCTCTATCCCCTCTTCCTCCTCTTTGGCAGTCAGGGCTATGTCAAATTTGGACATCTTCACTTCATAGCTGTAAGGCGTGATGTTTAGTCCATCCATTACCAGTGATGCTGCATCCACATTAAGCAGCGCGAAAAATGCATCAAAAAGGGCACTCCTGCTTACATCCCTTTTCAGCTTAAGCTTCTCCACCAGCTCTTCAAAGGGATAATCCTGGTTTTCATACGCACCCAGGGCCATTTCTCTGACTTCAGCCAAAAACTCTTCAAAATTCTTTTCTCCCTGGGGATAGTTTCTCATTGCCAGAGTATTGACAAACATTCCTATCATGTTCTGAATATCTGCATGAGGTCTTCCTGCAATTGGCGATCCGACTATAATATCTTCCTGTCCGGTGTATTTATAAAGCAGCGTGTTATATGCTGCAAGCAGCACCATGTACATGGTCGCGCCGTTTTCCCTTGCCACGCCCTGAAGCTTACTGGAAATCTCCTGGCTTAAATGAAACCTGATCCTGTCTCCTTCAAAGCTCTGTACTGACGGCCTTTGATGATCAAGCGGCAAGTTTAGTACCGGAATTTCCCCTCCAAAGGTCTTCAGCCAGTATTCTTCCTGCTTTTTCAAGGTTCCATCCCCGTACATCAGATTCTGCCATACTGAATAATCCCTGTACTGAAGCCTGAGTGGATTTAACTCCCCGCCTTCATAAAGGGTTAAAAATTCCCGGATCAGTATCTCCATTGAGACTCCGTCAGAGATAATATGGTGCATATCAAACAAAAGAACATGACTGTTTTCCCCAGTTTTTACCAATTCTACTCTTAAAAGAGGGGCTTTGCTTAAATCAAAGGGCTTTATAAAATTATTTAGCAGGTCTTCTGTTGTTTCTCCTGGTGCCTCTTTGCAGGACACACAAAAGTCTGCCTCCTCGTGCACTCTTTGTAACGGTTCTCCATCCATCATTTCAAAAGAGGTTCTTAAAGTTTCGTGGCGCTTTATGAGTTTTTTAAATGCAGCTTCTGTTTTTAGTCCATCTACACCGCCCTCAATCATGACAGCTCCGGGCATATTATAGACCGTCTTGCTGTCCTCCAGCTGCCCCAATACAAATACTCTCTTCTGGGCAGACGACATCGGATAGCATTCTGCCTTTTTCACCGGTCTGATGGAAGCGTAGATATCTTCTTTTGCATTTTTAATATATTCTGCAGTTTCTTTTATTGTCGGTCCTGCAAAAATCGTTTTTAACGGAATGTTAATATTGAATTCCTTGTGGATTCTGGAAACCAGCACTGTCGCTTTTAAAGAATGTCCTCCCAGTTCAAAGAAGTTATCCTTTCTCCCGATTTTCTCAATTTTCAATACTTCCTGCCAGATTCCTGCCAGCTTTTCTTCCACCATTCCTTCCGGCTTTTCATATTCCACACCGGTATCAATCCTGCCCTCCGGCTCCGGCAGTGCCTTTCTGTCAAGCTTTCCGTTGAAGGTAAGGGGCAGCTTTTCAAGCTGGATAAAATAGGAAGGCACCATATAATCAGGCAGATCCCTTAACAGAAACTCTCTCAGTTCCCCTGTTGTAAGCTCTTCTTTTCCTACTATATATGCACAGAGATATTTTGTCCCATATCCGTCTTCCCGGTCTATCACTGCGGCTTCCCTGACCGACTCATGGGTCAGCAAACGGTTCTCAATCTCCCCCAGTTCAATCCTGTATCCCCGGATTTTCACCTGATAATCAATTCTTCCAAGGAACTCGATCGTTCCATCAGGCAGCCATTTTGCCAAATCCCCTGTCCGGTACATCCTGCTTCCTGGAACAAACGGATTATCCACAAATTTCAGCTCTGTCAGTTCTGTTCTGTTTAAATAGCCTCTTCCCACTCCATCACCGGATATGTACAACTCTCCTGCCGCGCCAAGCGGAAGTACCTCTCTGTCTTTTCCAAGAATGTAGACTTTGACATTGTCAAGCGGCACTCCGATCGGAATGGAGTCCAGTCCGGCTGCGGTTTCATAATCAATGGAAAACAAGGTGGAATCCACACAGCATTCTGTGGGACCGTAAACATTGGTGATCCTGGGTTTTTCTCCTGCAATCCGGTCATATAAACTCTTTACCGCTTCTATCCCCAGCGCCTCACCGCCGATTACAAAATGCTTTACCGTTAAAGAAGCCTCTCCATCCTGCATTGCATTTTCCAGAAAACGGATATGTGCCGGGGTACCATCGGAGACATCTACGGAGTGTTCTTTATAATAGTGAAGCAGACTCGTGCCGTCCAGCCTTGCTTCTTCCGGCACGATGCAAAGTGTATGCCCCAGCATCAAAGTTGGGAAAATCTGCTTGACCGATGCATCAAAGACGTAGGGTGCCACAAGTGCAACTTTTAAACTCCTGGCATACGTTCCGTAAATATGCCTGTTTAAACCTGCCGTCAGATTCAGCACATTCCTGTGCTCGATTATGACTCCTTTTGGCATACCTGTTGTTCCGGAGGTATAGATAACGTAGGCCATATCATCCGGGAAATTAAGCGGAGATATATTTGCTGCGTCTCCCTGATACAATGACTCATTATTTAAGTCCAGTATTTTTCCAGAGAATTGGACCTTGCCTAAAACTTCTGTCTGCGTCAGCAGGATTTCCGTCTGGCTGTCTTCCAGCATATACCGGATTCTTGCTTCGGGATAAAGAGGATCAATGGGAAGATAAGCGCTTCCTGCTTTCAGTACTGCCATAATTCCCACTATCATTTCCAAAGAACGTTCTGTCATGATACCTATGGTCTTTTCCGTACCCGCTCCATTTTCTCTCAATACTACTGCCAGCTGATTGGAACGTGCATTCAATTCCCCATAGGTCAGTCTGCTTTCTTCAAATTCCACAGCTACCCGGTCAGGACTTTTCTCTGCCTGTTCTTCAAATACCTGAATTATGGTCTTATCCCTGGAATACTCTGCAGAGTTGTCATTAAAGCCATATACAATTCTTTGGAATTCTTCCTTTTCCAGCATCTGAAGATCCTTAAGCCGGGTCTGCGGATCAGAGGCAATCTCTTCCAGCAATGCGCCGTAGTGGATTGCGGCGGCCTCCATGGTTTCTTTCCTGAACAGCCTGGTGCAGTATGCCAGTTCAAATTCTATCCCCGCTTCCTCCTCCTTGGCAGTCAGGGCAATGTCAAATTTGGACATTTTTACATCATAGCTGTAAGGTATCATGCTCAGACCGTCCATTGCAAATGCTGCAGTATCCACACTCTGAAGGGCGAAGAACGCATCAAAGAGGGCATTTCGGCTTACATCCCTTTTCAGCTTAAGCTTTTCCACCAGCTCCTCAAAGGGATAATCCTGGTTCTCATACGCGCCCAGAGCCATTTCCCTGACTTCTGTCAAAAAGTCCTGGAAGGTCTTCTCTCCCTGGGGATAGTTTCTCATTGCCAGAGTGTTGACAAACATTCCTATAATATTTTGCAGATCTGCATGGGGCCTTCCTGCAATCGGTGAACCCACTATAATATCTTCCTGTCCGGTGTATTTATAAAGCAGTGTATTGTATGCTGCAAGCAGCACCATGTACATGGTAGCTCCGTTATCCTTTGCCACTACCTGAAGCTTCCTGGAAATGTCCTGGCTTAAATGAAATCTGATTCTGTCTCCTTCGAAGCTCTGTACTGCCGGTCTTTGATAATTAAGAGGCATGTTGAGTACAGGGATATCACCTTCAAAGGTTTTCAGCCAGTATTCTTCATGCTTTTTTAAGGTTCCATCCCCGTACATCTGATTCTGCCACGCGGAATAATCTCTGTACTGAAGCCTCAGAGGGTTCAACTCCGTTCCTTCATAAAGAGTGGTAAATTCCCGGATCAGTATCTCCATGGAAACTCCATCAGAAATAATATGGTGCATATCAAACAAAAGAACATGCCTGTTTTCTCCTGTTTTCACCATACCTACCCGCAAAAGGGGGGCTTTGCTTAAATCAAAGGGCTTTATAAATTCATTCAGCAGGTTATCTGTTGTTTCTTCCGCCGCTTCCCTGTAAGACACGCTGAAATCTGCCTGTTCATGCACTCTCTGCACCGGCTCCCCGTTCATCATCTCAAAGGAGGTTCTTAAAGTCTCATGACGTTCGATCAGCTTTTTAAAAACAGCTTCTGTTTTTTCTGCGTCAATACCGCCTTCAATCAGTACAGCCCCTGGTATGTTATATACTGTCTTCCCGTCCTCCAGCTGCCCTAATACAAATACCCGTTTCTGGGCAGATGACATGGGATAATATTCGGCCTGTTCCACTGGTTTGATGGAAGCATAGATATCCTCTTTTGCATTCCTTAAATATTGCGCCATCTCCCTTACTGTTGGACCTGCGAAAATCTCTTTTAACGGAATGTTACTATTAAATTCCTTGTGGATTTCAGAAGAAAGAACGATTGCATTTAATGAATCTCCCCCAAGTGCAAAGAAGTTATCATTGATACCCACACGCTCAGCCTTAAATATTTTCTTCCACAGCTGGCAGATGCCTTCTTCCAGTTCATCAGAAGGCGCTGCGTACTCTACACCTGTGTCCATAGTAAGGTCAGGTTCGGGGAGGGCTTTGCGGTCAATTTTTCCATTGACAGTGAAAGGCATCTGGTCTAGCTGGACAAAGCAGGAAGGTACCATATAATCAGGCAGTTCCTGTAATAGCTCTGCTCTCAGCCTGTCTAACGGTAATGTTTCTTCCCATACAATATAAGCGGCTATATATTTATTGCCCTGCAAATCATCCCTTGCAACGGCTGCTGCCTCTTTGATCTGCGGCAGTTTCAGCAGCTGGCTCTCGATTTCACCCAGTTCAATCCTGAAACCTCTGACTTTTACCTGATCATCAATTCTGCCGAGGAATTCAATATTGCCGTCTGGCAGCCATCTGGCGAGATCCCCAGTCCGGTAAATCTTTTCTCCTGATTTAAAGGGGTTATCCACGAACTTTTCTTTCGTAAGCTCCGGACGGTTTAAATACCCTCTTGCAAGACCGTCACCTGAAATGCACAATTCACCCGCTGCTCCGACTGGCAGTATCTGGCGCTTTTTGTCAAGAATAAAAACTCTGGTATTGTTCACAGGGGTTCCAATGGGTACCGATTCATACTCCAGTTCTTCCTCTTTATATGTCCAGGTAGTAGTAATAACGCTGTATTCCGTGGGCCCATAAGCGTTGATATAGGTAAGTCCGTCCTTCCACTTTTTCACCATTTCTTTTGTGATTGCAGACCCTCCGGTAACCAGTCTTGTGAGAGTTGGCAGTTTTCCTGGTTCTAAGTTAGACAAATAGGTCGGGGGAAGCAATGCTATGGTTATGCCGTTTTTATTTACATATTTTTCAAATTCCATTAAATTGTTTATGGTATCTTTTGGTATTAAATAAAGGGTGGCACCTGTCAGCAGGGTAGTAAAAATCTCCCATACGGAAGCATCAAAAGAATTGCTGGCAAACTGAAGCATTCTGTCATTTTTATTCATCTCATGCTTCCGCACAAAAAAGGCCTGAAGGTTTAAGATTCCCTGATGCTTCACCATAACACCTTTGGGTTTCCCGGTAGATCCGGAAGTGTAGATGATATATGCCAGGTCCTCAGGATTACTTCTGTTCTCCGGATTGTCTTTATTATCATTAAAACACTGGCTGTCATCAAGCAGGATCACTTCACCGTTAAAATCAGCTTTATCTCTCAGATGCTTTTGAGTCAGCAAAATTTCCGACGCGCTGTCCTCCAGCATATACTTTATTCTCTCTGAAGGATAGTTGGGATCAATGGTTAAATAAGTACCGCCTGCTTTGAGTATTCCCATCATGCCTATGATCATTTCAAACGAACGACCGGTCATGATTGCAATGATCTGATCTTTTTTCACACCTTTCTCTCTTAAAGTCCATGCCAGCTGGTTTGCCCTTTGGTTCAATTCATGGTACGTGAGCTTCTCATCTTCCAGACATACGGCAGTCTGTTCCGGGTATATGAAAACCTGTTCTTCAAACAGAGTGTGAATGGTCTTATTCCTGGAATATTCCGCAGCAGTTGCATTGAACTCTTCTGTCAACTTCTTTTGTTCCCATTCAGGTACAATACCGATTTCTGAGATGCTGCATTCGTTATACTCCAATACCTGACGGAATAAAAAGTCAAAATGAGATATTACATGTTCAATAGGAATGAATTTGTCAAACACATCCATCCGGTAGGAAAAATCAATATAAACTTCTGCATCCTCATACTCTCTTAAATAGACTGTCAGGGCATTGCGTTCATGCTGATGAGGCAGCATGACATGGCTTCCAATTTCAGCATTTACAAAGCTATCCGTTGCCCCATGCTTTTCATAGGAAAAGGAGAGATCAAACAGACTGCTTTTCTCGCTTGTTGAACTGAAAACAGACCGGTAGATTTCTCCGGTGGAAACCCTCATGTGCCTGTAGCAGTCCATGAGCTCATTTTTAATATACTTAATAAGCTCATGAAAGCTCACATCGCTTCCTGGAGATATCCTTAGGGGAATTACATTTGCAAAATGACCCATCGTCTGCTTGTATTTTGTTTTACTTCGATTTAAAACCGGTACCCCGATTACCACCTCTTCCTTATCGCAGACTCTGCTGAAATAGGTAAATAAGGTTCCCAGTACAAAGTGAAAGACAGAACAGCCCCTTTCTTCACTAAAACGAATGATCCGGTTATATAATTCTCTGTCTATCTTTAAAATACGCCTGCCGCTCCAGTCTGACTGTCCATCCGGGTCTATGCCGTTTGCATTTCGGTTAAACAACGGCTCGGGGATTTTGGAGTACTTTTCCATCCAGAAATCCCGGTCTTTTATAAAGCTTTTTGAATTATGATAGCTCTGATCCTCCACCAGGAAATCATGATAAGCATAGACCGGTTTCTCTTCTGTTTTTCCCTCTCTGTATAATTCATTATAGTTTTCTATGATTTGTTTGTGAGTGAGTACAAAGCCCCATCCATCTATAATAAGATGAAAGGCTTTGATGAATACAAAATACTGGTTATCACTCCATTTCAGCAGGTCAAACTGAAAGAGCCGTTTTCCCATATCAAAGGGCTTCTGAAACTCTCCCCGCATCCATTCCATACAAAACTCACGGGAATTTTCCCTTCCGGAGAAGTCATGCACAGGCAGTTCATACAAAGACTCTGATAATATATTCAGATATGGTATTCCGTTTCTTTCTGTCACGTTAGCCCGCATCATTTCATTGCGGTTTATAAAAACCTGAATGGCCTGGTTGAATATTGGTACATTAATTTCGCCTTTTATTTCTGTATATCCGCCAATATTGTAAATCGGTTTATCTGGATACATACACTG
>JAEWPQ010000113.1 GCA_023460575.1 Bacillota bacterium
CGGATCGGGAGATTACCCGAGAAGAAATTGCAGTAATCTTTGTAAACTACGCAAAGGAAACCGGCTATACGCTGCCAATCACCCGTGAAGCCATAACTTATGCCGACGCTTCCAGCATTGGCAGTGCATACAAAGTCGCTGTAAAAGCGATGCAGCAGGCGGGCATTATGATGGGAGGCAGTGACAACAAGTTTAATCCGAAAGGAAATGCCACCCGCGCAGAGGTTTCCTTCATGCTGAGCCGGCTCGTCAAGCTCACTATCAACCCTGCCACAGCGCAGGGCTGGGCACAAAACGATTCCGGACAGTACCTGTACTATAAGGACGGTAAGGCTCTCACCGGCACACAGACCATCGAAGGTGTGAAATATTTTTTTAATAACAATGGTACACTGAAAACTGGCTGGGTCAAGGACGGCGTTAACTGGCTCTATTATTCCGGCAATCTAATGTTAGCCGGCAAGTGGCTTGAGATTGATGGTAAATGGTATTACTTTTACACCAACGGTTTTCTTGCCAGTAGCACACAGATTGACGGTTATGAAGTCGATGCGAACGGTGTAAGAAATACAAATTAAATGACAACCCTATAAAACAAAATTGTATAAGGACAATTTCATCTAAAGATAGGGATGCAAAGCTGAGGGTCTAAGGCAATGCTTGAGAGTCTGCTCTATTCTAAGGGCAGGCTCTTGTCATAAGCAGTTTTAGCTGAATAGTCCCATTCGCTATGCGACTTTTTGCGTTCTTCTACGGATGACTTAGGGTATAATACATATCTTAAATAGTCATTTGTAGAAAGAAAATAAGACATGGTATAGCTCAGCTGGGAGAGCGCTTAAATGGCATTCAAGAGGTCATGGGTTCGAATCCCACTATCTCCACTTAAATGATAAGCCGCAGGCATGAATGCTTGTGGCTTAAATTATTATAGGGACCGGATACTTGGTAAATCAAAGGTAAAAAGGCACATTTTCAGGTTATGTAAAATTGGTGATTTATTATGTGTGGGAAGTGGATCAGTTACAGAAGCTTATGAAGAGAACGAAGATGACGAAAGAGTTGATAGACCCTCCCTTTTATAGTTTGCAAAAATATAAAAATAACTGTTGCAAAGTGCAACTGTTGTATGCTATTATAATTCCGAGGTGATGATATGATTAACCAAGGAAGTGAAACCTTGCGAGAGTTGATTCGGATACTTGTCAGAGATTTAGGCATTTTAGAAAAAAGCGATGCCTCTTGTTGTGGAGTTACAATTACGCAGTGCCATGCCGTCGTTGAAATTGGACGAAAAGGAAAGATTTCATTAGTTGATCTCGCTGTATTGTTGGGATTGGATAAAAGTACTATGAGCCGGACAATCAATAATCTGGTGGAATCAGATTTAGTTCTCCGGGATTTAGATGCGGAAAACAGACGGTATGTAATTATTCAGTTAACTGAAAATGGCAGAAACGTATTCCAGATTATCGAAGAAAGTATGAATGGGTATTATAAGAGCATCTTCAACTCAATTCCGGAAAACAAAAGGAACCAAGTGATGGAGAGCTTACAACTTCTCACAAATGCGGTCGTAAGCAACAAATGTTGCTAAGAGATTCAAATTATTAGAAAAACTACAGGAGGTAATTTTTTATGGAAAAGAGTATTCAGGATGAAATCAAAACGTATTATGGCGCCATTGCGAAAAAGGTTAGCGAAAATGCAAAGGCATCCTGCTGCGGCGAAACATCTTGCTGCGGCAATACTGCGAAAGAGTCCATTCTTTATTCAGAAGATTTCACAGCAGGGATACCCATTGAAGCGATTAATGCTTCTTTAGGGTGCGCCAATCCCCTCGTGCTTGCAAATTTACAACCAGGAGAAACTGTTCTTGACTTAGGAAGCGGCGGAGGCATTGATGTCCTGATTTCCTCAAAATATGTTGGGGAAACTGGAAAAGTCTACGGACTGGATATGACGGATGAAATGCTGGAATTAGCAAATCAGAATAAGAAAAAAAGCGGTGCGAAAAATGTGGAATTCATCAAAGGGTATATTGAGGATATTCCCTTGCAGGATGAAACGGTTGATGTAGTTACTTCAAATTGCGTAATTAATTTGAGCGAAAGCAAGGAAGATGCATTGGGAGAGGCTTACCGGGTACTGAAAAAAGGCGGAAGGCTTGCTATAGCGGATATCGTTCAATTAAAAGCGGTTTCAGATGAAATAAGAGAGAGCATTCAGATGTGGGTGGGCTGTATTTCCGGTGCATTAACCATAGAGGATTACAAAAGAATCCTGAAAAAGGTTGGTTTTAAAGAGATTGAGATCACCCCTGTTAACATCTACACTAAGGATGTAATGAAAGATATTGCAGAATCCAAAAATCTAGGTGACATTTACTCCAAAATGGATGAAACCGCATTAGATGGAGCTTTTACAGGCGCACATGTTAAGGCATACAAATAGGGAGAAAAATTATGGATTATAAAGTTGAAGTGATGAAAGAATCCGACTGGACACAAGTTGCAAAGATCTATACAGAAGGTATAAATACTAAAATCGCTACATTTCAAAGTGAAGCACCAAGCTGGGAAGAGTGGAATAAAGGACATTGTGAATCCTGCCGCTTAGTAGCCAGGGCTGGTGATATCATTTTGGGTTGGGCTGCTTTATCTCCAGTTTCCAGCCGGTGTGTTTATGCCGGGGTTGCAGAAGTAAGTATCTATATCGGTAGGCAATATCAAGGTCAAAAAGTTGGTTTTACACTTCTGGAAAAATTAATTGAACTCTCAGAAGAAAACGGATATTGGACATTGCAATCAGGAATTATAAAAGAGAATAACTCCAGTTTGAACTTACATAAGAAATGTGGTTTTAGGGAAATTGGCTATAGAGAAAGACTCGGCAAAATGGATAACGGAAAGTGGCATGATGTAGTACTAGTTGAACGCAGAAGTAAGCTCGTTGGCTAATTGATAAAGCAAAAACCGGAGGTGTATGAACATGTTAATTTTCATAATAGCTATACTTTTACTTTCTATTATTGCTTTAATTCCAGGTGATAACAATTCGGCATATGAAGAATATTGCCGGAATGAATGCTGGAGCAGAAGGAAGCCATGCTGCTATCGGTAAACTTGAATCAGGGTGTAGCGTTTGCAGGTGCACATTACCGGCTGAAAGAAGGAAAGCAATTGCAGAGATAGTCCGGATATATGGTCTGATTTTAGTTGAAGATGATACAAGATCGATCTGTGCCGTCCGATAAAGTCCAAATTCTTTTTTTGGTTCCTTTAGAAATTCCCATAATATTAAATCCTTTTAAGTTCATTATAAGATAAGAGTAGGCAAGGTTATATTCCTTGTCTACTTTTATTTTACAACTTTATTTTCCGGGTGGTCCTGATTAATCATATTGACAAAAACCGATATGATGCTATAATATAACATATCGATAAACATAGATGTGTAAAAAAGCATCAGGAACCAAAGCACTTAGAGTTGGAAGAAACGGAGAGAAATAATATGGATAACAAAAGTAAAAACAAACTAATTATGATTTTAGGCTTAATGGCTTTCCTTGCAAACGGAGATAATTATGCAGCAGCACCATTAATCATCAATATTTCAAAAGATTTAAATATATCAGTAAGTACGGCAGCAATATCTGTAACAGCTTATATGCTTGCATTCGGGGTATTTACTCTCATATTTGGACCTGTGTCAGACCGGTATGGCAAAGTGAAAATAATAAATATAGCGGCAATGGGAACTTCTGTTTTTAGTATATTAGGTGCATTTGCATTTAATTTGCCGTCTCTAATATTCTTCAGGGCTATGAATGGTGCATTTGGTGCCGGGATTTTCCCAGTCACTATGGCTCTGGTTGGACAAAGCTTTGATGATAAGAACCGTCATAAAGCCCTTGGCAAGGTTATGGGACTCATGTTTTTAGGAGCTGCTACAGCCTCTGCAATTGGTGGGGCATTGTCCTATTTTGGTTCATGGAGACTGGTTTATCTCATATATGGAATAGGAGAATTAGTGCTTTCAATAATTATGCTTAAGATTTTGGAGCGGGATAAACCGGTAGTTGAAACACTGGATTTTGCAAAAGCATATAAAGAACCATTGACAAACTTTAAATTTATGAGAATTGTACTTATCGTATTCTTTTTGGGTTTCAGCGTTTTTGGAAGCTTTACTTATTCCGGATCATTAATACAGGAGATTACAGGATATAATATACTGATTGTCGGATTGATCATTTCTTTATTTGGTGTTGGTACGGTTATAGGCGGGAGAATGGCACCAAAGTTGAAAGCAAAGCTGAAAAATGGATTTTTAGTCTTAGCAGGAATAATAGGAGCAATATCCTTGTTTGCTCTTTCAACAGTTACAAATGCCTGGATGCTGGGAATGGCTCTTTTTGGTTTTGGTTTAGCTTTTATCTTCCTTCAATCAACGCTGATTGCAACGGCTCAGGAGCAATTGCCGAAAATGAGAGGAACAGCAATGTCTCTTACGTCCTTTAACATGTTTGTGGGTGGTGCCGTTGGCACAAGCTTAAACGGAATGATTATAAAAACTTATGGTGCTCCAAGAATCTTCCTGATTACGTCGGTCATCCTATTGGTAGTTTCAATGTTTGCAGCATTCTTTGTTGCAAAATTTGAAATGAGTAAAATGAAATCAACACTACAGTCAAATTAAAAGGAGGTTTGTGTATGGATACCTATATTTTTTATGGGATTACCATAATTCTGTTACTCATTTCATTTGTTAAGGATAAAAAGAAAACAAAGATGGCACTGAAAAAAGCATGGAAAGCATTTGAGAATATTCTTCCTGAATTTTTAGTTGTAATATCATTGGTTGGCGTCATGCTGGCGGTATTAAATACGGAGACCATTACCAGAATCATAGGATCGGATTCAGGCTTTTTAGGAGTAGGAATTGCTGCAATTGTAGGGGCTATAACGTTGATTCCAGGATTTGTAGCATTTCCTATGGCAGCGCTCCTTTTACAGGGAGGAGCTGGATATATGCAGATTGGAGCATTCGTTTCAACCTTAATGATGGTTGGAATTGTAACCATGCCTGTAGAAATTAAATATTTTGGCAGGAAAGTTACCATATTTCTGCAAATTCATTTAAAGAAATGCTATTTGTAATACCGCCCGTATTTGTATTACTTGGCTTACTGGATATATGGGTTCCGAGAGAAACCATGGTTAAATTTATGGGAGAGGGATCCGGCATTAAGGGAGTCATTTTATCCATTCTGCTTGGGTCGGCCGCCGCCGGGCCATTGTATGGTGCATTTCCGGTTGCAGCTGTTTTTATGAAAAAGGGTGTTAAGTTTATGAATATACTTATATTCATAGGAGCGTGGTCAACTACAAAGATTCCGATGTTTTTATTTGAAATAGCCGCATTGGGAAACAATTTTGCAATTACAAGGCTGCTCGTGGACATTCCCGGAATTATAGTGATTGCCTTTATCATTTCCAGATTTATTTCAAAAAAAGAATTGGAAGAAATCTATGCAAATGTGGATAAGATAAGTAAATAATTTATCTGATGCAATTAATTAACGATTGACATTTATCGATATGTGAGATAGGATAAAATTATCATATCGATAAATATAGATAAGAGGTAAATACAATGATAAACCAATATGAAAGAGATGCAAAAATCTTTAAAGCACTTTGTGATCCCAACCGATTAATGATCATTGAAATGTTACAGGGTGGAGAAAAATGCGCATGCAAATTACTTGAAGATTTAAATATCGTACAGTCGACATTATCCCACCATATGAAAATATTATGTGAGTCTGGTTTAGTGGAAAGTACCAGGGTGGGAAAGTGGATGCATTATACATTAAGCAAACAGGGATTTGAAACAGCAACAGCCTGCTTAGCTGAAATTGCAAAGAATATTAAATAAATCCTGACATGATTTTGGGGGTGATCCGATCCATGAAGACTTTAAATACTACGATCGCAGTTTTAGGCGGCGGACCTGCCGGATACGCAGCGGCAATCCGAGCGGCACAATTGGGTACTGAGGTAGTTCTGATAGAAGAAAAAGAGATAGGGGGAGTGTGCTTAAACATTGGCTGCATTCCCACAAAAGCACTGTTAAAAACTGCTGAAACAGGTACTGTCATTAAGAAATCAAAAGAGTTTGGCATAGAAAGCAGCATGAGCAAAATTGATTGGAACGTTTCTGTTGGAAGAAAAAACAGAGTGGTGAAAAATATTAATACCGGCGTTGAACAACTTCTTGCTTTTCATGGCGTAAATATAGTGAAAGGGCGGGGGATCGTTGCAGGCGAGAAAAAATTAGTTGTTGCAACATAGGAAGAAGAGGTTTGTGTAAATTGCGAAAAGATCATATTAGCTGCGGGTGCAGAGCCAATGCTGCCTCCTGTTAAGGGAATTATTGCATCAGAGCTGCAGAAATTGATGAAGCGCTTGCAGTTGATGGCTGCAGCAAAAGCTGTGCCAGAATTGCGACCTTAAAATACAGCGGAGAGGTGCGGGATACTATCGTTTTATCAGATCTGTTTGGTGAAGATGTTGTTTTATCAAATATAGTATCGGCGAGAGATTTAAAACCAGAACACTATGAGATGGTGGATAAAGTTGCAGTGGAAATCTGCAAAAAAGTGGATGCGATTTTAGCAGAATAGCAGAATGAAACGATAGTATTTAAGTTAAAAATTAATAAAGCAAGAGTGAAAACAAAAAGTCACCTCTTGCTTTATTAATATTGAGAATCAAATAAGAAATGAGGAATGTAATTGATTAATATCATTAATAAATCGAATGACACATATTTCAATCTGGCATTGGAAGAGTATTTTATGAAATACAAGGATATGAAAGAGGATGTTCTTATTCTTTGGCAGAATGAACCAACGATTGTTATAGGGAAAAACCAAAATGCTTATGAAGAAATAAATTAGAATTTGATGGATTACAGTACTTTGAAAACTTAATATTGATAGTTAGTAGCTTTTCCAGTAATATAATATAAAGTAAAAAAATTATTGGTAATAAGTGAGGTGAATATTCCATGAGTGATGTCGTGCACAAGTGGTATGAGGATAAGAAAAATGTAGATGAAATGGTCTATTGGAACAAAGGAGAACTTAAAAAATGGGAACGGGCAGTCGCTGACTTTTTTCCGAAAGAAGCAAAAATTCTTGATATTGGATGTGGAATGGGGAGAGAGGCATTTGCGCTTTTCGATTTGGGATTTTCTATTATAGGCATTGACATTTCAGAAGAAGTTATAAAACAAGTTGCAAAATTATCCTTAAAAAACTGTTATGATATTGATTTCTTGGTATATGATGGGTATACATTACCATTTGATGATGATTCATTTGAAGTAATCATTATATGGGCGCAAACATTTGGCTTATTGTATGGGGATACGTATAAGAGTAACTTCCTAAATGAGTGTAAGCGCGTTCTTAAAAAAGATGGCTTACTAAGTTTTTCCGGTCATGATTATGATTATTTAATGGAGCACCATAAGCAATATCTAAGCGGCAGAAAGTTTTATCCATATGCCAATACTGAAATTTATTGGGAAGCATTTTTACTCCAAGAGCTTTTAAGTTACGGTGAAAATGCTGGATTCTCTGTGGTGCTTTGCGAACGCGGAAAAATACATAAGACAGAAGATGGAGTCGTACTACATTGCTTGTGTAGAAAATAAACAAAATACAAAACTGACATATACCAATAAGCATTATTAAGCGGTGTGAATATTCAGGAATATATCTATAAGTTAAGCAATGAGGAATTCATACAATTATGGTTTTAGAAATTAGAGGGCTATACGATAGAGTTTCCTAATAATGAGAAGGAAGAATCTTAACCAGGAGGTAATTGTTGTGGAAAATGAAATGGTGAAAAAAAATAAAAATATGTGGGTAAATATACTGATTGTAATTTTAGTGTTAGCAGCTGTGGCAGGTATCTATGTATATAAGAAGTCGGAGGAAGATAAACGAAATGATCAGATTACAGCTCAAACAGATTCTAAAAATATAGATGTAGAAAGCACATCCTTAGAAATATCATCCGTTGATTTAGATAAAATCAAGTCTTATGGACTTCCTTTTGTTATCGACTTTGGTTCTGATTCCTGCATACCGTGTAAAGAAATGGCGCCGGTTCTGGAAACATTACATAAAGATTTTCAGGGAAAAGCCATTGTGCATTTCGTAGATGTGTGGAAAAACACAACTGCCGCAAATAATTTCCCTGTATCGGTTATTCCAACGCAAGTATTTTTCAACACAGATGGAACACCTTTTGTACCAAGCGCTGAGCTTGCACAGGAAATTGAATTTACCATGTATCGATCCAAAGATACGAACGAGCATGTGTTTACCGTTCATCAGGGAGGAGTAACAGAAGAGCAAATGAGAAAAATATTTGCTGAAATGGGGGTCGAGTAAGATGAATGAAATTTTGGAATCAATTTCTGCTTTAATGAAAGAAAGCACTTGGCTGGCACCATTATTGGCATTGACAGCTGGTATTTTTACTTCTCTTACACCATGCTCTTTATCAACAATTCCGCTTGTAATAGGTGTTGTGGGCGGAACGGGGCAGAAAGATACAAAGACAGCTTTTAAACTGTCACTGACTTTTGCGGCTGGTACGGCGATTACTTTTACCATTCTTGGAACCATGGCATCCTTAGCTGGAGACTTAATTGGGACATCTGCAAAATGGTGGTATATTGCATTGGGGATATTAATGGTCATGATGGCCTTCCAGACTTGGGAAATATTCAGTTTCATCCCTTCCACCTATTTGATTTCTAAAAGTACAAGAAAAGGATATATAGGAGCGTTGATTGCAGGTATTCTGGGAGGGGTATTCTCTTCTCCGTGTTCCACACCGGTTCTGATTGCACTTTTAGCAATTGTAGCGGGTAAGGGGAGTATTGTATGGGGTATTCTGCTGCTGCTTTTATACTCCTTAGGCCATGCTGTTTTAGCGGTAATCGCAGGAACGAGCATCGGATTTGTTAAAAAGCTTACTGGCAGTGAAAAATATGGAAGATTCAGTACAATAATAAAAGTTATAATGGGCTGTATTATTTTAATCATAGCATTTTATATGTTTTATTTAGGATTCTAATGAATGCCTGCTTCATGGTGACTGCTTAGGCGGTACTTTGAAGCAGGCATTTATTGTATTTGGCGGCAGCTTAATAAATTCAAAGTGTGGTTCTTACTGTTATTTGCTATAGAAAAATAAATTATTTTACATAAAAACAACATAAAAATTACACAATACACATTGACAAATATCTATATACTCTTTACAATAAGGATATAGATAAATATCTATATCAAAAATCTTGGAATATAAAAATGGAGAAGACAAAATGGATCTGCATGCAGACTATGCACCAGTATTTAAAGCATTAGGTGATGCTACAAGACTAAAAATCATGGAAATGTTATCCTGCGGTGAGCTTTGCGCGTGTGATATTCTGGAATGTTTTGAAATTACACAGCCCACATTATCCTACCATATGAAGATATTGACAGATTGCGGTCTCGTAAAAAACCGAAAAGAAGGATCATGGATCCGATACAGCAATAATACCGAGTTAATAGAACATATAAAAATTTTTTGGGATAACATTACAACGGAACAGGAAGACTGTATCTGTAAATGTTCTAAGGAGGACAATCGATGCGATTAATTATTATCGGTGCAGTTGCTGCCGGAACTTCAGCCGCCGCAAAAGCGAGAAGAAATGATGAGAATGCTGAGATTATTATCTATGATAAGGACAGCTATATCTCCTATTCAGGATGCGGAATGCCTTATTATATCGGTGGTGAGATAGAGGAGGCCCAAAAACTTACTCCCAGAGATCCTTTCTTTTTTAAAAGTAAATATAATGCAGATATTTTCATAAGACATGAAGTGCTGTCCATTGACACTAAAAATAAGACACTGGAGATAAAAAATCTTTCTACCGGTAAGATCTTTCAGGATCATTATGATAAGCTTGTAATAGCTGCTGGCGCTTCCGCTGTTATACCGCCAGTCAAAGGAGCAGATCGAAAGAATGTATTTACCTTGAGAAATATCGGTGATATGAATCAAATCAAGGATTTTATTAATGAATACGCACCAAAATCAGCAGTTATTGTAGGAACTGGATTCATAGGTTTAGAAGTATGTGAAAATTTAAAAGAACTTGGAATCGATGTTACGCTTATAGAGAGACTTCCATGGGTGACTCCAGGCCTGGATGGAGACATGGCGGTATATGTGGAAGACCATTTAAGGAAAAACGGTGTTAAGCTATTTACGGGTATATCAGTAGCGGAGATAAAAGAAGATAAGGTAATTCTGGAAGACCAAAGACAAGTACAGGCTGATTTTGTACTGCTATCAACCGGAGTAAGGCCGAATACAGAACTGGCAGCGAAAGCAGGTATTGAACTGGGCGTAACAGGAGCCATTAAAGTAAATGAAAAGATGATGACAAATGTAAAAGACATTTATTCCTGCGGTGACTGTTCGGAACAGTTTCACGTAGTTACCGGGAAATCGGTATACCGCCCCATGGGATCTACCGCTAATAAAACCGGAAGAATTGCAGGGGATGTAGTGACAGGAGGAAATTTATTCTTCAGAGGTATTCTTGGAACCGGTATTTTCAAGGTGTTTGATATGACAGTAGCACTTACCGGATTATCAGAGAAAGAAGCAAAAAAGGAAGGGTATCATGTTGAAGTCTGTCATAATATTAAACCAAATAAACCGGAATATATGGGTGGTAAGGAAATGGTCATCAAGGGAATCGCTGATAAAGGTACCGGAAGACTTTTAGGTGTCCAGATTGTTGGTTTTGAAGGTGTTGATAAAAGAATTGATGTATTTGCTACAGCAATTACTTATAAAGCACATGTGGAAGACTTATTTCATCTCGATTTGGCATACGCACCTCCGTTTTCCACCACAAAAGATCCGGTTATGTATACGGGCATGATTTTAGATAATGCGATTAATTCCGACAAAAAGCTCATAACCTCTGATGAACTGGAAGAGTTAATAAACTCAGGTAAGGACTACCAATTAATAGATGCCAGAGCCGCTTCACAATATGAGCAGGATCATATAGAAACGGCGGTGAGCATACCTCATGCCAAGTTAAGGGATGCGTTAGATAAACTGGATAAAGATGCCATTACTGTTACTTATTGCAATAAAGGGGTTACCGGTAATGCGGCGCAGAATATCTTGTTAAATCACGGGTTTAAGGAAGTTTATAATTTATCCGGCGGACATAAAAATTACAGAAAAAACAGGAAGTCATTGTAACATATGGTTTCCTCGTGCATAGAATATGCGTAGATGCTCATATAAACATTTATAGGAAGGGGCGAAATCGTGGTTGATATTTTTAAGGCACTATCAGAAGAAAGCAGGTTAAGGATCCTGACGTTACTGATGGAAAGAGAGATGTGTGTCTGCGAGATTGAGGTCTGTTTAGATATGACGCAGTCAAACGCTTCCAGACATCTGACTGTACTTAAAAACTGTGGGATCCTTAATTGTTATAAGAAAGCACAATGGGCATATTACAGAATAAGCGATAGCTTTAAAGAAGAACACAAAAACCTATGGGAGTATCTGCAAAATAAGATTATTGAATTACCAACCTATCAGGCAGATTATGAACAATGCGAAAAATATAAAACCGTTGATGTCTGTGCAAATTCGAAAATAATACATTAAAGGAGAGAGAAATAAATGAATAAAGAGAATTCAGAAGAAATTGGTTTTTTTCAGAAATACTTAACCATATGGGTAGCTTTATGCATGGTTACAGGGGTATTAATCGGAAAGTTTCTACCGTCGGTGCCTGTGTTCTTTAATCAGTTTGAATATGCAAATGTATCGATTCCTACTGCAATACTGATCTGGGTCATGATATACCCAATGATGATGAAGGTGGATTTTGAAAGTATTAAAAATGTCAGAAGAAATCCCAAAGGATTGTATGTGACATGGGTTACCAATTGGCTGATAAAACCTTTTACTATGTTTGCAATTTCTTCATTTTTTTTCTTTGTGGTATTTAAAGGACTGATTCCTGCAGAGTTAGGAAAAGAGTATTTAGCCGGAGCCGTTTTATTAGGAGCCGCACCATGTACTGCCATGGTTTTTGTATGGAGCCAGCTGACGAAAGGAAATCCGGCCTATACAGTAGTGCAGGTGGCAACCAATGACTTGATTATTCTGGTTGCATTTGTACCCATTGTTAAATTTTTACTGGGAGTGAGTAAAGTGACTGTTCCCTGGGATACTCTGATTATATCAGTTGTCTTGTTTGTGGTAGTTCCATTAACTGCAGGTGTATTAACAAGAATGTATGTAAGTAAGAAGAAAGGAACAGAATATTTTGAGAATCAGTTCCTGCCTAAATTTGATAATGCAACAATTGCTGGATTATTATTGATGCTTGTACTTTTATTCTCCTTCCAGGGCGATGTCATTTTAAACAATCCCTTGCACATATTACTGATCGCAGTGCCGTTAACTATACAGACATTTTTGATTTTCTTCATTGCCTATCTGGCAGCAAAGGTACTGAAGCTTCCTCATAATATAGCAGCTCCGGCAGGTATGATTGGTGCTTCCAATTTCTTTGAACTTGCAGTGGCGGTTGCGATTGCCTTGTTTGGAATGGATTCTCCGGCAGCACTGGCTACTGTTGTAGGTGTTTTGACTGAGGTACCAATTATGCTGATACTGGTTAAAATAGCAAATAATACAATGCATTGGTTCCCAGTAGGTTCTGATGTCGGAAACATAGTATGGAAAGATGAAAACTAATTAGAGGAGGTGAGGTTTTGTATGAGTAATAATCGGCTTCTAAATTGGGGGAGTGGTTTAAACCCAATTGACGAAGTATTGAAATTTTCCTATTCTAATCAAAATGGAGTTTCAAATCAGCCCAAAGTAAAATATTCGTTAAATGATATGTGTGGATATTCACAAAAAGGTGATGAAATATTTGATATTACAAAGAAAAATTAATTTATCAATAGGAGGTATTGAAATGAAGATTATGAAAATTTATGAACCAGCCATGTGCTGTTCAACCGGACTTTGCGGCGTTGGAGTCGATCCGGAATTATTAAGAATTTCTACAGTATTAAACACACTGAAGAATAATGGAGTGCATGTTGACCGGTTTAACCTTACAAATGCACCTCAGGAATTTGTAACGAATAAAACTGTAAATAGCTTTGTTAAGGAAAAAGGGGTAGAAGGTTTACCGGTTATAGTTTTAGATGGAGAAATTATTATAACTGGAAGATACCCATCCAATGAAGAATTTATAAAATTGCTTCATGTACCGGAAAGTTATATTGGAGAAAAGCCAGAAGCGGTAAACGAGGCAAGTAAGAAAACACAGGGCTGTGGTTGTTCTGGAGGAGATTGCTGCTGTTAATTATATATAGAACCGGAGTTCAGAGAAGATAAAAGAATGTTTTAGTCACTGTCATTAATAATGCAAAGATTTTATATGGAAGGAGTGAATGGGAGTTATAATGGAAAACTTTAATATACAAGAAGCAGTACTCACAAAATATCTTTTCTTTACAGGAAAGGGAGGAGTAGGAAAAACTTCAACAGCCTGTTCCACAGCGGTATCCCTTGCTGATGCAGGAAAAAAAGTTTTGCTGATCAGTACAGATCCGGCATCGAACCTCCAGGATGTATTTGAGACAGAACTGGACAATAAAGGCGTTCCCATACATGAAGTTCCTAATCTTGTGGTAGCAAACTTAGACCCCATAGAAGCAGCTGCAGAATATCGTGAAGGTGTAATCGCACCATATCGCGGACAGCTGCCTGAGACTGTGTTAAAAAATATGGAAGAGCAGCTTTCTGGTTCCTGTACCGTTGAAATTGCAGCATTTAATGAATTTTCCAAATTTATTACGGATGAAAAAGTTCAGGAAGAGTTCGATTATATTATATTTGATACTGCTCCGACAGGGCACACACTAAGGATGCTTCAGCTTCCGTCGGCATGGAGCAATTTTATCAGCGAAAATACACATGGTGCTTCCTGCCTGGGGCAGTTATCCGGGCTGGAAAGCAAAAGAGAAATTTACAAAAGAGCTGTGGAAACATTAGCAGATGGAAATCTCACAACCTTGATTCTGGTTTCAAGACCGGAGGTAACGCCATTAAAAGAAGCGGCTAGAGCCTCTGGCGAACTGGCCGATATCGGAGTGAAAAATCAGGTGATGGTTGTAAATGGAATATTAACATCCTATGATGATATTATTTCAGAAAGCTTATATAAAAAGCAACAGGCAGCGCTTGCCGGTATGCCGGAAGAAATCAGGAATATGAAACGTTATTCCATACCGCTTAGAGCTTATAATATAACCGGTATAGAGAACGTAAGAGCTTTTCTGGAAAAGGATAGTTATACGATTCGGACGGATAAAATAAAGGCAGAAATCATTCCGGGATTAAAAGATGTGATTGATGATTTATATCATACTAACAAAAAAGTCATTTTTACTATGGGAAAAGGCGGAGTAGGCAAAACAACTATCGCAGCTTCTATTGCATTAGGTTTGGCATCAAAAGGAAAAAAGGTGCATTTAACAACAACCGATCCGGCGGCTCATCTTCAATTTGTTATGAATGAGACAGATGGAATCACTATGAGTCATATCGATGAAAAAGAAGAATTAAAGAAGTATCAGCAGGAGGTAATTTTAAAAGCAAGGGAAACCATGTCAGAAGAAGATATCGCCTATGTAGAAGAAGATTTAAGATCTCCCTGTACGCAGGAAATTGCTGTATTCAGGGCATTTGCAGATATTGTTGATAAGGCAGAAGATCAGATCGTTGTCATTGACACCGCACCGACAGGACATACGCTGTTGCTCTTAGACTCAACTCAGAGCTACAATCAGGAAATCAAACGTTCCCAAGGTGATGTTCCTGAATCCGCAAAAAAACTGCTGCCAAGATTGCGCAATAAAGCGGAAACAGAAGTTATTATTGTAACTCTTGCAGAAACCACTCCGGTTTATGAAGCCATGCGTCTGGAGGAAGATTTAAAGCGGGCTGATATTGCTGCAAAGTGGTGGGTAATCAATTCTTCGCTTTACCGCACCGGTACGACTAATAGATTGCTGTCAGCAAAAGCCAGTAATGAAATTGAATGGATTAATAAGGTGGATGAGCACGCAAATGGTAATTTTGCAGTAATCAGCTGGCGCTCGGATGAAATAAAAGGCGAGAATCTATACTTGCTGTAGAATAAGAGTATTGTCCAATCTTTTTCGGGAAAAGTTACAAGATTAAGCTGGAGGGAATTTAGGGATCCTGACGATTTTACAGGGACAGAGGAAGAAAAACTGGAAATGGCAAGAAAATTGCGGGATGATATAGCAAAGAGAATTGATGAATTTGTAAATACAGTTAAATAAGTGTAGTAAATTATATAGGATCAATCAGGATGAAATAATCTTAGTTGGTCCTTTTTTGCGATAGTTTATAATAGGTTGAATTAAAAAACAATGAATTATAAGTAAAATTACTATTCAAATCTGAATTATAGTATGTTATAATTATATAAATGGTAGTAGAAGAAAAAAGGTACAATACAGGTTGGCAGCTATGTTTTTGTTCATTGCAAAGCTTTTAGAGGATGATGTTATTGATGAATAGCTGTATCCTATGAAAAGAAATGCCAACATCAGTGACGGGAAGCAATTATGTGGTATTTTTAGGGCGCAGAAACAGGTATATAAGGTGGGGAATGATCCTTATATGAGAGGTATATATTATATTGTGTTTTTATATCGGTGTTTTGCAAAGTCGTTATTGGTAATCGCAGAATAACGATTTATTTTTGTGGACATATATATTAGAAAAGGAGATGAACTTGTTCATAAAGGAGCTTCCTGATTAAGGGAAGAAAAGTCGGATTCCCTTTGGCAAGTGCTTATTACAATGGGAGGCTTGGGGAAGTTAACAATCGGAAGAGGGCATTATCTACCGTTGCTATGGTCAGCGGTTCTTTGCATCAACCACTCATTTTTTAGAAAAGTTTGATTTTGATATTAGCAATCAGACCATAGGTCTTGATGTCACTCACCTTAAATTCTGGGATGAATCGGCGGGGGAACTGATCATTGTAGTGAACGATGATTTGGTTCAGGGCTGGTAACTGTTATGTAACTTGAGAAGGTAAATTTGTAGCGTTAAATCGCAGAAAGGTAATGGTTGTATGAAGGAAAAGGAGTTGCAAGAAAAAAAAATAAAAATCATTCCCCTTGGTGGACTTGAAAAGATTGGTATGAATATAACTGCCTTTGAATATGAAGACAGTATTATCGTGGTGGATTGTGGAATATCGTTTCCAGAGGATGATATGCTGGGAATTGATCTGGTAATTCCTGATTTTACTTATTTATTGAAGAACCGGGATAAAGTGAAAGGATTTTTTATTACCCATGGTCATGAGGATCATATCGGTGCACTTCCGTATATATTAAAGGATTTAAATGTTCCGGTATATGCGACGAAGCTGACGCATGGACTAATTGAGCTTAAGCTGAAGGAGCATAATTTACTTAAAAACACGAAAAGAAAAATAGTAAAGCATGGGCAGTCTATTAATTCAGGCGCTTTCCGGGTGGAATTTATAAAAACAAATCATAGTATTGCTGATGCATCCGCACTGGCAATTACTTCACCTGCAGGAGTCATCTTACATACAGGTGATTTTAAAATAGATTATTCCCCGTTATTTGGTGATGTCATCAATTTACCGAGATTTGCCGAAATCGGAAAAAAGGGAGTCCTTGCCCTGATGTGTGACAGTACGAATGCACAGAGGGAAGGGTTTACCGTATCGGAACAGAAGGTTGCAAAGACCTTTGATATTCTTTTCACAGAAAATATATCCAGCAGGATGATTATCGCAACGTTTGCGTCAAATGTAGACAGAGTAAATCAGATTATCAGTACAGCCTATAAATTTGGCAAAAAAGTCGTGATTCAGGGAAGAAGCATGGTCAATGTGATTAAAGTGGCGTCTGAACTGGGCTATATTGAAATACCTGAAAATACAATTATTGAAGTGGAGGAAATGAAAAAATACCCGGATGAGAAGCTGGTCATTATTACAACCGGAAGCCAGGGAGAAAACATGGCAGGGTTATCACGAATGGCGGATTCAACCCATAAAAAGATAATAATCCGGCCAGGTGATAAGGTTATTCTAAGTTCTACTCCGATTCCCGGAAATGAGAAGGCAGTTGCGAGAATCATTAATGATCTTTCCAGAAAAGGCGCTGAAGTCATTTACCAGGACACCCACGTTTCCGGGCATGCATGCCAGGAAGAACTAAAACTCATCTATGCACTGCTTAAACCACAATATGTCATACCAGTGCATGGAGAATTTAAACATCTTAAGGCACAGGAAAAACTGGCACAATCCATGGGGATACCAGATGATCATATATTTATTCTGCAGTCAGGAAATGTTTTAGAGCTTTCAGAGAAAGAGGGCGGCATTACTGGTCAGGTAACAGCAGGGGAAGTGTTTGTTGATGGACTGGGAGTCGGTGACGTTGGTAATATTGTTATTAAGGACAGACAAAATTTATCCGCAAATGGATTATTGATCGTTATTATAGGAATGCAAAAGGGAAGTAATCAGGTGATTTCAGGACCTGAAATTGTTTCCCGAGGCTTTGTATATGTCAGGGAATCCGATGAATTAATGGGTAAGATCAGACGTGCTGCTGGTACGAGCCTTGAAAAATGTAAGAATACCAGAGACTGGGCTAAAATTAAAGCTATGTTAAAGGATGATATAGGGGAATTTCTTTGGAAAGAAATAAAACGCACCCCTGTGATTTTACCGATTATTATGGAAATATAATTCGTAAAAGGTGGTAGTGGCTTGCGGAGATTTTACGGAAGGCGGTAAAAAACTGATTGAGTCCGCGCACCTTAAGAATACCTGTTATATTCTAAATAGAATAACAAGTAAAAAATTAAAGAACCTGGCATCCATGCAGACTAAAAAGCAGATCATTTCGCCAAGAGAATGGTCTGCTCTTTTCATGGACTGTGCCTGGGTTCGTGATGCACCGTGAAGGAGAACTCCTCACTCTAAGAAAACTTAACGGCAGAAAAAGAACAAATGGAGTGCATAAATAGACTTATGATTAGCGAATATAATCAATCCTAAATAAAGATTGTTGTACTTTAAGAACAGGATTAATCCAGTTATAAGACCTGTTGCTGAGCCGTTAATAAAACCCAGAGCAATCTCATTGAGAACATATTTCCAGTCTTTCCTGATATCAACTTCGCCTAGTGCTATGCTTCTTATGACTATTGATAAAGTTTGTGATCCTGCATTGCCGCCCATACCTGCAACAATCGGCATGGCTGCAGCCAATACAACTACTTGAACAATAACATCTTCAAATAACCCTACAGTAAATGATGCTATTCAGTTAAATTCATCGTTATACCTCCATGTTTATCTTAATTCTTCTAACCGATTTCTCATTAGATCCTCTTTTTTGATGTAAAGTCTGTCTTCCATAACTTTCTCATACTTGTTAATAGTAAAATGTCAAGTATACTTTCCACATTTTGGTAGATATTAGTGTTCTTAAAAATAATGTTTTTATGACATAGCATATAGACCATGGGGTGGATAGTAGTGAAAAATGGCGCGCTGTGCCGCATTTCTTACATGTAATATAAATATCGGCTGAATATGAGTTAATATCATGATGTAGAGCAAAAAAACCGTGCATCTCCCCCTTCGGGATATCGGCGGTTTAAAGATAAGTTTATTTTATATTACACAATAAGGTAGTGAAAGGAGGAGTGTGAAAATTTAAAGATAAGCAATACGAGTGCAGTGTACTTACTAAAAAGGAAGGAGGTTAAAATGGTGACGTAACGATGAATTTAATCTAAAGGTGGCTTTCTGTTAAATTACAAAAAAGAAAGGAGAAATAAAAATGGAATCAAAAACCTTAATGAAAGAAATAAGCAGGAAATTGAGACAAACATTTTCCATACTCGCTGTACTTCTTGCAGTACTTTTCGCAATACCTGTATGTTCAGTGGCGGCGGAAACGCTCCCAACCTCTCCACCGTCAGGCTATGACCAAGTCAAGAGCAACATACCACACGGTCAGGTCAGCTATATTACTTATCAGTCCACGGCGACAAACAGTCAGCGGAGGGCGAGAATTTACCTGCCTCCAGGATATTCAGCGAACAACAAATACAGCGTCATGTATTTATTGCATGGCATTGGCGGGAATGAAGACGAGTGGTACAACAGCGGCGCACCGAATGTCATCCTTGATAATCTCATTGCTGCCGGTAAAATTCAACCCTTTATCCTTGTATTACCAAACGGAAATGCGACAGGAACCGGAGTAAGGGATGGTTGGGAGAATTTCACAAAAGATTTGATCAATTCTCTTGTACCCTATATCGAATCACACTATTCCGTTTATACTGATGCCCAACACAGGGCGATTGCCGGCCTTTCACAGGGTGGCGCCCAATCGCTGAATATCGGGTTGCCCAACGTGGATAAGTTCCCCTATATCGGTGGCTTTTCCTCCTCGCCTATCACCAAACAGGTTAACCAGCTGTTTCCTGACGGGGGGACTAAGGTTAAGGCGAATTCAAAACTGCTGTTTCTCTCCTGTGGAACCGCAGATGGACTTATATCCAATAACAATAGGGTAAGAGATTATTGCAAGTCTAATAATATTCGCTACACCGAATGGCTTCTCCAGGGTAAAGGCCATGATTGGAGCGTGTGGAAGCCAAGTCTGTGGAATTTTGCCCAGATGGCATGCGCAGCAGGATTTACGGATCAGACCACGCCAACACCAACCCCTGACCCCATATCGGCCTTTACACAGATTGAAGCGGAAAGTTTCGAAAACCAGCAGGGAGTCCAAACCGAAACCTGTACCGAAGGTGGGGAGAATCTAGGGTATATCGAGAATGGGGATTATGCTGTTTACAGCAATATCGATTTCGGCACCGGTGCGGCAGGCTTCCAGGCCAGAGTAGCCAGCGCCACCAGTGGTGGTAATATTGAGATCAGGCTGGATAGTATTAACGGCACTTTAATCGGGACTTGTCCGGCTGCAGGAACCGGTGGTTGGCAGACTTGGACCGATGTAAAGTGCAATGTCAGCGGGGCAAACGGAAAACATGACGTATATCTGAAATTTGCAGGCGGTAGCGGATACCTGTTCAACCTCAACTGGTTTATATTTACGGCGCCATACAGTATGGAAAGCCTAGGGGTTGTAAACGGACAAGGTCTCACTCTTACGTCTGCACAGACACCCGAACCGACAACAATACTAACATCAAAAGCAGGCAAATTCCACTGTTTTCTGTTATTAGGTCAATCCAATATGGCAGGTTATGCTTTGGCGCAAGCCTCTGATAAAGTAGAAGACCCCCGCGTGTTGGTATTGGGGTATGATAATAATGCTGCACTCGGACGGGTAACCAATAAGTGGGATGTGGCATGTCCACCTCTTCATGCTTCATGGCTTAATGCTATCGGCCCTGGAGACTGGTTTGGCAAGACCATGATACAGAAAGTCCCGGCTGGTGATACCATCGGATTGATTCCCTGCGCGATCAGCGGCGAAAAGATCGAGACATTTATGAAGTCGGGGGGAACCAAATATAATTGGATCATCAACCGTGCAAAAATTGCACAGCAAAATGGAGGCGTTATTGAAGGCATCATTTTCCACCAGGGCGAATCCAACAGCGGTGACCCCAGTTGGCCCGGCAAGGTAAAAACACTGGTGGCAGACCTTAGAAAAGATTTAAACCTGGGGAATGTTCCTTTCCTCCCCGGTGAACTGCTTTACAGCGGTCCTTGTGCAGGTCACAATAAGTTGGTAAACCAACTGCCTTCCCTGATTCCGAATTGCTATGTAGTTTCTGCAAGTGGTCTGGTAGTAGACCCTGGCGATACACAATACCGTCTCCATTTTAGTCATGATTCATCAGTTACCCTGGGCAAGCGATATGCTGAAAAAATGATTCAAGCCCTTGGCTGGTGAGTTGGCATATAAAACCTATGATTTTACCGTCTTTAAAATGTACTTGTTGGGCACAATTTCGAAGTTACCTCATATACTATAAAGATATGTTTTAAAAAATCAGGAGGAAACGGGTATGTTAAAAAAGAAGACTTCCAAAAGAAGTGTTTTATTAATTCTCTCTTTGATAACTGTATTATGCAGCATATTTACTTTTACTGTCTTTCCCATAGCTGCATCTGCTGCGACTCAGGCAACCTATTATATTTCGCCCACAGGAAGCGACAGCAACCCAGGAACGCTTGCAGCACCCTTCCAAACAATCGAAAAGGCGCGGGACGCTGTACGCATGATCAACAGCAATATGACCGGAGATATCTATATTTATTTGCGGGGCGGAAACTACAGTATCACCAGTACCGTTACTTTCAGACCACAGGATTCAGGGACAAACGGATACAGGATATATTACCAGGCATACCCGGGTGAAACGCCTGTCTTGAACGGTGCAATAAAAGTTACAGGTTGGACTCAGCATAGCGGCAATATTTATAAGGCTGCGCTCAATCGTTCGACCAAATTGAGGAACCTTTATGTGAATGACCAGAGGGCTTCGATGACCAGCAAAACCGTAACAGCCCGCGGAGGGTACGGGACTTATTCCGTAACTGCAGGACAGGCTGGTTGGGCATGGACAAGCGGCAGTAAGAGTGACGGGGTTCAGTATAATACATCGGATGTACCGGCAATTGCCAGCAACAAAGATGACCTTGAGATCGTAAACGGTACTACCTGGAATGAGAATATAGTTTGTACCAGGGATGTCATTACATCCGGCAGTAATAGAGTGCTTCTTTTGCAACAGCCTTATGGGGCGATAGCACAGACTCCGGGGTGGGGGGCAGCCTTTAGCGCTTCCGGTACCCATACGATTTATAATGCCTTCGAATTCTTAAATTCTCCTGGACAATTTTATTTTGACAAGACGGCCAAAACGCTTTATTACTATATCCGGCCAGGTGAGAATATGACCACTGCCGATGTAGAGGCTCCTGTTGTAGAGAAGCTGATCGACATCGCAGGAACATCAACGACTAACAGGGTTAAGAATATCACCTTCCAGGGTATTACTTTTGAAAATACGGATTACAGCCTTGTGAATGTTGCAGGCTCACACGGCAAATCCACATGTCAGGCTGCACAGGCATTTATCGCTTTTTATAACGACAATTGGCACAACACCAAGTATGATCTTGTTGATACATTGCCGGGAATGATCAACGTAAGCAGCAGCGATTCCATCAACTTTATAAGAAATACAGTGAAGCACAGCGGAAATGATGGAATTTCCATGGTAAACGATGTTATAAATTCCAGCCTTATCGGCAACTACATCACGGACATCACATCAAGCGGCATCACAGTAGGGCATCCGCAGCATGTTTATATCGGAGACGGTGGAAACCATGCAAAATATGCTCCCGGCGTAGAAGGGGGTTGTAAGAATAACACCATCAACAATAATTTGTTGTACAACATAAGCACGTCTCACGGATTTGGGGGATGTGCCGCCATCACGTCTTACTTTGTGGATACCATCAAAATAACGAATAACCATGTTCAATCAACAGCATACAATGGAATCCATTTAGGCTGGGGATGGTGTAATTTCACTGACTCCACTACCTGTAAAAACAACACAGTAAGTAATAACCGGATTATTAATACCTTAACCAGGCTTCATGACAGCGGAGCCATCTATACCATCGGACAGATGCCGGGCACGAATATTAACCAGAACTATGTCAGGGGAATTCCTCCTGCAGCCTCCGGTCCGACCTATGGTTTGCATAACGATGAAGGAACTGCCTATATCAATGAAAATGACAACGTACTGGATATTGATCCGGGGGTAAAGTATACCATCAACTGTGAGGATTTTGGACAAAAACACGATTTAACCATACTGCGGACCTATGCCA
>JAEWPQ010000114.1 GCA_023460575.1 Bacillota bacterium
AGTTTTGCAACACGCCCTTTTCGAATGCTATTTAAAATGGTATACTTACACTATCTTTTTGACTGAGGTGAATGCGATGAAAAAAATGATTTCATGGAATGTGAATGGACTTCGTGCTTGTGTGGAGAAAGGTTTTCTGGATTTTTTTAATGAGGTGGACGCAGATGTGTTCTGTATTCAGGAAAGCAAATTGCAGGAAGGCCAGATTGACCTTTCTATCCCAGGCTATTATCAATATTGGAATTACGCACAAAAAAAAGGATACTCAGGTACTGCCCTGTTTACCAAAGAAAAGCCGTTATCGGTTACTTATGGTATGGAAATAGAAGAACACGATAAAGAGGGCCGGATCATTACTGCTGAGTTTCCGGAATATTACGTGGTGACCTGCTATACTCCCAATTCCCAGAATGAACTGGCGCGCCTTCCCTACCGTATGACCTGGGAAGATGCATTCCGCGCTTATTTAAAAGGGCTGGAAGAGAAAAAACCTGTTATTTTCTGCGGCGACTTAAATGTAGCCCACAAAGAAATTGATTTAAAAAATCCCAAATCCAACCGGAAAAATGCCGGGTTTACCGATGAGGAGAGAGAAAAGTTTACTGTTCTTGTAGAGAGTGGGTTTGTGGATACCTACCGGTATTTTAATCCCGATCAGGAGGAGATTTATTCCTGGTGGTCCTACCGATTCCGGGCAAGAGAGAAGAATGCAGGGTGGCGTATTGATTATTTCTGTGTATCAGAAAGTCTGAAGGACAGGCTGGTAAGTGCAGATATTCATACTCAGGTAACCGGCTCTGATCACTGTCCGGTAGAGCTTGTAATTAAATAGTGGCTGATCAGATAATACACAGGAGAATAACAAAAACATGAATTTATTAACAATAGAGCATTTAACAAAATCATATACGGAACGGCTGCTTTTTGATGATACCAGCTTCAGCATTAATGAAGGTGAGAAAATCGGTCTGATCGGTATTAACGGTACTGGAAAATCCACACTGCTGCGCATTGTGGCAGGGCTTGAAGAACCGGACGGGGGAAGTGTGGCAAAGGGAAGAAACTTAGATATCCGCTTCCTGTCCCAGAATCCCAGATTTGAGGAAGGGGAAACCATACTGGAAAGCATTATCCGGGAGAATGAAGGACACGAGCATGTGTGGGATTTGGAAAGTCAGGCAAAGAACATGCTCACCAGACTTGGATTTACCGAATTTGATACCAGAGTGGATACCTTATCCGGCGGACAGAGAAAGAGAGTTGCTCTTGTAAGCGTTCTTCTTTCCACTGCGGACTTACTGGTTCTTGATGAGCCGACTAACCACTTGGACAGCAGTATGGCGGACTGGCTGGAGGATTATCTTCGCCGTTTTAAAGGTGCTCTACTGATGGTTACCCACGACCGGTATTTTTTAGACAGTGTGACCAACCGGATTGTGGAGCTTGATAGGGGTAAGCTTTACAGCTATCAGGAGAATTATGTGGGTTATTTAAAGCTGAAAGCAGACCGGCTGGATATGGAGCAGGCCACCGAGCGGAAACGCCAGTCCATCCTCCGTATCGAGCTGCAGTGGATGCAAAGAGGCGCTAGAGCACGCTCTACGAAGCAGAAGGCTCATATTGAGCGTTATGAAACACTCCGTGACCAGAAGGCACCGGAGTTTGATAAAAATGTGGAACTGGATTCCATTGAGAGCCGTCTCGGGCGAACTACTGTAGAGCTGGAAGGTATTACAAAGGCTTTTGGTGATAAGGTTCTGATGAAGGACTTTAATTATATTTTCTTGAAAAATGACCGTATAGGAATTATTGGTCCAAATGGATCCGGTAAGTCCACACTTATGAAAATTATTGCCGGGTGGCTTCAGCCTGATGAGGGAACCTTAACGGTTGGGCAGACTGTGAAGATGGGGTATTTTTCTCAGGAGAGCGAAGATATGGACGGCAGCCTGAAGGTGATAGATTATATCCGCAGCGCTGCTGAATACGTGAAAACAAAAGATGGCAGTGTCAGCGCCTCCCAGATGCTGGAGCGGTTTTTATTTCCTTCCAGCGTTCAGTATACCACAGTTGAAAAGCTTTCCGGAGGAGAGAAACGCCGTCTGTATCTGCTGCGGATTCTGATGGAAGCACCTAATGTACTGCTTCTTGATGAGCCCACCAATGATCTTGATATCCAGACACTTACCATCCTTGAGGATTACTTAGACAGTTTTCCCGGCATTGTAATAACGGTATCTCATGACCGGTATTTCCTGGACCGGGTTGTGCGCAGAATTTTCGCTTTTGAAGGACAGGGGAAAGTAACGCAATACGAGGGCGGCTTTACGGATTATCAGGCGGCTTTTGCTGCAAAATATCCGGACGGGCTTTCCGGGGAAGTATTTGGAACCGACAAAAGGGAAGATACCGGAGAGAAGAAGGGAAAGGAAAAACCAAAACCAGAGCGGAAGCTTCGGTTTTCCTATAAAGAACAGCGGGAATGGGATACGATTGAAGATGACATTGCTGCTTTGGAAGAAGCCATTGTTATACTTGATGGAAAGATAGAAGAAGCCGCCAGTGACTATGGAAGACTGAACCAGCTGATGAAAGAAAAGACAGAAAAAGAAGGACTTTTAGAGGAGAAGATGGAACGCTGGATGTATTTAAATGATCTGGCGGAACAGATTGAGAACCAGTAACAGGACTGTTACAGAGGAGAAAAGGGATGAAACAGTACAGGATCGCCAGGAGTGAAACAGGATATTATCCCATGGGAATGATAAAGACTGGGGCAGGGATTCATTTTTCCGTTGCTGCAAAGGGAGAAGAATTAAGACTTCTACTTTTCCGTGACAATGAAAAGGAACCTGTCTGTACGTTTCTCTTTCCGGAGAATGAAAAGAGGGGAGAGGTTTTTTCCGTAACAATTCTTGGGAATGACTTTACAGGAATTTCGTATTGCTATGAGATTGATGGAAAACGGTTTTCCGATCCCTATGGGAGAGCTTTTACGGATAAAGATATCTGGGGAGATTTGGAAGAAGCAGCTGTGATATCTAAAAGTCCGGTTATATTTGACTCATTTGAATGGGGGGAGGAAAAGCGTCCTTTGATTCCATATGAGAATTCTGTGATCTACCGCATTCATTTACGGGGATTTACCATGCATTCTTCTTCCGGGACCAGGCATAAAGGAACCTTTCGGGCGATAGAGGAAAAAATCCCATATTTAAAAGAACTGGGAATCACAACAGTTGAGTTGATGCCGGTCTATGAGTTTCAGGAGGTGATTCTTCCAGAGTTTGTGCAGGGCAATCCATATGGTGTGGATAAACCTACGGGGAAATTAAATTATTGGGGATATACGTCCGGATATTATTTTGCGCCTAAGGCTTCCTATGCCTCGGGTGATCAGAAAGATCCTGTCTTAGAATTAAAAAGCCTAGTGAAGGCTCTTCATAAAGAGGGAATGGAACTTATCACAGAACTTTATTTTACAGGGAAGGAGCCCCCCTCCTTTGCGCTTGATGCGGTCCGGTTCTGGGCGGAAGAGTTTCATCTTGATGGAATACATCTTGTGGGATACCCGTCTCTTGACTTAATCGGACGTGATCCTTATTTAAAAGGATTAAAGCTCTGGGCGAATTCCTGGGGAGATATTCCTCAAAAAGGGCCGAAGTATCTGGCGGAGTATAATGACAGCTTTCAGATGGATATGAGAAGAGTGCTCAAAGGGGACGAGGAGCAGATGATGAATCTGGTGTTTCATACCAGAAACAATCCCTCTGACCGGGGCATGATTCAATATATGGCAAATACCAATGGGTTTACCATGATGGATATGGTATCATACGATACCAAACATAATGAAGCAAATGGTGAATTCAATCAGGATGGTAATCTCTATAATTATTCCTGGAATTGTGGAACAGAAGGCCCTACGAGAAAGAAAAAAGTGACTGAGCTTAGAAAAAAGCAGCTGCGCAATGCCTTCCTGTTGCTGCTTCTAAGTCAGGGAACACCTCTTATTATGGCAGGGGATGAGTTTGGCAATACTCAGTCAGGAAATAACAATGCATATTGTCAGGATAATGATATATCATGGTTAAACTGGAACCTTTTAAAAACAAACAGAGATCTTTTTGAGTTTGTTAAATCGGTCATAGCATTTCGTAAGGCACATCCGGTGTTTCACAAGAGGGAAGAAGCAAAGAACATGGATTATCTCGCCTGCGGGTTTCCTGATGTTTCTTATCATGGTGTGAAACCATGGTATCCGGAATATGAGAATTTCCGGCGTCAGCTTGGAATCCTTTATTGGGGAGATTATGCTGGAAAAGCAGACGGGACGGCAGATAATCATTTTTATGTGGCTTATAACATGCACTGGGAACCCCATACCTTCGACCTTCCGAACCTTCCGAAAAAACATCAGTGGCATGTGGTGTTTCATACAGATCAGCTGGAAGAGAACGGCAAGTATGAGGAAGGAAAAGAACCGGTACAGGAAGGAAAGAGCATTCCCGTTCCTCCCAGGACAATTGTGGTATTTATGGGGAAGAAGGATGATTGACCGGAAATTCCGGTCTTTCTCCATTTAATACTCTCCAGATATCCATGGCTGCAAACCGCTCCATACGGTCAAGAGCCTCTCTTGTGTTGGCTGCGCAGTGGGGAGAAACAACGATATTGCTATACTGAAGCAGTGTGCTGTCTACAGGAAGGGGTTCCTTTTCAAACACATCTAGAGCAGCCCCTTTTATTTTTTTATCTTTCACAGCCTGAATTAAATCATCCTCCAGGATTAATCCTCCTCTGGAGACATTGATTAAAATGGTGGACGGCTTCATCATATCCAGCTGCTTTTTTGCTATCATATGCCTGTTTTTTTCGGAATAAGGAACATGAAGGGAAATAAAATCCGCATTTTGATAAACCTCTTCTGGAGAAGACACCGCAATAACACCAAAAGGGGCATTTTCGGAAGTTAAATGATGATCATAAACAATTACCTTCATATCGAATCCCATAGCTGCTTTTTTTGCCACCAGCTTTCCGATATTCCCAAAGCCAATGAGTCCCAGAGTAAGGCCGGACAGTTCTGTGTTAAAAACATCTCTTCGTATTGAAAAGTCGCTTTTCTTAACGGCATCAGACATGACCTCATGATTTTTTGCACAGGCGAGCATGAAGAAAATGGTATGTTCTGCTACGGCATTGGAGTTGGCGTTTCCAGAATTTGTTACCTGGATTCCCAGCCTTTCTGCATAAGCAGTATCAATATAGTCCACGCCGGCACTGAAGCTTGAGATTATTTTTAAGTTTTTACATCGGTCAAGCAGTTCTTTATCGTACCGGTACTTTCTGGTGGGACCCGTTAGTATGGCATCACATTGTTCGAACGCCGGGTCATCTGCAGATGCGGGAGCTGATAATATAAGCTCGCAGCCTTTTTTCTTTAAATAGTCTGTACCTGTATGAGAGATAGTTCTTGGGATCAGCACTTTAAACATATTTGATTCCTTTCTGGAAGGGGTTACCATTCCTTGGTCTCATTACACCAGCGAATGGTGGCTTCACAGGATAAAATTCCTCTTCGCAGCATAGCCTTTAAAAAACGAAATCGTTCTTCGGATATTTCCTCTATACCCTGTTCCAGATCATGCTGCATGGTCAGGTATTTTTCCTGATTTTTCACATGGATCTGTTTGTAGTCTTCCAGCATTTTGATAATGTGATCTTTTGGCTGGCCGCTTGAGAATAATAATTTCAACATGAATTCAGAGCGCATCGGCTGTAACTGAGTTTCTTCCATTAGCCAGGATTCTAATTCCAACTGGCCCTTGGGAGTGATCCGGTACGTTATTTTTTTCTCGTTCTTTTCGTCCGAGATAATCTCCACCAGTTCATCTGAAAGCATTTTTTTAAGTGTTGGGTATATATGTCCAAAATTTTCATTCCAGAATCCTGAAAGCACTGTGTCACAGTATTTTTTTATGTCATAGCCGGTACCTGGCGAGACATTTAAGATTCCTAATATTGCATATAAGGATTTATTTTTTAATGCCATTATGAATTCCCTTCTTTCATTTGCTTTGCGTAGTTCTCCAGTTTTTCTGCAGTAAGTTCCCAATTTGCACAGCGTTTCATTTCCTGAGAAATTATAAGGCAATTTTCTTTTATCGTTTCATTTGAGAGGAGCTGCTGTATCTGGTCTTTTAGTTTTTCAGCTGATATTTCCTTTATGTTATCTGATAAGCCCAGCTTCATGGATACAAGCCTTTTTGCTGTCATATGCTGATCATTGACCTGGGGGAAAGCAAGCATGGGCACTCCAAAGTATAATGCCTCATTCACACTGTTAAAGCCTGCATGGGTGATGAATGCATCCGAGTTTTTTAAAATCTCAAGCTGTGGAAGTACATTTTTTACCAGAAAGTTTTGCGGTATTTCTCCTAATTGGGTGACTTCACACTTTGTTCCAATGGACATACACACATAATAGTCTGTATCTCTGAACGCACAAATGCACATCTTATAAAACTCCAGGAAATCTGTATTCAGACTGCCAAGTGATATATACAGCAGTTTTCTGCTTCCAATCCCGGATAAGTCCACAGACTCTGTTTCCTGCGTCCGCTCCATTGACGGACCGGCAAATAAATATTGGGGTTCTTTTATTGCTTCATCTCCGTTAAAATCCCTGGTTGTGTATACGATATTGTGATCCCCCCTGCTTATGAAAATTTCTTCCAGTGTCGGTTCTTCTATTTTATAACAGTTACAGATTCTGTTCAATATCTGAAAGCAGTGATCCAGCTGGGGATGAGCCCCGTGAGTGAGTTGTTTTAAAAAGCTCCCGCCTCCAAAGATAGAATCACAGAGAATGAAGTCATATGTACGCTCTTTTAAAATATCCAGGATCTGAGGCAGCATGACTTCATCGTAGGAAAGAATATATTCCATCAACATGTAAAACGGATGTCGGTCCGTGGGTCGGTAATTCTTTAAAAACAGATTCAGGCCGCTGCCAAAGTCAATCCAGTTTGCCCCCGACTTTATCACCTGTCCTGAAAATTCAGCTGAGCAGAAATAATCTACTTTATTCCCTCTTTCTGTTAGCTTCTTAACTAGTCCCAGTGTCGGATTAATATGTCCGTACAGATTTGCATTTATAAATAGTATATTCATTCCATTTCCTCCTTATATCACTCTGATATAGTAGAAATTTTATATCAGAGTGATATAGCTGTCAAGAGAAATTTTACGATAAAGGAAGGAAACTCAATTCCATTGATCAGACAACAGGAACTCACGTATATTCATATGTTTCAGTCCGTCCCTGCTCATATCGAAATCATCATACGACACAACATATTTTGGAAAGTTATCCCTGATCGTGTCATATGCACCAAATTCACGCTGGATCGTTTCCTCGGATGCCAGCAGATAAGCAACTTGAATATAGAGCTTTTGCGTTTGTTTTTCAGCAATAAAATCAATCTCTTTCTCCCCTGCTTTTCCAACGGTGACCTTATACCCTCGCCGTAGAAGTTCCATGTACACAATATCTTCGAAAATGAGGTTGATATCCTTCATATTCCCTCCGAAAACAGCTTCTCTGATTCCGTGGTCAGCAATGTAGTATTTCTCGTTGACAGTGAGAATCTTTTTGCCCTGCAAATCCTGCCTGCGGACACGGTAAAATAGAAAAGCATCTTCGCAAGCTTTGATGTAGTTTAAGATTGTTTCTGGTGCAACGGTGCGTCCTTCACTTTTGAGATGTTTTGAAATCGCCGTTGCAGAGAAAGTAGTCCCAATGTTTGCTGTAATGTATGCTATGATACGTTCTAACAGGTCAACATCCCGAATGCTGTTGCGCTTTACGACATCTTTAAGTACAACGGAGTTATAGAGGTCTTGCAGATATTGACGGCTCGGCTGCTCTGCATAGCGAAGGTTGCTCAAATACGGCATTCCGCCGCTGGTAAGGTATTTGGTAAACATTGTTCTGGAATCAGAGTCTTGAAAAACGGTATGATATAGCTCTGAGAACTCTCCAAAAGAAAAGGGATAAATCACAAATTCCACATATCTCCCGGCAAGGTATGTGGCTAGCTCACCTGAAAGCAGCTTGGCATTTGAACCGGTGATATAGATATCACAATTAAATTCAACCCGAAAGGAATTGATGCACTTTTCCCAGTGGGCGACTTCCTGAATCTCATCAAAAAAAAGATATACCTTCCCGGAGATGCCATTGACCTGCCGAGTGATCTCCTTATGCAGTGCCTCGGCAGAACAAAGGTATGTGTTGCTCATATTTTCAAAGTTGATAGAAATAAATTGACCTTCATTTACACCGGATGCGACCAGCTCTCGCTGAATCAAATCCAGCATGACGGACTTACCGCTTCGGCGGATGCCGGTTAAAACTTTAATAAGCTCATTTCCGATAAAGGGACGGATGCGGCTCATATATAACTCTCGGCTAATCATATACGAAAGACCTCCTTTGCCATATTTATAATCATATTATCACGGATACGACTTATAATCAAGTTGCGATATATACTTTGAAAAGGTATAACTTATAAAAGAAGTGTTTACAAAAATTTAGTATCTTAAACAGAAATTTAACTAAAAAACCAGCTAATATATCAAATGGAAAAGCAGCAGGGCAACCGGTTATTTAACTCAGCCGGTGCCCTGCCGCTTTTTACTAGTTTGCAATTATTGTATATGTATACTGTCCGCGGGAATCTGTACCATAAAAGTCTGCAAAAGACAGATGGAAGACATCGGTCTTTACTGTATCCAGAGATACCTGGTTCTTTATCAGATACTGATAAATGCCGCTGTAATCAATGGCACCCTGAATCATAATACTTTGCAGGCATCCATCTCGTAAGATTGCCTTTTTGTAGCATCCGGAATCCTCCTGAGAAAAAACCTGATCTCCGTCTCTGGCAATTCCGTCTCCTAAAGAAAGAGTTGTAAGACCATAAAAATTCATAGTGTTTTTCATGCCGTAAGGATCTTCATAAGGGGTGGGAATTCCGCACATATTGCAGGCTGCTGTGTATCCCTGCTTCATGGCATTGGGCCAGATGGCAGCAATTCCGTTCACGTCTCCTGCAGCATAAATGTTCTTGCAGGATGTCTCCATGCATTCATTAACCTTGATAAAGCGGTCAACGGCAATTTCACAATTTTCTGTACAGTCTGTTGCAGGGCGTACTCCGGCGGCGACAACAATTATGTCACATTCCAGAATCGTTCCGTCATCCAGCATGACAGAGTTTATTTTATCATTTTCCGGCATAGTAGTTAAAACCACTTTACGGTCCAGTATGAATTTGCAGCCATGCTGTTCAAATAAGTTCTGATAGGCTTTACCGGCTTTTTCATCCAGCTGCTTTGGAAGAATCCGGTCAGCCAGCTCCAGAACTGTTACCTCTTTTTTCTGTTCCAGAAATGCGTAAGCGGCATCCATGCCTACAAGTCCGGAACCTAATATAAGAATTCTGTCTGCAGTCTGGGCAAATTTCCGGATCTGCCGTGCATCGCTTAAATTACGGAGACCGAATACATTTTTTGCTTCCCTTAAATTAACTATAGGGGGGATAACGCTATGGGCGCCTGTTGCAATAAGAAGACGGTCAAAGTTAAGTTCTGTGCCATCATCCAGTAATACCGTCTGCTTCTCTGTGTCAATATGTACTGCTTCTTTGTTTTTCAGCCATGTAATTCCAAGTGTTTCAAAAAAATCTGCAGGGACAAAGGACAGAGATGCCTCATCCCGTTCATGGCTTAAGTATTTATGAAGCATACACCGGGAATGGACCTGGTCGTCAACTGACACCATGATGATATCCGCCTCCGGTTCCAGCTTTCGGATGGTTTTTGCAGCCGAAATGCCGGCAGCTCCTGCACCGATAATTACATGAGTCATCATTCCACCTCCTTAACATAGATTGCTTTGGTCGGACAAGCTTTTACACAGCTAGGCTCGCTGTCGTGATCAAAGCAGAAATCACATTTAATCACTTTGGTTTTTGTGGTTGTATCTGCTTTTAATACGCCGTAAGGGCAGTTCATCACGCACATAAAGCAGGAACCGCACTTTTCTTCGTCGTAATATACGTGACCGGATTCTTCGTCCTTTACAAGAGCTCCGCTCATGCAGGACATAACACATTCCGGCTGGTCGCAGTGGCGGCAGAAGATGGGAGCATAGTGACCATTCCCTTTCATGACGATGTGATTTCTGGATTCATTTTCCGGATTGGTTAAATCCAGATCATAAATGCTTCCGCCATCTTTTCTATGTGCCTGCATACAGGCGAGAACACAGTTCTTGCACCCGTCGCATTTGGCTTCATCAATGAATATCCGTTTCATATGCCCTCCTCCTATATATTAAGACCGTTCCGCTTCTCCATAATGATTTTTTCCAGTATGCCGGCACTTTCCACAGCGTCATTATTAATAATTACCTGTCCCCCGGTAAGTGTTTTCATACCATCTGTGAGAACCTTAACAGCAACCTTGCTTCCTGTCACAAAGGGAGGAAGTCCTAAATGAAGCGGAAGACCAAGGGCAAGGCCAAAGCATCCATCTGCTAAAGCCTGTTCTTCCAGCCACTGTGCTGCAGAAAGAACAAGGGGAAGTTTGGGAAGATCGACTCCCAGCTCTTGTGCAATTTCAGTAGCAACGATTTCAAGACGTCCGATAGCAAGGCATGGGCCGAAATTAAGGACTGGCGGAATACCCAGTTTTTTGCACACCTCTCTTAATTTGGGACCTGCAAATTCTGCAGCTTCCGGTGTCATAAGGCCGCAGTTTTCGATACCGCCTGAAGAACAGCCTGCAGTCAGCACAATGATATCTTTGGCGATCAGCTCCTTTGTCAGCTCTACGGTAAGAACGTCATGTCCTCCCGCTGTTAAGTTGGAACAGCCTACCACTCCTGCAATACCCTTAATATCTCCTGATACGATTAAGTCAATGAGGGGTTTCCAGCTTCCGCCCAGGAAGTCCTTTAAAGAACCTTCGCTGACTCCGGTCAGGGTGTTTTCATACCCATGGTCCGGAAGAAGATTTAATGGTACCTGGCCACGTCGTTCCTGATAGGATTTTACTACTTTTTCAATGATTTTTTCACTCTGTTCCCTGCGGTGGTCAAAGTCAAACTTCATCAGTTCCGCATTTGATTTTTTCGCTACATCATCAAGACAGATCTGTTTGATTTTAAGCTCATCACAGATCGGTTCAATACCAGGCAGCGTGCAGTTAAACTCGGAAAGAACAGCATCAATGGCACCGGTTGCAAGGATAGCCTCGCTGGTGTAGTTGTTTCCTGCATGGCCGTCAAATACTTCCTGATAATGAGCACCTCTTAACTGCAGATCCTGTCCCACGCAGGTACAGCCTACCAGCTTAAATCCTTTGGCTCCAACTGTATTTGCCATGGCAACAGCTTCCGGAGTGATAAGCTGTTCCTGTAAATCAACAAAGATGGTGTGCTGGTGGCCGGTGATCATGATGTTGATATAATCAGGGTCAATCACGCGAAGTCCAACGGGAGCCATGCGAAGTTCCGGCTGTCCAAGAAGTACATCATTTAAAAGGTTTGTCAGAGTCAGTCCGTAAACACCAGTGGAGACTCCCAGCCTTAAACAGTCAACCAGCATATCCAGAGGATCGGAGTTTAAGTTGGTGGAACATTTGACCACACCCTTAAATACTTCGGATTTCGCGCCTCCCGGCATGATTCCAAGCTCTTTCCAGCGGGCAACTCTTGGAGCGTAAGCAACTTTTTCTGTCAGCTCCATTTCCACATATTCCGGTTTATAAATATCAGCAATTACTGCATCAGCGACTTTTTCCGCCTTTTTGTACACATCAGATTCCACGATTCCAAAGATGTCTGCCAGATGGTCAAGGGATTTTAAACCCTTTAATTCGCCTTTTATTTTTGCTGTATTTTTTAAGTTTAATGCTGTGTTTTCAACAATGTGTATGTAACAGCCGCTTCCTGAAGCCACCGCCCTTAAGAAGTTTCTGGCGACAATGGTGTCTGCATCCGCTCCGCAGATTCCACGGGGAGCATCAGGCGTAATCCGGCATGGACCATTGGCACAGAGTCTGCAGCAGACTCCCTGAAGACCAAACCCGCATTTGGTACTTTGTTTTTCCACCCTGTGATGAGAAGTTTCCATAGGTAAGGCAGAGATGAATTTTTCTAAAGGTTTGTCGGCGCTTTGACAGGTATTGCACCCGTAACATTGATTCATTGTTTTTCCTCCTTTTGATTCTATACCATTTTGGTAAAGATTGAAATAAAAAAATTATCCGTGCAGCAGCTTAGCCAAAGAACACTCTTTTAATTCTTTATTGAGATTCATCTGAATTCTTAAGAACTCTCTGTGAGCCAGGCATGGATGCTTGGGCTGGTTCACGGAACAGTCATAGCCGGACTGCATGCATTCAATCAGCAGCATTTTGGAATCTATGACAGTAAGAATATCATATAATGTTGTGCGTTCCAGATCACAGTTTAAGGCATAGCCTCCCGCGCTTCCACGATAGCTTTTAATTAATCCCGCCTTCTCCAGCTTTCGTGCCATCTTATAAGTAATGGCCGAAGTGAGGGATTCTTTTACACAGATCGTAGGAACGTTCATGATGTCGCCTGATGATAAGGCTCTTATGATCCTTATGGCATAATCGCATTCTCTGGTAATGAGCATATAGCACCTCCACGTTATAAGATTAACATACTGCACCTAAATGGTCAAGTTTTATCAATAAGATTTAACAAGGCAGCACCTGCACCCTCACGGCAGGATCGGAACAGACCGGACCGACGCTTGAGTCAATTGTTGACCTCAAACGTCGCCCGCGGGGGAGGCAGGGGCATTGTGGCACCTGAAAACAGCCGCTAGTCTGCAGGATAAATGAGGTGCTCGTCATCGATTCCGTAGAGAACAGTATCTAAGAACTTTCTTGCAAGATATTTCGCCATGCCTGGATTCATATCCAGATAATTTCCGCAGTCTCTGGCAGCAGCGCCGGGTATGTCTCCCTCAAAGTCACGTATGAATTCATACATTTCAGTAATGAGCGGTACGATATCCCTGGATTTGTAATCCCCGGCTAAGAGAAGGTAGAAACCAGTGCGGCAGCCCATAGGTCCAAAATATAAGACTTTGGAAGCAAAGGATTCATTATTTCTTAAGAACGTGGCCCCTAAATGCTCGATCGTGTGTATCTCTGCTGTATTCATGACCGGTTCAAAATTCGGTCTGGTCATGCGGATATCAAAAGTAGTAATTGCGGTATCGTTTGCTTTATCTTTGCGGGAGACGTAGATACCTGGAAGAAGCTTTAAGTGATTGATCGTAAAGCTTGTTATTTTTTCCATAATAATCAGGTCCTTTCTGAAAGGCTGTTAAGCCGGTGATTAAATTTCTGTCTTCAGTCAAATTATAATAAAAAAAATGACTTCATGCAATAGGAACAATACTAAGGAGTAATTATTGGCAGCCAGCTGAAGCGGGGAAAATCATTCATGAAACTCCCTTCCTGGTTCATACCATAGTAGGAGAAATGGGAAGGAGCGTCATTAATGGAAGAATGGTTTCGTTTATCAGAGGATGAAGTCCTTAAACAGCTTCATGCTGACAAGAATGGACTGAATTCCGAAGAAATTCTCAGGCGCAGGCAGGTACATGGTCCCAATCTGCTGAAAAAAGCAAAACGAAAAAGTGCCTTTCAAGTATTTCTGGATCAGTTTAAAGACTTATTAGTCATCATTCTGATTATAGCAGCAGTAATTTCCATGGTATCGGGTGACGTGGAAAGTACTGGAGTAATTTTCGCAGTTTTACTGCTTAATGCAATTCTTGGAACTGTACAGCATCAGAAAGCAGAAAAATCTTTAGACAGCCTGATGTCATTGTCTGCACCAGTGGCGTGGGTGAGGAGAGAGGGGAAAAATAAGGAAGTTCTGTCAGAAGAGATCGTACCAGGAGATATACTTTTATTAGAGGCAGGAGATATGGTGGCGGCAGACGGCCGTATCCTGGAAAATTATTCTCTTCTGGTCAATGAAAGCTCTCTGACCGGAGAATCAGTCAATGTGGAAAAGCATACAGGAAGACTGAGAATGGAGAAGGTTCCGCTGGCAGAACAGTCCAATATGGTTTTTTCCGGCTCTCAGGTTGCAGCAGGAAGAGCCATTGCAGTGGTCACCGGAACAGGCATGAATACAGAAATCGGAAGAATTGCCTCTTTAATGAATGATACAGGCGAGAAGAAGACGCCTCTTCAGGTAAGCCTTGACCAGTTTGGAAGCAGACTGGCGGTAGCGATCCTCTTTATCTG
>JAEWPQ010000115.1 GCA_023460575.1 Bacillota bacterium
GTTGCATTCTCTGACTCTTCTGGCAATCAGCTGATTGTACTGTCCGCCGAAATCCAGAACGATAATCATTTCTCTCTTCACGGGTATTCCTCCTAATTTAAGCTTCAACAAATAGCACTTTGGATAACATTATATTCTACTTCCAATGGCTTGACAAGTATTTTCGACATTTCAAAAAAAAGATGTCGAATCTTACAACCAAAGGTTCCTGTCAGCTTCTTTTTCTCACCAATCAGACAGAAAAAACGGAAAATACCGGAAATCCTCTTTTCTCCAGCTGCCCTCTGCATATGCATCTACACACACAGGCGGCAACAGGAGAATCCTGGCAGGAAAATCTCCGGGATCTTCCGTTTATAAATCTTCAATTACTGCTCTAAATACTTTTTCACATAATAACCGGTATAAGACTGCGGACACTTCACTACCTCTTCCGGCGTTCCCTGAGCAATGATTGTACCACCCTTGTCTCCGCCTTCCGGACCGATATCAATAAGATAATCGGCTGTCTTTATAACATCTAAATTATGCTCGATAACAACTACCGTATTACCGCCCTCAGACAGCTTCCTCAAAATCTCAATCAGCTTATGAACATCCGCAAAATGAAGTCCTGTCGTCGGCTCGTCCAGAATATAAATAGTCTTGCCGGTTCCGCGCTTGCTCAGCTCCGTAGCCAGCTTGATTCTCTGAGCCTCACCACCTGACAACTCCGTCGATGGCTGTCCAAGCCGGATATAGGATAATCCCACATCATTAAGCGTGGAGATCTTCCTTGCAATCGTAGGAACATTCTCAAAAAACTTCAGCGCTTCTTCTACCGTCATATTAAGAACATCATAAATGCTCTTTCCCTTATACTTCACATCTAACGTCTCGCGGTTATACCGCTTGCCTCCGCAGACCTCACAGGGCACATACACATCAGGAAGGAAATGCATCTCGATCTTGATAATACCGTCACCGCTGCAGGCTTCGCATCGTCCGCCCTTCACGTTAAAGCTGAATCTTCCCTTGGAATACCCCTTTGCCTTGGAATCTGCCGTGGAAGCAAACAAATCACGGATCAAATCAAATACACCGGTATAAGTAGCGGGATTGGATCGGGGGGTTCTTCCGATGGGCGACTGGTCAATCGCAATAATCTTGTCCAGCTGTTCCGTTCCTATGATCTCCTTATGCCTTCCTGGAATCGTTCTGGCACGGTTTAACTTCTTTGCCAGCGCCTTATAAAGAATCTCATTCACCAGAGAGCTCTTACCAGAACCGGATACACCAGTTACACAGGTCATTACACCCAGTGGGAATGTCACATCAATATTCTTTAAATTGTTCTCTCTGGCTCCCTTAACCGTGAGATAACCGGTCGGCTGCCTTCTCTCCTCAGGAACGGGAATTTTAATTCTTCCGCTTAAATAAGCGCCGGTAATGGAGTCCTTATTCTTCATAATCTGCTTTGCATTGCCGACTGCAACTACATTTCCGCCATGCTCGCCTGCTCCGGGACCGATATCCACGATACAGTCAGCTGCCATCATGGTATCCTCATCGTGTTCTACCACAATTACACTGTTGCCCAGATCGCGCAGATGGAGAAGCGTCTTTAACAGCTTGTCATTGTCCCTTTGATGAAGTCCAATACTGGGCTCATCTAAAATATATGCCACTCCCACCAGACCGGAACCGATCTGGGTTGCCAGACGGATTCTCTGGGCCTCACCGCCGGAAAGAGTTCCTGTGGCGCGGGTCAGTGTCAGGTAATCCAGACCTACATCAATAAGGAACGAGATTCTCGCACGGATCTCCTTTAATATCTGATCGCCGATGGCATGCTGCATATCTGTCAGCTGCAGCTCATCCATAAAATTACGGAAACGGACAATGGACATGTTGGTCGCGTCATATATATTCTCATCCCCCACTGTTACAGCCAGGGATTCCTTCTTTAATCTCTTGCCGCCGCAGGAAGGACATGGAGTGATTCTCATAAATGTCTCATACTCTGCCTTGGAGGACTCGGAATAGGTCTCCCGGTATCTTCTGGCAACATTCTGGACCAATCCTTCAAATGCTATATCGTAGACTCCTTCTCCACGCTGTCCCTTGTAGTAAACCTTGACTTCTTTTCCATTGGTTCCATGAATAAGAATATCGTGAACCTTCTGGGGATAGTCCTCAAAGGGAGTGTCAAGACTGAAATCATATTCTCTTGCAAGGGCATCCAGGACTGCCCGGGTATAGCTTCCCTTATCGGTACAGGACTGCCAGCCCATCACTGTGATGGCTCCCTGATCGATACTTAAGCTCTTATCAGGAATCATCAGGTCCTCGTCAAACTCCATCTTGTATCCCAGACCGAAGCAGTCCGAACAGGCGCCAAATGGATTATTAAAGGAGAAGCTTCTTGGCTCCACTTCATCAATGCTGATTCCGCAGTCCGGACAGGAAAAGCTCTGGCTGAAATGGATGGGCTCTCCGTCAATGACATCAACGGTCATCAGTCCGCCTGCCAGCTCCATCACTGTCTCGATGGAATCTGTGAGGCGCTTTGCGATTCCCTCACGGATCGCCAGACGGTCTACAACCACCTCGATGCTGTGCTTGATGTTCTTATCCAGCTTGATCTCTTCCGAAAGCTCATAGAGACTGCCGTCAACCCGGACTCTTACGTATCCGCTCTTACGGGCACTCTCCAGAACCTTGGCGTGTTCTCCCTTTCGTCCGCGCACAACCGGAGCCAGCAGCTGGATTTTGGTCCGCTCCGGAAGCTCCATAATCTGATCCACCATCTGGTCAATGGTCTGTTTGCGGATCTCTCTCCCGCACTTGGGACAGTGGGGGATGCCGATTCTGGCATAGAGAAGCCTCATATAATCATAAATTTCCGTAACGGTACCTACCGTGGAACGGGGGTTGCGGTTGGTCGACTTCTGGTCGATGGAAATGGCCGGTGACAGACCTTCAATGCTCTCCACATCCGGCTTCTCCATCTGGCCAAGGAACTGCCGCGCATAGGAGGAAAGAGACTCCATATACCGCCTCTGACCCTCAGCATAAATGGTATCAAAGGCCAGGGAAGACTTCCCGGAACCGCTGAGACCGGTTAATACAACCAGCTCATTCCTGGGGATATCCAGACTCACGTTCTTTAGGTTGTGCTCATTGGCACCTCTTATCTTAATATACTGTTTCGCCATACTGTACTCCTGTTATATCCTGAATTTCTGAATCTCACAACAATCGAATGCGGACTTATGATATGAAGTCCGCACCCGTAGTTACTCAGCAACCGGTTTTTCCCATTATAGCACAACATTAACCGCATTGCAAACATTTGTTCGATAAATATTTTAATAATGACTGCTTTTCTTAGAATCAATCATGCTCTCCTCTTCCGGAAGAAATTTATATTAAAACTGTCTTTCGAAAAAAAAGCATGGTATAATTATTATAAACCAAGAAAGAGGAATGATAAAATATGAAAACACATCCATTGCTGCCAGTTGTACTGCTTGCTCTTTCCTTAACCGCGTCCGGGTGTAAGATGAATTCCCGGGTGGAGGAGGCCCCTTCTTCGCCGGCAGAATCCCTTACAGAACAGGATACCGCAGAACAGGAGCAACGCAGTACTGAAAAAGGGGCATCAAGCACAGAAACCAATAGCAGTCCGGTTACAGTAAGAACCTGGTCTGCAGAACATAATGAGAAATACAGTGACCGGGGTACCCTGGTCTACCGGTGGAACATCCGGGTGCCGGAGGTTATAATTCCTGATAAACCCGATTCCCAGTATCTCATCAACCGTAGTTTAAGAGAGAACGACCAGAACACCAGGCGGTACGAGTTCATCAGTGATACGATGGAAATCCCACCCGCATCGGCAGCCGGAGATACACAGAATAATTATCTTTATACCTTTGATTATCAGGTGCTGCGTAACGATGGAACGCTTTTAAGTCTGAAGCAGAATGGCACCGATATCAGGGGAAATGATCTGCATGACACATTTACCTTTTTAAGTTCCTATGATGTGGAAAAAGGAAAGAAGATTACTCTTTCTGCTCTTTCCGATGATCCGGATGGTCTGAAACTGGCCCTTGCCCAGGCAGCGGCAGGTCAGGTATCTGCCAACGGCTCCAACGCTTCCCTTATTACGGAGATGATGTCTTCAGACTTAAATCAATTTGCGTTTTTAAAGGATGGAATTCTGCTGTCTCCAGAGTGGGATGCAGACCAAACCGGTTCTGCTGCCGGACAGGGAACTCTTATCCCTTATGAACAGATTGAAAAAAAACTGAATGATTATGGAAAACAACTCATGGCAGCGGCTCAAAAATCGGGAGACGAAGCTGTGAATCCAAAAGAACAGCCGGAATATATATTTCCGGAAAGCAGCACAAGCTGTCTTAGCGGAGGAGATTTGCTGGAAGCTGACCCGGCTGCCCTGAGACTGGCAAGAAACGAAATCTACGCCCGCCATGGAAGAAAATTCGATGCAGCAGATTTACAGGAATATTTCAACAGTAAATCATGGTATCACGCTGAGACAGCCCCATCTGATTTTAGAGAGGACTCATTAAATGATATCGAAAAGAAAAATCTGGATCTGATTAAGACAGCAGAGAATCAGCTGCCAGACAAAGAAATTACTGACAACGGTGTTACCCTGAATGCAGACAAAGATTATCTTCTGGATCTGGACGGTGACGGGGTATGCGAATCCATTCGCTGGAGCAGCACCAATGTTGCAGAAGACGATTATGAAAAAAATATCAAACTCTTTATTAACGGTCAGTACCAGACCTCCATTCCGGAAAAAGTAAGAGGTAACATCCGACTGTCAGCATTGGACCTTAATAAAAAGGATAGAGAAATTGAGCTTCATCTGGATGTTTCCCAGGAATCCGATTCCATTTTTGCATTCAGTTTCTATCGTTACAAAAACGGCAGTCTGGAACTGATCGGGGATCTGGCAGGCCCCGTCTGCAGCGGTAATGGTTCCCTGTTTCGTCAGAATGGATTAAGAGCGGAAGGAGACGGACTCCTTGCAGTCTCTGCAGATACTCCATTTTCGGCTTCCTCTCTTCTGTTTGGATGTTACTTTGTAGATTTGGTTTTTTCCTACGAAGACGGCAAATTAAAAGAGGTACCGCAGGAGATCTATTTCAATAAGAATTATGATTTCATCACCAATGCATTCCTTCATCAGAATCCAAATAACTTTTATGTGTTATCCCGCCCATTTCCTGTAACAACCACTATGAAAGGAGATACCCCCGCTTTCTCTGTCAGTCCTGGAGAAACGGTCTGCCCCATTGGCTGGGCATTAAAGGATGGGCTCTCTTATGTGCTGGTTATGAACGAGGCCGGAGCCTGCGGCTGGGTAATGGAAACAGTCTGGGATACGGATCCTGATACGGCATATTATCTGGCAGTTCCTGCCTGGGGATAGTCAGAAAACTTTTAAACAATAAAAAAGAGGATCTCAAAAGTCAAAAAAATGAACTGACCCCTAAAAGTTAGACCTAAAAATCTAACTTTTAGGAGGTCAGTTTTATTATGGCAAAATATAGTTTTGAATTTAAGAAACAAATAGTTAAAGAGTATCTTGATCAACAGGGGGGATTTGATTTTTTAGCCAAGAAATATGGATTTTCATCAAATGTACAAATATGCAAATGGGTAAATGCGTATAAAAAATTTGGCGATAGAGGATTATTACGTTCTAGAAAAAATGAAAGTTATTCTTTCGAATATAAACTTCATGTGGTAGAGTTGTACTTAAGTACAGAAGTTTCATATCAAGAATTAGCTCTTTTGGAAGGCATTAATAATCCGCCACTCATCACTAAATGGGTAAATGACTTCAGAATTGCTGGTCCTGATGCGTTACGACCGAAAAAGAAGGGGCGAAAGAAGTTGTCAGAATCATCAAAGAAAGCTACTCAACAAAATCAAGTTGATACAACGCCTGTTGATACGAGCGCTGAGCATGTAAAACAGTTAGAGGATGAATTATTAAAACTACGAATTGAGAATGCATATTTAAAAGAACTGAGGAGGTTGCGTTTAGAGGAGGAAACTCTTCTGAAAAAACAGCGAGAATTATCCACAGCCTCCGAAGAGACTTCAAATTAAAAGATATTCTCGCTGTCGTAGGATTTCCTAAATCAACTTATATGTATTGGCAGAAACGTTTTGATAGAGAAAATCCAAGCAAAGAAATCGAAGATAAAATACTTAAAGCCCATGATAAACACAAGGATTTTGGCTATCGACGTATGTGCGGAGAATTGAGAAAGCAAGGATATCTTGTTAACAAAAAATGTGTTCAACGGATAATGCAAAAATTCAATCTCCAGGTTACATCATTTACTAGAAAAAGTCGCAAATACAGTTCGTATAAAGGAAAAGTTGGTAAGGTTGCGCCAAATCGAATCCACAGGCGATTTAATACCAATGTTCCTCATCAAAAAATTACAACAGATACTACTGAATTTAAGTATTATGAAGTTGATGAAAAAGGAAGAATGATTATTAAGAAACTATATCTTGATCCATTTATGGATATGTTCAATAGTGAGGTATTAAGCTATGGAATTTCAACACGTCCTTCCGCCGAAAGTATAATAAATGCATTGAATCAAGCAATAGAGATTACATCCGATTGCAAATACCGACGCACTTTTCATTCGGATCAAGATTGGGGTTATCAGATGAAGGCATATACACGAACTCTTAAGGAACATAAAATTTTCCAAAGCATGTCACGAAAAGGCAACTGCTATGACAATTCACTGATGGAAAACTTCTTTGGAATTATGAAACAAGAAATGTATTATGGAACCGTTTATTACAGCTATGAGGAACTAAAAGGTGCTATTGAAAGATATATAAATTATTACAATGAGCAGAGAATAAAGGAGAAGCTAGGTTGGATGAGTCCTATTGAATATAGGATTACCCAGCTAGCGGCATAAAAGAAAACGCGTAGTAGAAAAATCTACTACGCGACAAAGTCTAACTTTGCGGGGTCACATCAAAATGACTTAAGGGACTCCTCTTTCTTATTATTGATTCAATTATATGAAATCTACTCAGTCTTAATGAGTTATTCTTTAAACAGAAAACTCTCCTGCTCAATTCCTGTTCCTGTCTTAATGATTAACTCAGCCAGATTTTGTAAATCTCTGTCCTGAATTTTCCCAGCATTTAGCATTGTATTAAGCTTATCCAGTTTTGATTGTTCTAACGAATAACCATATTTTGAATATTTTTCCCATGTCTTTTCATCCATATGCAATGGCTTAAGTTTGGGGAATATCTGGTTTCTGATATACTCAAAGATCCTGATCCCGCCATAATCCAAATCTCCAGTATGATAGAATTTTACATCAGACTCAGAAAGTATCTGTGATAACTCGACTAGAATCCTTCTTTCACCTGGTGAAAAGTATCCATGAGAAAACACAACAAGCGTTTCTTTTTCATATGGATAAGTCATAAAATTAGCCTTATTCTCAACTGTTACAATTTTCTTTATATTTTGCTTAGATGCTATGGAGACTCTTTTAAGTGTTTCACTATTTAAAACAGTTCCGTATGGAAAATAAGATAAATCGATCAGAGAATCATCAATTTTAATCAATAAATCCCCTTTTAACGATAATTCATCTGCATAGTTATCAATGTATATCTGGGCAAGTATTTCTGATTTTGTCATATTGTCATCGATAACATGATAGTATTTTCTTGCAGCTGTGGCCACATAGTTCTGCATCCTTAGTTCAAAAATTTTAGAATCTCCCAAATACTGTTTACTGAATACCCTTTTGTATACAGAACTATCCAGTCTGTCCAAACCGTAAAAGCAATCAAAATATAATTTTCTGTTTTCAGCATTAAATTCCTGCAAGTCTTTTCCCGACTCCAAGTCTTTCAGAATATGTTTGTAATAATCCTTAATCCATGGCTTGCTTATCTTTTTCATCTGCTCTTCAACAGCTTCCATCATTTCTCTGATACGATCTGACTTTGGAATCATTCCGGCAGCTTGATAAAGATCCCTTAAATTACTGAGGGAATACCATATTATGGAAATATCAGATTTATCTACAATCCACTCACATCGTATCAGGCCTTTCTGCTCCAATTCTCTCGCCTGCTGTAAAAAATTCTGTTTTCCAAATGCATCCAGGACTTTTTGGTCAATTACAATACTTCTGTTCCCTTTTGCCCCTTCCTGCCAGTTTACTTTACTGTTTTCAATTGTATTGATAATCTTATCGATCAGCAGCATCATATATTTCCTCTTCATCAAGATCCCTCATCAATTGAGGAAAATTTTTTCGCTCAAACTCCTGAATGGAGATTGATTTTTTGTTTGGATTTGCGAATACAAAGGTCTTATCTACATTTTCCACATAGTTCTGAATTTTGTCATTGGTAGCGCTGATGATAGCCTGAAAGCCAAGGCCGCGGATCAGTTCAATACAGCTTGCCACCTTTTCCGCATCCATTTTAGAAAACGCTTCATCTAATACCACCAGCCGAATGGTCGGATTTCTCTGTATTTTCGGAGACAGGTTTATCCGATAAGCCTGGGCAAAACTGGCAAGAAGTGCCACATAGAGAGGATTCTGTCCCTCTCCGCCTGAGTTCTTCTTAATCATCTTGCTTAAACGGATTTTAATAACCTCATCCTCATTCTGAATCAGCTGCTGCATGTCAAAGTTTAAATAGGTACGGTAATCCGCATACTTATCCATGTTCCGCTTGGCTTCCTCCATCTGGTCAGGAGTTGCATTATCCGGAGGAATGAAAATATTGATCAGGTCATTGATTAAATCACCGTACTGATTTTCATGCTCCATGGTGAAGAGATTCATCTGATTATCCAGAGAATCCGTCAGTTTGGAGGGGTTAATTTCCAGAGAATCATCCATGAACATGTCATAATATCTGCCGTCCGGTCCCTTATTTTTTCCAATGACAAACTGGTATTTATCCTTACCAAAATCCAGCCTGCTGATAATCCGGTTCAGTTCATCCTTTCTCTGCAGCGCATCCCGTATGGCACTGCGGATCTTAAACATAAAATCATCTTTAAAATGAAGCACTGCGGACTTTGCCTGTTCCGCCGCCATGTTTTTATATTCTTCCAGATTTGCGCATTCCATGATCTCCAGAAGGCGGTCATATTCCAGGTTATCTTCTGCTGTCAGGGAAAAGTTCCGGTTTGGATACTTACGGACATATTCACCTCTTGCCGAGACAAGAATGCGGTATGCCTCTTCACGGGCTTCCTCTGCTTTCTTTAAAAGAGCGAAGTATTTATCCTTTAAACGGTCATAGCGGGGAGTCTCATTGCTCTCCAGAGATGCCTTTAATACTTCCTCCAGTTTTTCATCGGCTTCCAGCACCCGTTCCTTTGAAACCAGCTCTTCTTCCAGCTGTACAACTTCACGCTGGAATTCTTCTGTCTTTCTTTGAAGGTCTCCCATGAGACGGTCCAGCGCCCTTAACTCGGCACGTTTTCCCTCGCAGAGCCCTAAAACAGCTTCACGCTCTTTTTCCCATTCCTCCACATTCTGTGCTTTCAGCTTTTCCAGCTTCTGCTCCAGTTTTTTGATCTCTTTCTCTTTCTCCTTAAAAGCGGCTATTTCCTGCTGCCACTCCACATAAACCTCTGTTGCCTCTGTTAATGCTTCCAGCGAAAGAATCCTGCTGCACTCCCCAATAATCAGCTCCTGCGGCTTCTTTTCTGCCTCCATTGCTTCCAGATTCTTTTCCAGCAAACGGATTCTACGGCGCACGCTGTCCTTTCCGATATAGGCAAATCTGGTGTATTGGTCTGGATTCATATGCTGCAGGCGGAAAGTATGGTACAACAGGCATTCCGGCGTCACACCTATCCGGCATCTGCGGAGTTCTTCCAACGTTTCGCATTTAATTACCTTTCCAAGGAGTAAATCCAGATAGGGCTGTAAATACGACTCTCTAACAATCACTTCTTCAACAAGCGAATTCTTAAACACTTCATGAGAGCTTTCTCCCGCTTTCTCAGTATCTAAAACTGCAACATGAAAGGCTTCGCTTTTGTCCAGTTCCTCATAGACCTCCATGGCAGCCTTCGCATAGGCTGGCGCTACTACCAGAGACAGCTTATGATTGCCTAAATACCCTTCTGCTGCATTTCTCCATGTCTCATCCCGGATATCCAAAAGATCTGCAAGGACATGAACCTCCACTGCCTTCCCGATTTTTTGAAGAAGACGCTGCTGAAGGAAGGTTCTGGCCCGCTCCAGATACTTGGGATAAGCCTTGCTTCCTGTTTTTAGCTGGGCGAGCTCCTCACTGGTCTGGCGTTCTCTCTTGTTAATATCTCTCAGAAGACTTTCCGCTTCTTTTTTTGTATCTTCCGTTTCCCCCTGCATCTGGGCAATGGATTTCTTTAATCGGAGCAGTTTTTCCTCGTCGATTGTATTCTTTTCAAACTCTTCTATATCCCATAAGGTCTGATTGGATGTAGATTCTTCGTCAATCCAGGCATTCAGCCGCTTCGATGTCTGCTGCCACTTGATCAGACTTTTATTTAAATGAGCCACCAGCTCTCTCGCTGAATTCAACTGATTCTTTAAATCTTCATACCCGGTAGATGAGATCTGGCGTAATAATTCTTCTCCCTGTTTTGTCAGATCCTCAATTTGAACATCCAGACCTGTTTTACGCTCATCCTGACGTGTATACTCCTCACCGGATAGATGGATCTTATCTTTGAGGACCTGAATCCTGGTCTGATAGTCCAGAATTTCCATTCTGCGGAAATAATAATTATTTGACCGGATATCTTCCTCTTTTTCCATAACAGAATCATAGAGTGCACTCATTTCCTTCAAGTAACCGATCTCTACAGAGGTATCTTCAATCTTCTTTCTCATCCGCCCATACTGCATGACGCTTTCCTGCATGTCCTCGATATGAATATCCTGTTCCATGCAGATATATTCTTTTACAAAATCCTCCAGCCGGATGTTCATCCGGAAAGGAATCGCCCGTTTAAAGAGCAGAGGAAATTTCTCAGAATCCAGTCCGCCCAGATAAACATCATACAGCTGTCTGCGGAACCGCTCATTATGGGAGGTGGTAAAATACTCATCTTTCTCAAAATGAATCTGCAGATAAGAAGTCACCTCTTCGATTGTCATGGTTCTTGTCCCGGTGCGGTATTCATTTTCCCACAACGGACCTTTGTGCCAGAAAAACTTCCTTGATATTTCATTGGTAGCCGTCTCCACATCAAAGATAATTCCGACACACTGACATTCCCCGTTATCTGTTTGCTTTAATTCCAGGGCAATGGTGGTGGAGAAATTCTGATTCCTTAGATACGCAAATTCATTGTTCTCTCCGATGTTTACCATTCCCCTCAAATATTCAATCAGATTCCGGTCGGAATCATCGGCTGCGGCCTTGTTAAAGAATCCTCTTCCGTCGGTATTTGCATAAAGCAGGATCTGCATGGCATCAATGACCGTGGATTTTCCGCTGCCGGAATGGCCGGTAAAGAAATTGATCTCTTCATGTAATGACAAGGTCTTACGGCTGATGTAATGCCAGTTATTTAAAAGTATCCTTGACAGAGCCTCAAAGTTCTGATTCGTCATCGCTGTCTTCTCCTTCTTCAAATGATTCCAGCAAAGACCTTACGTCATCGCCGAATAAAACCACATTGATACTGGGATAGATGATCATGCGGTTATCCCCGTCTAGATCTTCCAGAACATCAAGCGGCTCCAGAATCTGATATTTTTTCAGCAGAGCGATGGCACGGCGGATCTCCGTGACAGACGGCTGCTTCTTAAAAAGCCGGTAATTGCCCAGCTTGTCGTGAATCTCGCTGATGGTAGTATAAACATTGATGCTGGTGGAAACCGCCGCCATCTGCTCATCATAAATCAGCTTCAGCACCAGTAAGTAAAGGGTCGCAAGCTTCGGCAGCTTTTCTCCCATGGTGTCCTCTCCCTGTATGTAGATCAGTCCCAGCTGGCTGTTTTCCAGCACATTGATACCGCTGACCGCTAAATACGCCCGGATAAATTCCAGATGCTTGTTGCAGACTTTAAATTCCTGATTATAGAGGAAACGGTTGGATCGCTTCTCAAATTTATGCTCCAGAATAAAGGTCTGTTTTAACAGCTGCCTTATGGCATCTCTTAACTCCGCCTTTTCTCCCTGCAAAAGCCCGTCATAATATGGAATCTGGCTGATTGAGCCAGTATATTCTTCATTTGTCATCCTTCATTCCTCCTTACAAATACCAGCCGGGGATAACGGTACCTTCCGTTATCGATCAGCTCCGGTTCCATATCCTCCACCTGATAAAGGCTTTTTCTTCTTATAGAATAATCATAGGCCAGAATCAGCTTTTCAAATTCCTCGGTTGTGCGGACCGTATCCTCCCCGACCTCCATACGCCCCTGTACCATGCGGGACTCAATATAGCTCTCAATTTCCCGGCGGCTGTAACGGTTCTTTACCCGGTTTAAATTCAAAATCTCTTCCGCTGTCAGCTCTGTCGGTTCCTCATCAGGCATTAGGGTTTCTTTAAACTCCGTTCTGCTCTTTCTCTTTTTGTAAATGGATTTTTCGGAAAGAATTGCCATCTGGGACAAGTTCATGCAGTTCCCAGCCTTCTCAATAGCCTCCTCCGGATCCTCCACAAGAGACAGATGGTTTAATAAACGGATTACAAGACCTTTCATGTTATCCTCCTGATTGAGAAGATAGTTAAGCCTTGTTACAGTGGCCCGGATGTAGCGGGAATGCTCCTTGTCCATATTGGAAATCCGGTGTTCAATGTCATCAAAACCTCTTTCAATCTGGTCCAGCTTTTCTGCCACATCGGCAGCCGTCACCCGGTTGGCGCTTCGCCGGCTCATTTCCTCCATCCACGCCACATCCTCACGCAGACTCCCGATCCACCGTTTGATATCATTTTTATAAAGATAAAAGTTATCCGATGTCTTTAAAATGTGGTACTTCTTTTTTACAATCTCCTCCACATATCCTTCCAGATGCTCCTTTAACAGCTCCCCGTACGCCTTCTGCTCCAAAAGGCTTGCAAAGAACTTATCCATATTGTGAAGCATGTCCTGCAGTGTCTTATTGAGCCGTTTCGTATTGAAATAAGCCGTATTTAAAAGGCTGATTCCCGCCCTGGGATCATTTTTTAAAGAAAAGAGAATAGCGTAAATGTTCTGAATATAGATCTGCGTTTCATCCTCTTCGTCGCTGGAAAGCTTAAAAAATGCCTCAATCATGACAGCGGCATAATCAGGAATTACGATATTCACCGTCATGGAGGCATAATCATCCACCTTGCGAAGCCAGCCTGCCTTCAGAAGCCAGTTTAATACTCTGGAAGCAGGGGGCAGCAGCTCATCTGCCTCATCTTCCAGCTCATCCTGCCAGATTACCAGCCGTTTCTGGACAAAATATTCCTCTAAAACCTGCAGGCATACCTCACGGCTTAAAAAGTAGTTGCTGTATTCATATTCTTCATTGATTCTTAAAAGCGCTTCTATGTAGGTGGACCGGTTTATGGAACGGAACAGTCCCCAGAACCGGTCCGGTATCTCATTCATCAGTATCATGGTTGTTTTGATTCCTCTCCCATCGCTTCGTTATTTCTATAAAAACAGACAGAAAGAAACGGCTATCATCCTATATGACAGCCGTTTGATTCATCGTTCCTTATTGTATCTGATCCAAGGCCATTGCCTTTTATTATACCAAAAATCTCCATGTGTTACAATCAGTTTGTAAAGCGGTTAAAATATCACAACCCCGTTCTATCCTCTGATTCCGTATGGAATTCTTCTTTTTTTGCCTGTACTTCTTCTTTCACCCAGTCAGTCAGTCCGTCTTTCGATTCCTCAGATCCTACATTATCTCCAGACTCATCATCAGATTTAGCCGGTTCGGGAATTCCTTTTGCTTCCCGGAAAATCTTCATAAATTCCTTGCCGGTAATGGTTTCTCTCTCGATTAAGAATTCTGCAATCTTATCCATAATATCCCGGTTTTCCATCAGAAGATTCTTGGCTTCTTCATAAGCCTCTTTTAACATCTTCATGACTTCTTCATCGATCTGGGACGAGGTTGCTTCCGCACAATTCATTACCATTCTTCCGCTTAAATACTGGTCTTCCTTGGTAGCAAGACCAATCAGTCCAAATTTATCCGACATACCGTACTGGGTAATCATGGCACGGGCAACCTTGGTGGCCTGCTCAATATCATTGGATGCGCCAGTGGTAATGGAATCAAAAACGATCTCCTCCGCCGCACGTCCGGCTAAATAACCAACCAGCATGGCGTGGAGCTCTTTCTTGGAGTTTAAGAACTTCTCTTCCTCCGGTACATGCATTACATATCCCAAGGCTCCCATGGTTCTTGGGACAATGGTGATCTTCTGCACCGGCTCTGCATCCTTTTGCAGTGCACTGACTAAAGCATGGCCAACTTCATGATAGGATACGATTCTTCTCTCTTCCTTATTAAGGACTCTGTCTTTCTTCTCCTTACCAACTAAGACAACTTCTACCGCCTCAAACAGATCCTTCTGGGATACCGCATGGCGTCCGTTCTTTACCGCCAGAATGGCCCCTTCATTAATCATGTTGGCAAGATCGGAACCAACAGCACCGGAAGTTGCAAGAGCAATGGCATCCAAATCTACTGTATCATCCAAAAGCACGTCTTTTGCATGAACCTTTAAGATATCCACACGTCCTTTTAAATCCGGCTTATCCACGATAATCCGCCGGTCGAAACGGCCGGGACGAAGAAGTGCCGGATCCAGGATCTCAGGCCTGTTGGTAGCTGCCAGAACCAGAAGACCCTTGGAAGAATCAAATCCGTCCATCTCGGAAAGCAGCTGGTTTAACGTCTGCTCTCTCTCATCGTTGCCGCCGCCGAATCTGGAGTCACGGCTCTTACCAATGGCATCTACCTCATCAATAAATATGATACAGGGAGCGGATTCCTGTGCCTGCTTAAAAAGGTCACGGACACGGGAAGCACCGACGCCCACAAACATCTCCACAAAATCAGAACCGGAAAGGGAATAGAACGGAACATGGGCCTCGCCTGCAACTGCCTTGGCAAGAAGCGTCTTTCCTGTTCCGGGAGGTCCCACTAACAGAGCTCCTTTGGGAAGCTTGGCGCCAATCTTTGTATATTTTCCGGGGTTATGAAGGAAATCCACGATTTCCGTTAAGGATTCCTTGGCTTCATCTTCACCCGCCACATCTTTAAAGGTAATTCCTGTTTCTTTCTGAACGTAGACCTTGGCATTGCTCTTTCCAACACCCATCAGTCCGCCTCCGCCTACACGGCGCATCATGAAGTTCAGTAAGAAGCCCATTGCTGCAAATAAAAGAAGATAGCTGACAATGGTCTGGATGAAAAAGTTTCCATCCCGGCGTGTTCTTACGGTTTCCACACCAGCAGTACGAAGACGCTCCGCCAGGTTTAAATCGTTGTCCATTCTTACCGTATAATAGCTGACACCCGGCTTATATTCTGCCCAGGTCTTCTTTGGAGTAATGGTAATCCTGGTATCCTCTACAGTAACCGATTCCACCTGCTTCTCATCTACCATATTCATAAAGGTATCATAGCTTAATTCTTTATTCGTCCTCGTCGTTATGGCATTATGCAGATATGAGATACCTGCTACCGCAATCAGAAACGCTGTTACCCAGATAACGATGACCTGGGCATTCTTAGGCATTTTATTATTCTGATTCTTGTTATCCATCTGTGTAAATTCTCCAATCCGGATAGTTTCTACCCATTCTATACCTCTATCATTATAGTGTCAGTCTCCCCATAAATCAAGAAAAGAATTATAAAATACTTATAAACACGGGGACTGGATGTAATTCACAAATTTTATTTTTTAACGCTCTTCCCGGAAATAAGCCCGCCCCAGACTTGCCGGCGGCTGATGCTCTCTTTCCTTTCTTAAGCTGGTTATAATTAACACCACAATGGTCACGATATAAGGCAGTGCCTTAAAGATTTCCTGTGTGCTGCGGCTGAGTCCCGGAATGTATAAATAAAGGATGTAAAGTCCTCCGAAAAGCAGGGAACCCCAGATGGCATTTACCGGTTTCCAGAGAGCGAAGATAACCAGAGCGATGGCAAGCCAGCCTCTGTCGCCGAAACCGTTGTTGGTCCAGGTTCCGCCGGAATACTCCATGACAAAGTAAAGTCCGCCAAGTCCGCTTAAACCGCCTCCGATACAGGTAGCCAGATACCGGTAAGCAGTCACATGAATTCCGGCTGCATCTGCCGTAGATGGGCTTTCGCCTACTGCTCTTAAATTCAGTCCTTTTCTTGTTTTGTTTAAGAAAAAGGAAAGTAAAATTGCTAAAATGATGGCAAGATAGGTTAAAAAGCCATAAGAGAAAAATGCCTGGCCGATGACTCCCAGCTTTGAAAGCCCCGGTACCGGTGTCTTAAAAGCTGCGCCGGTCACTGCAACGGAAATCTGTCCTACTCCGCCTGCAAGCTTTGATAAGGAACCGCCGAAAAAGTTACCGAAGCCCACGCCGAAGGTAGTCAGCGCAAGGCCGGTTACGTTCTGGTTTGCACGAAGGGTGATGGTTAAAATACTGTAAACCAGACCGCCCAGTGCCGCACATAAAAATGCGCATAAAAATGAAATAATAACGCCCACCAGACCGTTTGGCTGTGCAGCGGAGTTCTCATAAAGGAACGCGCCGATCAGTCCGGCAATTCCTCCCATATACATCATACCCGGAATTCCAAGATTTAAGTTGCCGGATTTTTCCGTCAGAATTTCTCCCAGGGCTCCATAAAGGATTCCAATTCCCTGACCAATGACTTTTTGAATAAATATTACCAGAAATCCCATGATTGTTTCTCCTCCTATTCTTCTGCCGCAGCCTGTTTTGTGCTTCGTATTCTGACTTTATAATCAATAAAAAATTCACAGCCCAGGATGAAGAACAGAATTATGCCGGTGATTACGTCTGCCGCATTTTCGTTTAAATTGAACTGGGATGCAATCTGACCTGCACCTTTCTGCATGAAAACAAGAAAAAACGATACCAAAATCATGGCAAAGGTATTAAACTTACTCATCCATGATACGATAATGGCGGTGAAGCCTCTGCCTCCTGCCGTACTGGTGGAAATCGTATGGCTGGCTCCGCTTACAATGATAAAGCCTGCAATTCCGCAGACTGCGCCGGAAATCGCCATGGTTCTTAAGATTACCTTCTTTACATTAATTACTGCATATCTGGCAGTGTTGCCGCTTTCGCCCACTACCGCTATTTCATACCCCTGTTTGCTGTATCTTAAATAAATAAACATCGCTACAGTCAGAGCCAGTACAATCACCAGATTCCAGCCATATTCCAGACCGAACAGCTTGGGAAGCCAGCCTCCTTTTGTTGCGGAATTAATGGTTCCTACAGAGTTGGAGCCTTTGGGATTT
>JAEWPQ010000116.1 GCA_023460575.1 Bacillota bacterium
GAAGAAAATATCTGGATATCCCATGAACGGAAAATGTGCTGCGGAATCGGCAAATGCGGACACTGTAAAATTGATGACACCTATGTGTGCCTGGACGGACCTGTCTTTCCATTTACCAAAGGCCGCAAACTCTTGGATTAGAAAGGGGAACGTCTTATGGATATCAACACAAAGGAACTGAAAAAAAATGCTTTCCGGGTAACGAAACACAGAGGCCTTACCGCCTCCCGCATCCGTGTTCCCGGCGGTCACTTAGAAGCCAGATTTTTACCAATGATTCAAAATATTGCGGATACTTACGGAAACGGCACGGTACACATTACCTCCAGACAGGGTTTTGAGATCCCCGGAATTCCATTTGCGGATATTCCAAAGGTCAATGCCCTCCTCCAGCCGATTATTGAAGGTCTGGATATTAATCAGGAAAAATCAGGGCAGGGTTACAGCGCTGCCGGAACCCGGAATATTACCGCATGTATCGGCAACAACGTCTGCCCTTATGCCTGCTATAATACAGCGGAGCTGGCAAAGAAAATCGAGAAAGCGGTTTTCCCAAACAACCTCCACTTTAAAATCGCACTCACCGGCTGTCCCAACGACTGCGTCAAGGTGCGGATGCATGATTTCGGTATTATGGGAATGACGCTTCCCCACTACGATGCAGACCGTTGTGTCAACTGCGGCGCCTGTGTTAAGGCATGCAAACGGAAATCTACAGGTGCTCTTGAAACTGTAAACTGCAAGGTGACACGCAATCATGAGACCTGCATCGGCTGTGGTGAATGTGTTCTTGCCTGCCCGACCCGTGCCTGGACCAGGAGTCAGGAGAAGTTTTACCGTCTCACACTTCTTGGCCGGACCGGAAAGAAAAACCCCCGCATGGGCGAGGATTTCATCAAATGGGCAGACGAGGACAGCATTATAAAAATTATTCTCAACACCTATGATTATGTGACAAAATACATTGATACCACCGCTCCGGGAGGGAAAGAGCACATCGGTTATATCGTGGACCGGACCGGATTTGAGGAATTCTACCGGTGGGCGATGAAAGATGTTTCTCTGCCTGAAGAAGCGAATGTGTATAAGCCCCTCTACTGGAAGGGTGTTAAATATTAGGTCTTACAACAACAATTATATTTTTATACGAAAAAAATTACCTGCTTTCCAAACCTGCTTCATGAAATAAAAAAGTATTGACAATTTCAATCTACAAATGTAAACTACTAATTATGTTTACATTTGTAGATTGAAAAAGGAGGATTGAAATGAAACATTTATTTTCAAAAAAAATGATTGCTGCTGCATTTGCATGCGCTTCTGTATTAGCGGTAATGCCCATATCAGCCAGTGCTATGGCAAATAAAAGCTCTGCTGTTGTTGAATCACAAACTGATCAAAACAATAAAACAGCCAAATCAACAAAGATGGAATGGATCCACGAAGGTGGCAAATTGTATTGTAAGATAGATGGTAAATATGTAAAAGGCTGGTTAATGCATGAAAAATACTGGTACTATTTTGACAATCAAGGAGTTGCGGCTGTTGACACCACCATAACCATCGATGGTAAAAAATTTTCATTTGACAGTATTGGTGCCTGCACAAACATAAAACATTCAAAATAACTAACTATATTATTAACAAATATATCTGTGTAGTATAAAATGGTATTAAAACTACAAATGTAAACTATTAATAACAGGTCATCGATTATTTATTTTCTAGTGAAGGTATCTGCCTCAATGCAAAATAGTATTCAGACCACTCTATTAAAGCCTCCGGTGTGAGCGCACTGGTAAAAACTGTTTTTCACCCTCGTCTTACTGTATTTCTGTAAAATATCTGGTATAATTATAACAGCATTTTAACAGCCAGTATAAGGGGGAAGCTTATGTCCAGTGCTATGTTTTTCAGTCTTCTATTAAATATCGGTCTTTTGGTCCTGATCGCAACTGTGCTGACCAAAATCCCCGTCGTCCGGAGCATGCTCCTTTATGATAAGCATTCAGCCGGCTGCGGGATCATGCTTGCCCTGATATTCGGCTCAATCAGCATCATATCAACTTACACGGGCGTCCGCGCCCAGGGAGCCATTGTCAACACCAGGGTAATTGGAGTACTGGCTGCAGGCCTTTTAGGCGGTCCTTATGTGGGTATGGGTGCTGCACTGATCGGAGGAATCCACCGTTATCTGTTTGACATCGGAGGATTTACCGCGACAGCCTGCGCTGTCTCCACTCTGGTTGAAGGTCTTGCAGGCTCCATATTCTCCAGCCGGTTTAAGGCAGGAAAAATCGGAAGTACCGGAGTCTTTCTTCTTACATTTTTCGTGGAATTTCTTCAGATGGTGATTATCCTTCTCATTTCACGGCCATTTTCTGCCGCAGTCCAGCTTGTAAAGGTGATTTCACTTCCCATGATGACCATGAACGCGCTGGGAATGCTGGTATTTCTCGGTACTTTTAATATGGTATTTTTAGAGGAGGACAGCCAGTTTGCTGAACGGATGCGTCTGGCTCTTGGAATCGTAGAGCAAAGTCTTCCCCATCTTCGCAAGGGTTTACACAGCCCCCTGGATATACAGGCTGCTGCTGAAATTATTTTCCGGTCCGCCAGCTGCTCAGCTATCTTAATTACTGATATGGAAAAAATTCTGGGCATAAAGACGAATGCCGAATTAATGAATATGAAAACGGATTCTGTGCTTCCTACCATTCTGGCCTCCACCCACGACCGGAAGCCAACCATTTTTCATTACGCAGGAAAAGGCGATCCGCTGTATTCCATTCTAAAAAATCATATCATTGTAGCAGCTCCCATCATAGAGATGAATCAGGTCACCGGGAGTCTGACCATGGTTATAAAAAAACACTGGCAGCAGTCCCAGTCCGACTTAAATTTTGCTACGGAGCTGGCCAGACTTTTTTCTACCCAGTTTGAACTGTCCGAACTGGAGTACCAGAAAAAATTACGGCGCAATGCAGAATTAAAAGCGCTGCAGTCCCAGGTCAATCCCCACTTCCTGTATAATTCACTCAACACCATCGCCTACGTCTGCCGTGAAAATCCGGACAGAGCAAGAGAACTCATTCTCACCCTGTCTTCGTATTATCGCCAGACACTGGAGCACAACTCCTATATGCATACACTGGAAACAGAGCTTCATCATGTTACCAGCTATCTGGAACTGGAAAAAGCCAGATTCGAAGAGAAGCTTCATACAGGGATTAAAACCGGTGAAAAAATAAACTGCCTGATTCCTGCTTTCATTCTTCAGCCTCTGGTGGAAAATGCAGTCCGCTATGGGTTTGATAAAAAAGGAAACCGTAATGTATCGATCTGTGCCTGTATGGATGGAAAATTCATAAAAATCTCCGTTTCAGACAAAGGCCCCGGGATTCCTGAAACGATTATAAACCAGCTTTACCACGGGGAACATTACGGGGGAGTAGGGCTGGAAAATGTTCATAAACGGTTAAAAAGCATTTATGGACAGGAGCATGGTCTTCATATCCAAAGCTCCGTTACCGGATCCGACATCTTTTTCACCATTCCAGCCGCTCCTGAATCCAGATATGAAGAGGAATATGCTGCTGTCCGGGAAAAAGATATCTTAATGGAGAACAGGGGGATTTACCTATGAAAATTGCTGTCATTGATGATGAACGCCCGGCAAGAAAAGAACTGATACATCAGATATTATCAATCCTGCCTGACAGCGAAATTATGGAAGGAGACAGCGGAAGTGCCGCACTGGAACTGTTTGGACATCATCTTTTTGATATTCTCTTCCTTGATATCAGCTTAAATGATATGGAGGGAACAACACTGGCAGCGGCAGCCAGAAAAATGATGCCTCACGCACAGATCGTCTTTGCCACCGCATTTTCCCAGTATGCAGTCCAGGCATTTGAACTGGGAGTAAATAACTACATTTTAAAACCCTTTGATCCGGAACGATTACAACAAATTCTTGAAAAATGCAGACAGGATCTGGATTATTCTCCGAAAAAGGAGTTTTCCCTCCCTGCTCATAAACTTCCAATAAATGTCAGCAGAACCATTATACTTCTGGATATCAGTCAGATTGTCTACATTGAAACCTGCTGCCGGAGCTGCATAATCCATACAGTTACCAGAGATTATACAGAAAACCAGCTGCTGGGTGAATATGAGAAACGACTATTATCTTATGGTTTTTACCGGATTCACAAAAGCTATCTCATTAACTTAAATTATATCTCTGAGATGTTTCCGTGGGCCAATAACAGTATGGCGGTTAAAATGCAGGGATTCGAGAAAGAGATTCTCCCCGTAGGAAGAGAAAAAATCAAACAGCTCCGGCAGATTATTGGTATCTAGCTGCCGTTTATGCATAAATACCTGCTTTTCATCCATTTTTCATTTATTATTGTGCACATTTCATTATAATTAGTGGTAATGAGATGTTTTTTCAATAATAGGAGGTAGGTATATGATAAGTTTCTTTCTATGTCTGCTGCTGTTGATTGCAGGTTTTTTCTTTTACAGCAGAATTGCAGAAAAAGTTTTTGGACCCGATGACAGAGAAACACCAGCACTTTCCATGACAGACGGCAGCGACTATGTCCCAATGGGAACTCCCCGCATCTTTTTAATCCAGCTGTTAAATATTGCAGGCCTGGGTCCCATCTTTGGTGCCCTTGCCGGAGCCTGCTGGGGACCCAGCGTATTCCTATGGATCACCTTTGGTACTCTTTTAGGCGGAGGTGTACACGATTACATGATTGGCATGATGTCCATGCGGCATAAAGGTGCCAGTGTATCAGAACTGACCGGCTCCTATCTGGGCACTGCCATGAAACAGATCATGCGTGTATTTTCAGTGGTCCTTTTAGTACTGGTAGGCGTGACCTTTTCAACAGGTCCTGCAAATCTCCTGGCCATGCTGACTCCCCATGTCTTAAATTCCAGATTCTGGCTGGCAGTTGTACTGATCTACTATTTTATTGCAACCTTTGTACCCATTGATAAGGTGATTGGAAAAATCTATCCTTTCTTTGGAATCTGCCTGATTGTCATGGCTCTGGGCGTTGGCGGTGCGATCCTGTTTAAAGGATATCATATTCCGGAAATCACCCTTTCCAATCTTCACCCAGCCGGAACACCAATCTGGCCTACCATGTTTATATCCGTTGCCTGCGGCGCTATATCCGGATTCCATGCTACACAGTCTCCTTTAATGGCCCGCTGTCTTACCAATGAGGCGGACGGCCGGAAGGTGTTTTACGGTGCCATGGTTGCCGAAGGTGTCATTGCACTCATCTGGGCTGCTGCAGGAGTTGCCTTCTATGACGGAACCGGCGGTCTTTTAACCGCACTTGGAAATGGGCAGTCCAGCGTTGTTTATGAAATCTGCTTTAAGCTTCTTGGGCCCGTTGGTGCCGTTATTGCAATGATCGGAGTTATCGCATGCCCCATCTCTTCTGCAGATACGGCTTACCGGAGTGCACGTCTGACTTTGGCTGACTGGTTTAAACTTGACCAGAAACCGGTGAAAAACCGGCTGCTCCTTACCGTACCGCTTCTGGCAGTTGGTTCTGTTCTGACGCAGTTTGATGTTCAGATCGTATGGAGATACTTCTCCTGGAGCAACCAGACACTGGCAATGATCGCTTTATGGACTGCAAGTGTTTATTTATACCGAAAAAAACGTTTTTACTGGATCACAGTGCTTCCCGCGACCTTTATGTCCGCAGTTTCCTGTACCTACATACTGATGGCAAAAGAAGGACTGCAGATTTCCACTAAAATTGCTTATCCAATCGGAATTCTATTTGCAGCTGCCTGCTTTGGTATCTTTTACTATACCTCTGTTCTGGGAAAAGGCAGCCATGCCGGCGCTTCCGCCTGTGAGACAGAGTATGCTGCCCCAAAATCAGAATAAGCATCCAAAAGAATGGAACTGCCGAAGCCGGCAGTTCCATTCTTTATTCTCTCATTGTTTTGTTGCACAGGGAGCAGTTCGCGCAGTCAGAAGGACTGCAGTGCATTCCGGGCCGTACAAAAGGCTCTATGGTAAATCCGCATGATTCCATATTATATCTGTCACTTTCAATCATCACTTCGCCTGATTCCTGGAAAAACTCCACTTTAATTCCCGATACAGTGAGAATCTCATCATAGAGGGGATGAGGTTTTATATGAGGAGAATATTTTTTCATCATCTCTTCCTCTGTCTGAACATAGATGGAGTGATCACAGGTAATAAGAGCCTTTACCTCCCCATTTTCCGTGAAAGACAGAGAATTGCTGTCTGCATTGATTCCGATCTGGTCCGGATCGTAAGCGGTAATTCTACCGATAGGCGTAGGCAGCAGTACAGGCTCTGCCGGTTCAATTGATTTTAAACTTCCCGACTCATATAAAGACAGTCCCACCTTTGTTTCCACCATTCCCAGGGGAGTCCGTATGGAAGCCTTTTCTCCCGGAAACAAAGTAATACTCTTAATATCACCGCTTTTATAAAAACACAGACCATTGATCATTGCCTGAAATTCAGTAAAACCCAGATCAAAGGTCAGGGAAATGTTAAGCTTCCTCTCGTCTTCCTCCGTCCAGAAACCGCTTATCTGCCCATCCAGAATAAATACCCGGTGAATCTCTCCGGTGGGATAAAATTTAATCAGTTCAATTGGCAGTTCCCCAATGGGAGTAAGAACCTCCTGCTGCTCTTCCAGTGCTACACTGATCACCATTCCCTGCTTGTCAAATTCCACAGACGGCTTCTTTTTTCTTCTTTCGTTTTCCGTATAGGCCGGAATCAGTTCTCCTGCCTGAGTGACTATCATATTTTTTTCCGACAGGCTCACTCCTGAAAGCTCTCCGCCCGGATGGCAGAGAAAGGAGTCCACTCCACCCAGGATCCCATAAGGAGTCTGGAGTGTCCGTGCGTCTAAAACCATATAATTCTGCATCGCTTTCACCTCCTGCTAACACTGTTTTCTGGTTACCGTTATCTGTACTCCGCCCTCCCGTGGACGGACCTTTTTTTCATAGGAAGCATCTGTTTCCAGCCATGGCGGAATGTGGGCACAGACAAGGCGCAGCTCCAGAAACGGAGTATTGGAAAGAAAGGTTAAAAGCGCCTTTTTGGAGGAGATCTGGGGGCACTCCTTCTGAAGCTGAATTAAATCCAGAAAATAGATTCCAGGTGTTTCTGTTTCCACAGGTCCGGCATTTTTAATCATAGCTTCTTTCCGTCTTCGTTTTTCATCACTTTCTTCCATATCCTTTACTATTCCGTCTAATGTATCCTGATCCGCTTTTTCTGCACAAAAGATGCAGTATCCCTTTTGGCTGAATACCGAAAATGGGATTCCTGAAAGCTCTTTGCACATAACTGCTTTCGCATCCTCTGTCAGAGTCATGACAGCTTCGGTTTCTTTTCTCAGTTCCCCAACTGTATTTCCTTTTAAGGGAGAAAAGGGAGAGGTACGCACCGCCTGCCACTGTGATCCCACTTTTTCAAAAATTTCCACCAGATTACAATGCAAAAAAGGAACCAGTTCCTGATTTTTGCTGATCACCGCTATTTTTTCCACCTGCCTGCTCCTCCTTTACCCATCAATTTCAACCACATTGCCATGGATCAGTTTTGCAAGAAATTCCTCCAGCTCAAGTCTTGCATCTTCTTCGTCAATATTTTTTTTCTCGGATAAAAGGGCGGTCAGCTCCCCCACTCCTGCCCCTCTCTCCAGGCTGTTCCATAAGAAAATACATATCTCATTTACTGACGGCAGTCCATCTAAGGAACCATTCTGACTGTCTCTTTCATCAAATATACAAAATTCCCCTCCAAGCTCCTTTAAGGTAAATCCAGGCTTCAGCTTTACTTTCCTGATATTCATATCAGCCCCTTAACCTTTCTATATCTACTCCGCTTTTTATCAGCGCTAAGTCTTCTCTGTCATATCCGGTACTCACCATGACGGCTCCGGTTGTCAGCCACATGACAATCAGCCCGCAGATCTTCTGAATCATCAGGATAAGCAGATATGTGCTGATTTCCTCTTTTTTAAAGCTCTTTTTCATCGACTCTGTCAGGAACTTTTCTGCTTCTGACCCAGCCGTAAAGCTGTTTAAATCATCTTTTTTTAACACTCCGTACTGCTTCATCGTCTGATAATAGGCCACTGCGGATTCGATTCTTCTTTTCTCTTCCTTTGCCTGGACCGTAGTATATCCGCCTGTATAGATCACAGGCGCACAACCCATTAATGCTGCAACTCTTTCTCTTAGTTTCTGCTTATCATAATAATTGGTTTTCGGATCGCGGATCCGTTCTTCTATTACCCGGGTCCGTCTGTAAATCCGGCTGTTATCCGTATTTCCCTCCATAACCGTATAGGAACCGGCAGCTGTCACCGTTTTTACCCTCCCCAGCATGGCGGGAGAAAATTCTTCCATTCTGCATGGATAAATACCGTCAAAAACCACCGTATCCGTATACACCGCAGCGTCCTCTAAAAGATCCTCTTTTCTCCTGCCCATTCCCGGCGCTTTCATGGCTCTTACATGAATGCGGTTCTGCTTTACATTTGCTTTAAGAAGGGTCAGTGCTTCCCCCTCTATCCCGTCAGCCAGAATGAATAAATTCTGCTGTCCCGTCTTTTGAAGAAGAGGATAGAGACTTGAAAAGGAAGTGATTGGGGTTTTTACAATCAGAACAAGGGCATCAGATACTGTTCCTTCTGCTCCCACTGCCAGACCTCCATCAAGACGCATTCCTCTGGTAATTTCCAGCCTTGTTTCCCCAAACATGGAATCTTTTACAACTACTTCCCCCACTTTTGATCCATCAACAACCATTTGGGCAGTTTCCCGGTCTTTTGTGATCGCTTCTACCAGATCCGCTTTTGCATCAGACAGGGGAATTGCTTTTTCACGAACAAAGGCTTCCAGCGTTTTTGCAGCTGCTTTCAGCTCCCTGGCGAGAAGTACCGGACTGATTCCCGATGCCGATTTTCTTTCGCAAAAGGCCAAAAGCTCTGCTGCCAGACAGGCCGACTCTCCGGTTCCGCAGCCTGCCGCCTGATTGATCTCACCAATCGCCGCTGCTGCCAGACGGATTCCCTGATTTAAAAATAAATCCGTTCCCTCAAGCTTTCCTGCCACCTCCCCAGCGGAAAAGCTGTAAACTCCGTTTACCAGCACCTGTCCTTCTAAGGAGAGAACCCGGCAGAGACTTAAAATTCCTTCCGCCAGTTTTTTTCTTCCATCTTCAAATTTAATCTTCCGAATCATTCCTTTTCCCTCCATTCATTATGGATTTTAAAAGATTTTCCCCTTTTTTGATATCCGGACTCTTGACACTTAAATCAAATTTACGGGCTGCACTATGGACAAATTCATAAAGGTTGCAATTTCCTGCCCGCTCTCCGATTCCAAGCAGCGTACCATCCACCATATCTGCACCTGCCAGCGCCATGACCATGGAATTAGCCACTGCCATTCCAAAGTCATTATGTTCATGAACCTCAATCATGATTCCTGTCTGCTTTATTTCCCGCACCAGTTCCCCTGCCCGTTTTGGAAATAAGACCCCAACCGTATCTGCAAGCCGAATGGTCTCCACTCCCTGCTGTTTCATCAGTCGGATTAAAGAAACTAAAAATGCTACGTCTGCCCTTGACGCATCTTCCAAACCTACCGTAATGGGAATGTTATAATTCCTGGCAACTTCAATACATTCCTGAAGGGAATTTTCAATCCATTTTTTATTTTTTCCTAACTTATTATAGATCTGCGCATAAGACACAGGGGTTCCGATATGAATCAAGTCCGGTTTCTGCCTGGCTGATTCTTCTACATTTTCAGGGTTTAATTTAGACCAGAGGGAGATGACTGCCTGCTTTTTCTTTTTCATAATTTCGCTGATATAATGAACGCCCTCTGTACCCA
>JAEWPQ010000117.1 GCA_023460575.1 Bacillota bacterium
TGTGTCAAAATATTCTGCTCTTGCGTCAAGAATCTTCTGCAGCCCTGCATTTACAAGGTTGTCATATTCTGTCTTCTGCAGACTATCGAACTGATCCGGTGTACAGCTGATCAGCTTGTAAACATAACCTACCATTAAGTTCTCAACATTCTTTCCGTAATCAGCTTCTGCCTGTGAAATGTTAGCATATACAGGGAAACGGAACTTTCCTTCGGAACGAACATCATAGAAATTAGAGAACCAATCAGGACTTTCCCACTCAACAGACTGATCTTTAATCCATTTAGATACAATTGAATCTTTCTTTGTTGTCCAGTCCATAGCCAGGTTAACAATATTTAAATCGTCACAGGTTCCTGGATATCCCTTAGAAGAAAGTTCTTCACTGGATAACTTAATCGGAACTCCGTTTTCATCCCTCTTGTGTTCTGCAGTAAATACGATATTCTCAGCAACTGCCGGATCTGCCATCCAGTTTAAATATTTCATGCAGGCATCTGCCTTCTTCTCGCTGCTCTTTGGTACCATTACAAACATACCGTGTCTTGGTTCAAATGGTGTACGGTAGGAACCGTCAGCCAGTTCAAAGCACTGTACCGGAACAAACGTTCTTCCGCCTGCATTTGTGTTTAAAACAGTAATATAGTTCCAGGGGCTTTCTGTATCATCAAGGAAGAAACCTACATTACCAGCTGTTACCTGAGCCTTGTAAATATCTTCGTTTGTATCAGTTGCAAAATCTTTGGTAATAAGTCCTTTGTTATAAAGCTCATTTAATTTTTTAATACCATCAATAGCACCAGGAGCTACAGCCATATAAGCTTCACTGTATACATAAGCATCCTTATCGCTTTCAAGGTTAACATAAGAACCAAGGAAATTTACATAGCCTTTTTCAGTATCATTACGTCCGCTCATCGCCCATGGAATTACATTTTCTACGCCGCCAGGGTTTTTGTCTTTTACTGCCTGTAAATAAGCAACAAGCTCTTCTTTGGTTTTTGGCATCTGCATTCCCAGCTTATCCAGCCAGTCCTGACGGATATAAGCTGTATGACGAGGAGATTCAACACCTCTCTGTTTCATGATTGCAAACTGTTTTCCATCAATCTGTCCCATATTCTGAGCATCTGCAACGAATTTCTTAATATCTGCGCCGTTCTTTTCATAAGCCTCTGTTAAATCTGTAAGACCGCCGCCCTGCGCAAAGCTGTAGAAGAGACCCTGATTATAGGTAAATACGATATCAGGAGCACTTCCGCCTGACATCATGATGTTCACCTTTTCATCAGAAGAAGATCTTGGTACTGAAACGTACTCTACGTTAATATTGTACTTTTCCTTTACCTGTTTCTTTACCCATTCTGTCTGGGTGTTATTCTCTACAGTTGTACCGGGAGCTGCATCTCCTCTGTCCCATACCATAACCTTAATGGTTACTTCTTCTCCCTTGTCAGCGGATGCCTCTGCTTTTGTTTCTGTACCGCCTGCTGCAGTGGTAGCTGTTGTTGCGTCTTTCGCCGCACCGGATCCGCATCCGGTTACCAGAGATGCTGCTGCTAAAACTGCTACACAACTCTTTAATAATTTCGTTTTTTTCATTATAAAACCTCCCTTTCATAAACGTTATATATTATTTAATTAATAAATAATCAACCCTTAACAGCACCAAGCATTATGCCCTTTGTAAAGTACTTCTGAATAAACGGATATGCGATAATCATAGGTGTCATGGATATTACGATACTTGCTGATTTGATGTTATCTGCCACAAGCTGGGACTGGAGACCTTCCTCCTGGGTCAGCTTCACGGCTTCAATCAACTGTTTTAATACCATCTGCACCGTATACAGCTTTGATGAATTTACATAATAAAGAACATCACTCAAACGGTTCCATCTGCCCACTGCATAAAAAAGTGCCAGCGTTGCCAATGTTGGATAAACTAACGGGAGCGCAACTTTAAATAACGTCTGTATCTCGCTGCATCCATCAATCTTTGCTGCCTCGTAAAGGGATGAATCCAACCCTTTAAATGCAGTACACATGATAATCATGTTATATGCGCTGAGTGCCTCCGGAATAATTAAAGCCCAGACTGTATCAATCAGCTTAAAATCTTTTACATTTAAATATTTCGGAATGATTCCTGGATCCAAATACATCGTCAGTACAAACATGGTCATAATGACTGCTCCACCCTTTAAATTTCTCTTAGAAAGGGGATAAGCTGCCAGTACAGTCATAACGATACATACAACAGTAGAACCCAGCATCAGGAAAACAGAGTAGATAAAGGAGGAAACAAAGCTACCACTATGAAACGCTCTGCCATAAGCTTCAACCGTAAACTGTACAGGATATAGGAATACTTTACCACCCAGAATAGCATCCTTGGAGCTTAATGACATGGACACAACCCGGATAATGGGAATCAATGCCACTATGCTGATTACGACGAAGAATGTGTTCCAGAAAAGCTGGAACCTTCTGTCTGCCTTGCTCTTTAACTCGCTCATTACATAATTCCCTCCTCTCCCATTTTTTTAGATATTTTATTAACTGAAAGAATCATTATAATTCCTACAACAGACTGGAAGAGACCGACAGCAGTAGCAAAGTCGAAACGGCCTGCCTGAAGACCTACACTGTAAACATAGGTACTGATAACATCAGAGGCACTTTTAACTAATGTATTACCCATCATATATGGACGGTCAAAATCAATGGATACAATCTTACCAAGCTGCATGATGAGCATGATTGAAATGGTAGGCCTGATCTGAGGAATGGTTACATGCGCAATTCTCTGAAGTCTCGTTGCACCATCAATGTAAGCTGCTTCTCCAAGAGACGGATCCGTTGCGGTCAGCGCTGCAAGATAAATAATTAGAGAATATCCGGCTGACTGCCAGATTCCTGCAAACCAGTAAACAAATCTCCATATAAACGGACTGCTTAAGAAATTTACTTCCGGGATCCCTGTTTTACGAAAAATATCATTCACAAGTCCGCTGGTAGAAAACAGCTGGGTGATAATACCTGCAATAATAACCCAGGAAAGGAAGTTTGGAAGATATAAAATGGTCTGTGTAGCTTTTCTGATCCGCACATTCCTGATTTCAAACAGGAACACAGCGATAAGTACCGGTACAGGGAAACCTATAATCAGGTCACCTATATTTAATATCAGTGTATTGGCTAACGCATTCCAGAAATCTTTAGACCCGAATGCCTCTCTGAAATGAGCGAAGCCAACCCATGGGCTGTTCCACATTCCTGCAAATACGTTGAATTTCTTAAAAGCAATAATTCCCCCGATCATGGGCTTATAACGGAATATAAGCATATAAATGACAGGAATCAGAAGCATTAAGTAAAGCTGCCAGGTATTGCGTATATACACCTTAAAAGGAATCTTACGCGCCTTTTCCTTCGTTGTCTTTTCTTTCATAATATCCATACCCTCCTTCTATTTATTTCCGTCTTTTTGAAGCTCTGCCTCCAGACTCTCAATCAGTGCCAGAAGCTCCTCTGGCTCATGGACGGTATAGTCCGGCGTTTCCCACTCATCAGCCGGATTCATATCATAGCGCGGAGACCAATCAATGAGAATAGAAGTAATTCCAAAGCGGTTGGCCCCGGCGACGTCCTTTCTCACATTGTTTCCAATCATAACCACCCGTTTTTTATCTTCTTCTGTCAGGTGATTTTTCTCCATGGCATCTATAAACATTCTCTCGGAAGGTTTCTGGACCCCAACGATCTCGGAAATTGTTCTGGTGTGAAAGCAATAACCAAGGCCATTTTCTTCATAAACATTGGTGAAGGACTGTTCTTCTCCGTCAGCCACCATAGCAATAACATAACCAGCGTCGTAAAGAGCTTTTAAGGTCTCTCCCGCACCGGGAATTAATTCTGCGTGGACTACAATATCTTCATCATTGCGGATTTCAGTGCCTTCGTCAATAATGGTATCCCCACTGTCTGTAAAAATGATTAGCTTTTTTTGCATTTTGTTAACTCCATATTAAATTTTGGTATGTTTTTTCTTAAAGCTGATGAAAACATTATAATATTTTGGGTACATTGTTGCTATGCGTAATTTGTTTTTATTGAAACCATCTTACTCGCATTTTTTGCGTTTATAAAATTAAACGCAATGTTTTTATTTCAAATGGAGCAAA